>NZ_JBIAPT010000006.1:14040-376314 GCF_042888425.1 Streptomyces sp. NPDC002889
CGTACACCTCACCCGTATGACCGGTCAACGTGCCGGCCACCGCACGGCGGTGCAGATCCCACACCCGGGCCGTGTCGTCCCAACTGCCCGTCGCCAACGTGCGGCCGTCAGGACTGAACGCCAGCGCACTCACCACGCGTGTGTGCCCTCGCAAGGTGGCGACGCGCTGATGGGTACGGCCGTCCCACAGCCGTACGGTGCCGTCGGCGGAGCCCGTGGCCAGCGACTTCCCGTCCGGACTGAACGCCACGGCGTACACCTCACCCGTATGACCGGTCAACGTGCCGGCCACCGCACGGCGGTGCAGATCCCACACCCGGGCCGTGTCGTCCCAACTGCCCGTCGCCAGCGTGCGGCCGTCAGGACTGAACGCCAGCGCACTCACCCTGCTGGAGTGGCCGGCCAGGGTGACGACGGGACGCCCCGTACGGACGTCCCACAGCCGTGCGGTGCGGTCTGCGGAAGCCGTGGCCAGCCACTTCCCGTCGGGACTGAACGCCACCGCAAGCACGTCATCCGTATGGCCGGTCAGCGTGGCGACCGGGCGGCCGGTCCCGACATCCGACAGCTGTGCGGTGCCGTCGGCGGAACCCGTGGCCAGCCACTTCCCGTCCGGACTGAACGCCACGGCGTACACCTCACCCGTATGACCGGTCACCGTGGCGGTCACTCGACGCCCGCTGCCGGCCCACAGCCGGGCGCTCCTGTCCCTGCTCCCCGTGGCCACGGTGTGCCCGTCCGGGCTGACAGCCACCGCGGTGACCTCCCCGGTGTGGCCGATGAGCGGCCGAACCGGATGCATGGGGGTCGACAGGGCGGCTTGTGCACTCGCGTTGGTCCCGGCTACGGCCGCCTGGTGCAGACCGGCCAGGGCCAGGAGGTTCGCGAGGTCGGGCCGGCTTTCCAGGACCGTGCGGGACTGTGCGGCGAGACTGCTCGCTGTGGCCAGCCGACTCTTCCGGTCGGCCGTCCTGCGCTGTCCCTCGGCGGCCTGCCACTGCCCTACCGCCACACCCGTGGCAACCAGCGACGCCACCACCAGCAGTGCGAGGGCCGCAGTGAGATGCCGCAGCCGTACGTTACGGCGACGGGTGGCCGCGGCCTCGGCCGCAGCCATGGTGATCTCTGCCTCTGCCGCCATGACGCTGTCCGCCAGGAACTCACTTTCCAGCGGGTTGAGGTCGGCGCGGCGTCGGGCGGCCATGTCCGTGGCCCGGGACAGTCGGTGCCCGCGATACAGGCTGCCCTGATCACGTCGCAGGGCCTGCCAGGCTTCGGCGGCTGCGGTCAGGTCGCGGTGCACGCGCAGCCACTCGCGATCCTCCACCAGCCACTCCCGCAATTGCGCCCAGGCGCGCACGAGCGCTTCGTGAGTGATCTGTACGACCCCGTCGTCCGCGGTGACCAGGCGTTCTGCGATCAGGCGCTGCAGGGCGACGCGGGCAGGTCCGCTCTCGTGCGCGAGCTCCCCCTCGCGGACCCGGCGCCGCACGGCCTCACCGCCGTCGTCCACGGCGACCAGCCGGAGCAGCATCCGGCGAGCCGCCTGCTTCTCGTCCGGATCCAGGGCGTCGTACACCCCCTGGGCCGTGTGGGCCACCGCGTTCTGGATGCCTCCGGAGGCGTGGTAGCCGGCCAGCGTCATCCGGCGGCCGTCCCCTTGGGCCCATGTGGCCTGGAGTGCGTGGGCCAGCAGCGGCAGTGTGCCTGCTTCGTAGCCGCCGCCACGCACGCCCAGGTCGCGCAGCAGCATCTCCACCAGTCCCGGCTCCAGTTCCAGTCCCGCCTCGCGAGCCGGACCGGTGATGGCCTGGCGCAGATCGGGCTCGGTCATCGGCCCGAGCACGATGTTGCCCTTGCTCACCATTCCGGCCAGCCCGGGCAGGGCGATGCAGCGGTGGAAGAAGTCGGCGCGTACCGCCACCACGACCGGGACGGGCCGGCGGTTCGTGGTTCCGGATGCCTGCTCGACGAGCGCGGACACGAAGGCGTGTCGTTCCTCGCTCTCCTCGCACTGGGAGAAGATCTCTTCGAACTGATCCACCATCAGCACCAGGGGGCCGTCGGTCCTGTCGTTCGTCTTCTCCAGCTGCGCACGGAGCGCCTCCAGCGGATGCGCCCCCGGAGTGAGCCGAACCGCCGGCGCGGGGTCCGAACCGTCCGGCGACAGACGCCCCATGCGTAGCTGGGGGAGCAGGCCGGCGTTCAGCAGGGACGACTTGCCGGCGCCCGAGGCGCCGATCAGGAACAGCGGTGGCCCGCCTTCGGTGCGCGTGCTGAGCAGCCTCAGCAGTTCCTCGGTCTGGGCCTTGCGTCCGAAGAACCATTGGGCCGTGTCCTCGGTGAAGGACTCCAGGCCGGGATAGGGACACCGGCCGTCGGGACGGCCGGGTGCCGCGCCGACGGGACCGCCGCCACGATCCTGCGCGTGTTCCAGCAACAGCTGCAGGGCCTTGTAGTCCCCCCGCAGGCTTGCCCACCGCTGTTGCTGCACGGCGCCGCCCGCCTGTGACTCGGCCAGGCACGCTTGCACGTACTTCTCGAACATGCCGCGCTCGGGCGCGCCCTTTCCCTTGCCGGTTTCGAGATCGGAGATCGTTTGCTTGGCGGAGCCGATGCGTCCGGCCAGGGCGGTCTGCGTCAGTCCCGCTTCAAGTCGCAGAGCACGCAGCCGCTTCCCCAGCCGGCGCCGCTGCGCCTCGACCGCGTCGCCTCCGCCGTCACTCATTCGCTTCCCCCGGTCCGGGTGTCCGGCGCGATCCGGCGCTGCTGGTTGCCGGTCGCCTGTTGACCTGCACCTTCGGCGCCCGAGTCCGGAGTCGACCGCCGCCGCTGATCCCGGCTGCTTCTCCGGCGCACGCTGGCCGACGTTCCGACCCCACCGGCCGGGCTGTCGAGCAGGAGCGTAAGGGCAACACGCCTGCTGCTGCCGCCACTTCGGCCCATGACGAGCTCCGCGCTCTCCCGGTCCGTCGCCTTTGGGGCCGGACCTGTCAACGTCTTGCCGAAAGGATCACGATGAAGAACAAAAGGGACACCGTGCGTTCCGTCCGGCGGCTGGGCCGCACGGCCTTGTTCGGTCTGGTTCGCGGTATCGCCACCGCCGCCGGTTCCGCCGTCATCGCATGGATCACCTGGTGGCTGCAGAGCCGATAGCCGTCCCGGCCGGCACGACCGGGCAGGCGGCCCGAGGGATACGGGTGGTGGGGCGGCGAACTCGACAGGCGGAACGGCCGGCCGCCGCCACGCTCGAAGCGCAGGAGGGTGCGCCCGGGCGCTCCGCGGTTGCCTGCAGGGAGTCCGGACCGGGTCCGGGGCGCCCCCTCACAAGGGGTCCCTGGGGCCCGGGATCCGGCCTCCGGAGGGGAAACGTCACGGCAAGGACCTGACAGCCGCCACATGGTTGACAGGGGCTCAGGAATTCCGTGACCGCCGAATGTCGGGCTGTCGCGCTGTCGCAAACCTGCTAGCTGTGGACACCCAGATGAACCGGACATTGCAGAAATATGCAGAAGTACCAGGCCGGTTCGCGCCCCTCAATGCCCTCAAGAAAGGTCCGGGATGCCCAAGATCTTCGGCGTCGCCCTCCTTGCACTCGTCCTGGCGGCCGCTTCACCGACCCCCGCGGTCGCCAAGGAATCCGCACAGTCCGACCACATCCCCGGCCGGTACATCGTGACCCTCAAGGACACTGCCGTCCGCGGAGACGCCGATACGGCCGTGGACGCAGCTGTCGAGCAGGCATCCTCCATGGGTGCCGAGGTGAAGCACGTCTACCGCTACGCCCTCCACGGCTATGCGGCGTCCATGAGCCCGAGCGCGGCGGCCACGCTCGCCGACGACCCGCAGGTCCTGTCGGTACAGCCCGACCGGTGGGTGCAGGCCACCGCCCAGTCGACCCCGACCGGCGTGGACCGGGCGGAGGCCGATCTCAGCCCCACTGCGGCCATCGACGGCGTCGACACCCGGGTCGCCGCGGATGTCGCCGTGATCGACACCGGAATCGATCTGGACCACCCGGACCTGAATGTGCACAAGGACGGCGGCAAGAACTGCTGGCTCGGCATGCTGCCCCCGGACGACATGCACGGTCACGGCACGCACGTCGGCGGCACCATCGGCGCCCTGGACAACGGCACGGGAGTGGTCGGCGTGGCACCGGGCGCCCGGCTCTGGCCGGTGCAGGTGCTCAGCCCCCTCGGCTGGGGCTCCACCTCGGACGTCGTCTGCGGCATCGACTATGTCACCGAGCACGCCGACGAGATCGACGTCGCCAACATGAGCCTGGGCGGCAGCGGCACCGACGACGGCAACTGCGGCAAGACCGACAACGACGCCATGCACCAGGCGATCTGCGCTTCCGTCGCCAAGGGCGTGACGTACACCGTCGCGGCCGCCAACGACCACGCCGACGCCAAGAACACCACCCCCGCCGCGTACGACGAAGTGATCACCGTCAGCGCCCTGGCCGACTTCGACGGCAAGCCCGGAGGCATCGGCCGGCCCACGTGCCTCAGCGACCAGGACGACACCTTCGCCAACTTCTCCAACTACGGCTCCGATGTGGACCTGATCGCCCCGGGCGTGTGCATCCGCTCCACCTACATGGGCGGCGGGTACGCCACCATGTCCGGCACCTCGATGGCCGCGCCCCACGTCGCGGGCGGCGCAGCCCTGTACCGGGCGACCCACCCCACCGCATCACCCAGTGTTGTCAAGGCGGCTCTGCAACGCGCCGGCAGCCTCGACTGGACCTGGCCCTCCCAGGACGGCGACGGCACCAAGGAGCGTCTCCTCAGGCTCCGTTCCTTCTGACCGGGCCTTTTCCCACCGGCCGCGGCAAGCGACCCCGTGCGCGTGGACCCTTGAGGGGCCCCGCGCGCGGGGTCGCTTGCCGCGGCCCGCATCGCGGAGCGCCACGCAGGGTGTCACCCGGCGGCCGGCTCTCCCGCGAGTGCCGCGCCCGGCTACGCCTGCGACGACGCGGAACGCCCCACTGCAGAGTCCCCCCGTGGCGCGGTGATCCGGCGTACGGCGTCGACGACGGCGGCGCGGTGCCGTGCGAGCTGCTGGGGCGGCCAGGGAGTGCCGGTGCCCGTGGGGCTCATACCGCCCGCGATCGTGAACCATGCCTGCGCCAGTGCCAGTGTCAGGATGAGCACATCGGCCGGGTCGTACTCCGGATCGATGCGTCCATCCCGCTGGGCCACGGCAACGGCTTGCGTCTTTGCCCGGTACGACTGCGCCTCGGCGTCGGTGGCACCGGGGCGCTCCAGGTGCTTCCATGTGATCAGGCGCATCAGATCGGGATGGGCCACCAGGTGGTCGAAGATCCGTCCTGCGTATCCGGGCAGGTTCTCCGCTTCGAACGGGACCGCCTCCACGCCCAGGGCCAGGGCTCGCTCCATGACCGCGTCGAAGAGCTGGTCCTTGTTGCCGAAGTAGACGTAGATCAGCCGTTTGTTCGCTCCCGCGGCCTCGGCGATCCGGTCCACTCGCGCGCCGGCGATGCCGTACGCGGCGAACTCGGCGAATGCGGCGTCGAGGAGGCGGGCCTTGGTTGCGCTGGAGTCGCGTGCCATGGCTGCAGCGTAACAAGTAACTATCCAGTTATTGACTTTCGGGACGACGTAGCGCACCTTGGATCTATCCAGTTAGTTACTTAGCCTGAGGAGCACCACGATGGAACACCGCACACTGGGCACCCAGGGCCTGACCGTCTCCGCCCAGGGGCTGGGCTGCATGGGAATGAGCGCCTTCTACGGCAGTACCGACGAGGCCGAGTCGCTCGCCACGATCGACCGGGCCCTGGAGCTCGGCGTCACCCTGCTGGACACCGCCGAGGCCTACGGTCCGTTCATCAACGAACAGCTCATCGGCAAGGCCCTCGCGGGCCGACGGGAGCAGGCCGTCGTCGCGACCAAGACCGGGATCGAGTTCACCGACGAGGGGACGCTCGTCGGCCAGAACGGTTCGCCCGCGTACGTCCGCCGCTCCCTGGAGCGGTCCCTGCGCCACCTCGGCACGGACCACGTCGACCTCTACTACCTGCACCGCGTCGACCCCGGCGTCCCCATCGAGGAGACGGTCGGCGCTATGGGCGAGCTCGTCGCGGCCGGCAAGGTCCGTTACATCGGGCTGTCCGAGGCGGCGCCCGCGACCATCCGCCGCGCGCATGCCGTCCACCCGCTCACCGCGGTCGAGAGCGAGTACTCGCTGTTCGAGCGCGGCATCGAGGACGACGGCGTCCTGGCCACCCTGACGGAGCTCGGAATCGGACTCGTCGCCTACTCACCGCTGGGCCGGGGCTTCCTGTCCGGCGCGATCACCAGCCCCGACGACTTCGCCGCGGACGACTTCCGCCGCACCGACCCCCGCTTCCAGGGCGAGAACTTCGGACGCAACCTCGCGGTGGTCGACGAGGTGCGCCGCATCGCGGCCGACAAGGGCGTCACCGCGTCCCGGCTCGCGCTCGCCTGGGTCCTGCATCAGGGCGCGGTCGCCATTCCCGGCACCAAGCGGCGCCGCTACCTGGAGGACAACGTCGCCGCCACCGGCATATCGATCTCCGCCGAGGACGTGGCCGCCATCGACGCCGTTGCCCCGAGCGGAATCGTCTCCGGCGACCGCTACGCACCCGAGCTCATGCGGAACCTGAACGGCTGACCCGCCCACATGGCACAGGAGATGCAGGACCTCACGCCCCGTCGGATCACCGATGCCCACCCGCAGGAAGCGAACCAGCGCGCCGGGTCGGCGGCCGGGCTCACGTCGTGGAACCGGCCGGCCAGGTGTACGGGAGTACGTGCGTCCCAGTTGGCCTCGTCGGCCCGCATCATCCGCAGCAGAGCCGGGTCGAACTGCTTGACCGCCTCGGCCATGAGGCCATCCAAGCGCCGATCGCCCGGCTCTGCCGCCGTGTCGGGGGATTACTCGATGACCAGCTCGACCGGAAGGTTGCCGCGGGTCGCCTTGGAGTACGGGCAGTACGCGTGCGTCTTCTCCAGGAGCTCACGCCCGGCCTCGCCCTGGAGGTGGTCGGGCAGCTCGACACGCATGATCACGGAGAGGCCGAAACCGCCGTCGGTGTCCTTGCCTATCGAGACCTCGGCGGTCACCGAGGCGTCCTTGACGTCGATCTTCTCCTGGCGGCCGATGGCGCCCATCGCACTGGCGAAGCACGCCGCGTAACCGGCGGCGAAGAGCTGCTCAGGATTGGTTCCCTGGCCGTTGCCGCCCAGGGCCTTGGGGTGGGCGAGCGGCAGGTCGATCTGGCCGTCGGAGCTGACGGCGCGGCCTTCGCGGCCGTTGGCGGTGGCGACGGCGGTGTAGAGCGCGTCCATGAGTTTCATCCCTCTTCGTCCGTGGGGAACAGCAGGGATAAATAAAGCACACAACTCAATTGTGCACAACTGAGTGGCGCGCAGGTATGCTGAGCCCATGGAGAGCTCCCGGGAGACGACGCCACTGAGTCAGGTGCCTGACGAGGACTTTCTGCGGCTCGACCACCAGATCTGCTTCTCGCTGCACGCCGCCGCGCGCGCCTTCAACGGCGTCTATCGCGGCGCACTGAAGGAGCTGGGGCTCACGTACCCGCAATACCTGGTGATGCTGGTGCTCTGGGAGCACGGCGAACTGCCGGTCAAGCAGATCGGCGCGCATCTGCATCTGGACTCGGGCACGCTGTCACCCCTGCTCAAGCGACTGGAGTCGGCCGGCTACGTGGTGCGCAGGCGCAGCGAGGAGGACGAGCGCTCCGTCACTGCCCGCCCCACCCCCGCCGGGACCGCACTGCGCGGTCGGGCGCTGGGCGTACCCCGCAGGATCGCCGGGGCCACGGGGCTCTCCCTGGACCGCATCCGGGCCCTGCGCACGGAGTTGGACGCGCTGACGGCCACGCTGGACCGGGTGGGGACTGCGAACGGGCCCGGTATTGACGGGAGTTCGCCCCCGGCACCAGAATGACGCGTCATTCCGTCGGGTGAAGGGGCCGGGACGTGACGCACGACGCCGGGGACAAGCGGGACGCCATACTGCGCGCCGCGGGCAAGGTGTTCGCCGAGCGCGGCTACCACGCGACCGGGATCTCCGACATCGCCCGGGAGCTCGGGGCCGGGCACGGGACCTTCTACCGGTACTTCAAGAACAAGGAGGACATCGCGCGCAGCGTGGTGTCCCGCGCTCTGGGGCAGGTGCTGGAGGCCCTCGCCGACGAGGACCCCGGGGCCAGTGCGGAACTGGCGCAGTACCGGGAACAGGTGCGGCGCATCGGCCACAAGCTGTTCGACCTCGTCGTGGCCGAACCCGCGCTGTGCCGCATCCTCTTCTACGACGCCGTAGCGATCGACAGGGCCGAGCCGGACATGGCCGGCAAGGCGATGGAAGCGGCCGCGGCGTACACCGCCGGCTTCATCCACAACGGGCAGGACCGCGGCTTTCTGCGGCGCGACCTCGACGCCCACGTCGTGGGTCTCGCGGTCAACGGAATGATCCTGACCGGGGCCGTGCGGCTGCTGCATGCGCAGGATCCCGAGGCCATGCGCGATCCCTGGATCCGCACGGTGGAGACGCTCATGTTCGACGGTCTCGGCTCACCCTGAGCTGTGGCCGGCAAGGACCGCTCTTTTCTTTTGCCTTCAGAACGGAATGACGTGTCATTCCGGAAAGGGAGCACGATGGTCCAGGTGGATGTCTTCTGGTCCTACGGGATAGGCGCGGGCTTCGCGACCGCCGCCGCCCGTCAACTCGCCTCAGCGGCAGGCAAGGACCGCGGCCGCTGGTCCGACCCGTACCTCATGGCCACCGTCCTGTACTGCGCGGTGCTGTTCGCGCCCAGCGGCGCCTGGCTGCTCTGGGGCTTCCCGGACTGGGAGACCATGCAGGCCGCCCGCGGGCACGACGCGCTCCCGGCCTGGCTGGTCGCCCTGTTCGCCGCCACCAACGTCAGCCAGGGCGTGCTCGGTTACTGGGTCGCGTCGCGACTCATCGCCGCCGGACGGGTGTACGCGGCCTTCCTGCAGGCGGGGATCGGCTACACCGGCATGTTCTTCATCCTGGTCCACGGCTGGGACGGACGCGGGTACCAGCGCTTCTTCTCCGCCGACCGGGAGACGTTCGCGGCATGGCCCGAGCAGCCCGGATTCGGTCAGGCCCTGTCGCGCACGGGCGACTGGCTCGGCTCACCCGTCGCACTGACCCTGTACGGCATGGGCGCCGTCCTCGTCCCGGCGATGCTGGCGCTCATGGCCCACTGGATCCGGACCGGGCAGCGCGACGCGGGCGCCTCAACGATGACGGGCTCCTTGCGTGTCCTCGGCGCCGTGCTCGGGGCGGTCTTCGCAGCGGCGCTCGGCACGGCCGTCGCGTCCTCGGTCCTGGTGCATCTGCTGGGCTGGTGGCTCGGAGTCCCGGTGGCCGTCGCGCTCACCTGGCTTCTGGTCGTCCGGCGCGGCGGCGCGGCCCACCGCTTCTTCGCACTGCTCGCACTTCCGGAGGGCCCCGGGGGAATGACCGCACCCCGTCCGCGCGTTCAACACATGCAGTAGCAGCGGTGTCCGGCCCGACCGACGGGGGCGGGCCGGACCCGCGGCTGCTCCGTGGACCGCGCGGCGGGACCGGCCGAGCTGCCGAAGGACCCGGAGGGCTCCGGGCGCCCACGGCGCCCGGAGCCCTGTCCCCACACCCGTCAGCCCTCGTCAGCCGCCGGAACCGGGGTTCTGGACGGCGTTGTCGTCCGCACCGGCGTTGTCGTCCTGTGCCTCGCCCGCACCGGCATCACCGGCACCCGCGTCACCGGCACCCGCGTCACCAGCACCCGCGTCACCGGCACCGGCATCACCGGCACCCGCGTCACCGGCACCGGCATCACCGGCACCCGCGTCACCGGCACCGGCATCACCGGCACCCGCGTCACCAGCACCGGCATCACCCGCGCCAGCGCCCGCGTCACCTGCGCCCGCTCCGCCGTCACCGATCTGCGCGCCGACCGCCGCCAGCGCCGTGGTGACCGGCTGGAAGAAGGTCTCACCACCCTGTGTGCAGTCGCCGCTGCCGCCCGAGGTCAGACCGATCGCGCTGCCGTCGCCGGTGAACAGGGCACCACCACTGTCACCGGGCTCCGCACACACATTGGTCTGGATCAGACCGGTGACCGTGCCCTCCGGATAGTTCACGGTGGCATTGAGTCCGGTGACCTGACCGTCCTTCAGACCGGTGGTGCTGCCCATCCGGAACACCTGCTGCCCGACGGCCGCATCGTCCGCCTGCACGATCTCGACGGTCTGCCCGTTGCCCAGGTCCACCGAGCTCGGGGCGTCCACGGCCGGATCGTCGTACGTGACGAGCGCGAAGTCGCCGTCGCCGGGGAACGTCGCGGCCTGGACCGTACCGATGGGTGCACCGTTCGCGGACTCGGACCACTGCTCGGCGGCCACTCCGCAGTGGCCCGCGGTCAGAAAGCCGGGCTGGCCGTCCTGCGTGGTGACATTGAAGCCCAGCGAGCAGCGTGCGCCGCCGCCGAAGATGGCGTCGCCGCCTTCGAGGAAGGGCTTGAACTCGCCCTTGGACTTCTGGATCCGGGCCACGCCCGTGCCGAGGGAGTCCACTGCCGACTCCAGCTTGTCCCACTGGTCGCCGGCCACGGTGCGGTCCGCCGTGACCAGGACCTGGTTGGTCCGCGGGTCCAGGGCCCAGGCGGTGCCCGGGATGGTGGCCTTCTTCGCCAGTTCGCCGGTGGCGGCTTTGAGCGCACCCCAGCTGTTGTCCGCCTCGCGCGCCACCGCCCCGGCCTTGTTGACCTGGACGATCACATCGTTGTCGTCGCCGACGACATTGACGACGAGCTCCTGGTCGTCGGCGTCGTAATAGGCCCCGCCGTAGGCGTCGCCGAGCTTCTCACCGAGCTGTTCGAGGAGATCTGCCGCGGATGCGGCGCTCAACTTCCGGGGAGCCGACCGCGCCTCGGATTGGGAGTCGCCGTCCTGCGAGGCGTTGGCTTGGGGCAGCAGAATGGCTGCTGCGGCGATCCCGACCGCTCCGGCTCCCGCCAGAATGGCCTTTCGCTTGGGTATTCGCCTATGACTCAACTCGTCGCCTCCTGTAGGGGGTACGGAGTCCGGTTGCCGATGGAAACCGGGGGACGCGTCCGACCGTTGATACGGATGGGGCGGGAGTTGTACTCATCGCGATTGCGAAAGAACCTTTGTGACGAACCGTCAGAGTCGGCTCACGAGGGCAGTTCTGTGCCGCACCGGCTGCAGTAACGTGCACCGACGTCCTCGGCAGGGCGGTCGCAGCCCGGACAGATCCGATTCAGCAGACAGGCCGGTTCACCGCCCTCGACTGCCGTGGCGGCGGACGTGGCGTTGCGGATGGCGAGGCCCGGACGGCGGCGGTGCGCCGTGACGTAGGCGAGTCCGACCGGCCCGGCGGACAGTGACCGATGGGCGCCGTGCGGCAGCCACACCACGGAACCCGCCGACAGCCGCTGCCGAGTGCCGTCCGTCTCCAGCTCACCGGTGCCGGTCAGTACGCACAGCAGCACATCCAGGTCCGGTTCGACATGACCCTGGACCCGGTCGCCGGGCAGGACGCGGATCAGATTGGCGTCCAGCTGACGGCCGGCGGCGGTCAGGCGCCACACGGCGCCACCCTGGCCGGCCGGAACCTCGATCAGGTTCGCCAGCCCGGCGAGCACACCGACCGAAGGGGTCCCTGCCATCGTTCATTCCTCCTGAGCACACGGAGCGAAGGACCCGGCAGGCGGGTAGCGCGCGGTCGAGCCACGCCACCGTGCCAGTGCCGCTCCCGAGCAGTTGCCGACCGCCCGCCGGGTCCCTCACGAGGGCATCATTGCACAGTGCAAAAAGCCCGGCGGGGCTTTGGAGTGCCCGTCGCACCTGCCTACTTGGGGGTGACGGCGGACTCGACCTCGCGGAGCGTGTCGGGGGTGACCAGCCCCGTGTCCTCCAGGACCTCCATGTGGTCCAGCACGGTCTGGTTGGCCTGACGTGCGTGGCGGCGGATGAGGTCGTTCTGCGTGGCAGCCCTCACCTCGCCGATCGTGGCGAAGATCTTGCCGTGCGACGCACGCAGTACGTTGGCGAACAGCCGGTCGAACTCGTCGCCCCTGGCCTCGTCCAACTGGGTCACCCACTGCTGCTGCTCGGCCGTGGCCTCATTCGGAAGCTCGACGCCGAGGATGTCGGCGTCCTCACGGACCAGTTGGTCGAGTTTGCTGTGACCGTCGAGCAGGTGGAGTCCGGCGCGCCGTACGGCATCGCTCGAAGCGTGGGTCTGCGCCAGCCGGCCCGCGGGAATCTCCCACAACCCCGCCTGGCGCACCTTGACGAGGAACGTCCTGTCGACTTCGGTGACCGGCTGCGGCCCGCTGTCGGCGGCGCCGGCGGCCCCGCTCCGGCCCTGGAGCGTCCCCTCCTGGCCGGCGGCTCCCGCGTGGCCCCCCTGATGCTGCGGCAGCCCGACGGCCGCCGGGTCCGCATCCCCTCCGCTGCTGCCACGTACCACGAGCAATACGGAGGCGATGGCGGCCAGCGCCACAGCGAGGGCGAGCGCCGCCCATATTCCGGTCCTGGATCGTGCGGTGCCGTGCATCGAACGCATGGTGTCTCCCAGTTTCGGCTTCAAGAACACGTCTCTTGTTCACGGGAGCTGGTGTTGCGGCTGGCACGGCGCGTCGACAGGTACGCGGGAGAGCACCGGAATGTTCAACGAGAGGCACTCCCCTGCCGCCGCAGAACAGGCGACAGGGTAGAAAGGGGTCATGGTCGAGCAGAATCAGCCGGGCGACGGCATGGACGACGTGGACGCGGTCACCCGTGCGGTACTGACCGCGTCCCGGCTGCTGGTGGCCCTGTCCGCACGGTCCCTGGCCTCGGTCGAGGACCGGGTGACACTCCACCAGTTCCGGCTGCTGGTCGTGCTGTCGACGCACGGCGCCGCCAAGCTCGTCCTGCTCGCCGAGCGGCTCGGTGTCAGCCCCTCGACCGCGATGCGCATGGTGGACCGGCTGATCACCATCGGCCTGGTGGACCGGCAGACCAACCCGGACAACCGTCGCGAGACCGTGCTGCGGCTGACACCGGAGGGTGAGCGAATCGTCGAGGAGGTCATGTCGGGACGCCGCAAGGAGATCGCGTCGATCGTGGAGCGTCTTGACCCCGCGCAGCGGGCCGCGCTGATAGCGGCACTGACGGCGTTCACCGAGGCGGGCGGGGAGCCGGAAGCCGCGGCCAGGCCCGTGGAGCTGCATCCGCTGGGCTGGACCGGGGGAACCTAGCCCCGGCACGGGAGCGCCACAGCCGCACGCCGAAGGACTGATCATATATTCCGTTGGGTGATCACTCTTGTGCGGAGGATGACGGTCGCTGCCGTGATGAGCACCGTCCTTGTCGGTTGCGGCAGCGAGCATCGCTCCGGCACCACCCCGAAGCCGTCCCCGAGCCGGACGCGGGCGGCCTCCCCGCAAGCTGGGAGGCCGCTGGAGAAGGCCGATCCCGGAGCACCGAAGGTCGCACCGGGGCCCGGCGGGCTCACGCCGGTGTTCCGGCGGGCGACCGGCCCTGCCGGCAAGGCCGTCGCGCTCACCTTCGACGCCGATATGACGGCGGATCAGGGGGCCCGGGCGGGCGGCGGGGAACGGTTCGACAATCCCGCACTGATCGACTCGCTGCGCAGTCTGAGCGTCCCCTCGACGGTGTTCATGACCGGCCGCTGGGCGGAGGAGTACCCCGATCAGGCGAAGCAGATCGGCAACGACCCGCTGTTCGAGATCGCCAACCACTCCTACAGCCACTATGCGTTCGCATCGCCCTGCTACGGGCTGCCGGTGATCGGCAGGCAGGACATGCGGGCCGATGTGGAGCGGGCCTTCGCCGCCTTCCGCAAGGTGGGTGCGCGCAGGGTTGTGCCGTACTTCCGCTTCCCCGGCGGCTGTTACGACGAGAGGGCGCTGCGCGCGATCGGTCCGGCCGGGGTGACCGCGGTCCAGTGGGACGTCGTCAGCGGCGACGCCTTCGCGACGGACGCGGACGCGGTCGCCGAGCAGGTCCTGGCGGAGGTGAAGCCGGGCTCGGTGGTGGTGATGCACTGCACGCGCAGCGCGGCGCCGGTCACCGCGCAGGCCGTCCGGACAATCGTTCCCGAGCTGCGCAGACGCGGTTACCACCTGGTGAAGGTCTCCGATCTGATGCGCACCGGTGCCCGGCGCTCGGCCGCTCGGGCTGACCGTCTGCAACGCTCCGCCCGCGGGGTTGGCCGCGGGTCATTCGCCGGGCCCGTCGGCGCACCCGTCACTGCTGTCGCTGCCGGCTCCCCCACTTCGCATCCGGGCAGATTGGCCACCGCAGCTGCAGACAACCGCGCCGGGGCCGGGTGCTCCGGACGGTGGATGCCTAGCCGGAACAGGCGGACCGCTGGCCCTCATGCCATGCGCACACAGGACACAGAGGTGCACCCTTGACCGAATCCGGGTATTCGGTCGGCCTGCGGCACAGCACGCATTCGGCGAAGGGACCGTCGGCGGCCGGGACGTGGGCTGCGGCAGGCTCGGTGTCAGGCGCCGCGCAGTACGGCTCATGCCCGTCCATTCGCCCACCCCCTGCCGTTGTCCGTTGCGTACGACTCCAACCCGCCCTCTCCCCGCCCTTCCGGGTGGTTCCCTTGGACAGTTCGGCGAGCGGGATGCGGGCATGGCCCGCCGCCCACAACCGTTCCAGCCACTCGGCGGTGCGCAGGCCAAGGCCGTGGAAACGCCCGAGATGCGTCAGATGGCCACGTCGCCGTGAAGGACAGCGCGGCGGGGAAGCGCTCGGGGACGTATGCCGTACGTGGCCGGCCGCCGATCCGGCCCGCGGTGGGCGCGCCGATACCGGCGAGCATCCGCAGCAGGGTCGACCTGCCGCTGCCCTTCGTCCCCTCGATACGCACCAGGGTGCGCGGCTCCACCTCGAGATCGATGCCGCGCAGGATCCAGGGCCCGCCGAGACCGTAGCGGCGGCCCACCTGGCGAAGCGTCAGCGGCCGGGAGTTCAGTTCTGGCCCGCCTTCTGCGGGGTGAGCTCGCTGGGCCGCACGATGACGAAGCCCTCGCCCTCCAGCTTCAGCTGGACCGCCTCGCCGGAACCGCCGCGGATCATCGAGCCGATGGACTGCGAGCGGTGCAGCGAGGTGTGCAGCTGGGCGCTCCAGCCGACGACCGCGTCCGTGTCGACGAACACCGGCTGCTGCGCCGTGACGGGTATGACGAGGGGATTGCCCTCGCAGATGACGCCGAGCTTTCCGTATCCGGTGAAGACGCTGTTGAAGATGCCACCGCCGGTCATACCGGCGCCCTTCACGGTCTTGATCTCGTACGAGAGGGTCGCGTCGAAGCAGAGCACGTTGCGGCCGTTGATGGTGAGCGTGTCGCCCTGATCGATGTCGACGATGAAACAGTTGGCCGCCTCGTGGGCGAACCATGCCTCCCCCTGGCCGCGCACCGCCATCAGCGGCAGGCCCTCGCCGGTGACGGCGCGCTTGAGCATGCCGCCGATGCCCTGGCCCTTGCGCTCGAACTGCAGATTGCCGCGGAAGGCGATCATCGAGCCCTGCCGCGCGTGCATCTCGCCGTTGACCGCGTACTTGATCGACTTGGCGTTCTGCAGGGTCATTCCGGGCACGGTCGCCTGCTGCGCCATGTTCTCCGTGGAGAAAAGGTCACTCTTCATGCCGGGCATCGTCGCCCGGAGGCATACGTTCCGCCAACACTGCCCGTCACGGCGGCTGGCAGACTGAACCGCGTGAGCAGCGAAGAACCCCGCACCGACAGCCCTGACAGCCCCTTCCGGCACGAGAGCACCTCGCGCGACGAGGCCCCGCAGTTCGTCCTGCCGCTCGTCGTACGCATCGAGAAGGCCGACCCCCCGGCCCGTACCGACGCGCTGGAGACCGCTGCCCGGGCGGTGCTCGCCATCCTCGGAGACGAGCGGTCCGAGGGCGACGGCGAGTGGGCGCAGTCCATGCGGGACTGGCAGGACGCCCGGATCCGCAAGGTGGTGCGGCGGGCGCGCGGCGCGGAGTGGCGCAAGGCCTCTGCGCTGCCGGGCATCACGGTGACGGGAACACATGCGCAGGTAAGGGTCTTTCCGCCGGTCCCGCTCGACGGCTGGCCGAAAGAACTGGCCAAACTTCAGGTGTCCGGCACCGAACTGGACGATCCCGAGCCGCCGGCGTCCCCCGACCTCGCAGGACCCGTGCTGTGGCTGAGCCCCGAGGTGGCGATGTCGGCGGGCAAGGCGATGGCGCAGGCCGGGCACGGTGCGCAGCTCGCCTGGTGGGAGCTTTCGGACGCGGAGCGCAAGGCGTGGCGGGAGGCCGGGTACCCCCTGTCGGTACGTACGGCCGGCGAGGCACACTGGCGGCCACTCACGGTCAGTGGCCTGCCGGTGGTGCGCGACGCGGGCTTCACGGAGATCACTCCGGGCTCCTGCACGGTGGTCGCGGACCATCCGTCGCTGCGGGGCTGAACACCGGCCCCCCGCGTTACGTACTTCTCCGTACCGCCAAGTAGTTTGTGCGGCGATTTCCATTCGGCGGTTGGTTGCCGTGGAACGGCATCGGCTCTGGAGGCACTTTGTTGCGGCGCATCAACGGAACAGCACTCATCATCGCGGCTCTGGTCGTCACGGTCGGCGCACTCGCCTTCCCTGTGTGGTCCTACGCCGACCGTTCCGGCACCGGGCAGGACAATCTCAACGCCTCGAGCGTGGCGACCCAGTGGGGACCGCTGTCGGCCACCGACCGCGATTTCCTGGTGAAGGTCCGGCTGGCGGGGCTCTGGGAGCTGCCCGCGGGACAGCAGGCGCTCGAGCGGGCGCCGACGAAGGCGATCAGGGACGCGGGTGACCACCTGATCGTCGGCCACGCCGACCTCGACAAGCGGTCGCGCGACGTGGCGGCGAAGCTCGGCGTGGAGCTGCCCAACCAGCCGACCGAGCAGCAGCAGGGGTGGCTGAAGGAGCTGTCGGCGGCGAGCGGCCGGGAGTACGAGTACAAGTTCGCCAACCTGCTGCGCAACGCGCACGGCAAGGTCTTCGCCCTGGTCGCGCAGGTTCGGCACACCACCCGGAACACGCTGATACGTCAGCTGGCGAGCGACGCGAACGTCACGGTCCTCGACCACATCACCATGCTGGAGAACACCGGGATGGTCGACTTCGACGCCATAGCCAACGAGGCCGCCGGGGGCGCGACGGCCAGCCCCACGGGCCCGCCGCCGCCGAACGGCAGCCTGCCGCCGGCGCCGCAGCCCGCGGAGCCGTCCGCGAACCAGTCGCTCACGTCCAAGCCGTCTCCCGTGGCCCCGGGCACGGTCAACACGAACCGTCCGGAGGCACCGGACCCGCAGACCGGCGGGTAGGACGGGACCGCCCGGAACCTCAAATGAAGCTCTGAACGTCCCCTCCTCTGGATTCACCGGCGTCCGGCGGGGCCATGACCCCTGCACCGCACGTCATCACGTCGGGCGCAGAGGAGGGGGACTCCATGGAACTCGGCACAGGAATCGGCTGGCGGCCCGAGATCGCGGACACGGTGGAACGGCTGCCGGGCGTCGACTGGGTCGAGGTCGTCGCGGAGAACGTCTGCCCCGGTCATCTGCCCGCCTCGCTGGCGCGGTTGCGCTCGCGTGGGGTCCGCATCGTGCCGCACGGGGTCTCACTGGGCCTCGGCGGCGCGGACCGGCCCTCGGGGCAGCGGCTCGCCGACCTCGCCGAGCGGGCCACGGCGCTGGACGCGCCACTGGTCACCGAGCACATCGCGTTCGTCCGGGCCGGCGGCGCGCTGACGGCCTCACCGGCGCTGGAGGCGGGTCATCTGCTGCCGGTGCCCCGCACCTGGGACGCGCTGAAGGTGCTCTGCGAGAACGTGCGCATCGCGCAGGACTCACTGCCTGTGCCGCTGGCGCTGGAGAACATCGCGGCGCTGATCTCCTGGCCGGACGAGCAGCTCACCGAGGGCCAGTTCCTCGCGGAGCTGGTGGAGCGGACGGGGGTACGGCTGCTGATCGATGTGGCCAATCTCCACACCAACCACGTCAACCGCGGCGAGGACCCGTCGAAGGCCCTCGACGAGCTTCCGGTCGAGGCCATCGCTTACGTCCATGTCGCGGGCGGCGTCGAACGCGACGGCGTCTGGCACGACACCCACGCCCACCCGGTGACCCAGCCGGTCCTGGACATCCTGTCGGACCTGCGCAGGCGGGTGCGCCCACCGGGCGTCCTGCTGGAACGGGACGACGACTTCCCGCCCGCTGCGGAGCTCGAAGCGGAACTGACCACGATCCGCACGACGCTGTCCGCCGAGCGGCAGCCGTTCCTGGCGTCGTCCTCGGCCGCGGCGGGCGCCGCGCGGGAGGACGACGCTCCGGCGCAGGCACCGGCCGCGAGCCGGGGGTGCGCCACCACCGCAGGGGCACGGACCGCAGTTCGGGAGCCGGCCGTGGCACAACCGGACCGCATCACCGGTACCCCGGCGCCCGGGCCGGCCGCCGACGCGCCCGCCACACCGGCAAGGACCGGTCGTACCCGCGCCGAAGCACGGCCGTCGGTCCCGGCCGGGGAAGCCGACGCGACCGCGGGCAGCAGGGCACCCGGCGCCGCGCGGCAGCCCGTCCCGGTGGCGACGCCCGCCGCACGGGAACGGGTTGCCCTCGCGCAGGCCGCGCTGTTGTCCGCTCTTGTCGCCGGTACACCCGCGCCCGAGGGGTTCGATCCGCGACGGCTGCGGGTGCAGGCCCGGGCACTGGCCGGCAAGCGGGCCGATGTCGTCGGCAAGGTCGCGCCCGAATTGCCCGAGATCCTGGGCACGGGGTACCGCGCCGCGTTTCTCGCCTATGCCAAGGCGCGGCCCATGCGTGCCGGTTACCGGCGTGACGCGCTCGACTTCGCCGAGCATCTGCTGGCCGCCGGCCGCCCGGACGACATCGGCGCCCGCCGCCGGCTCACCCGCTGGTGGCAGGAGCGCGCCGCACCACACCCGCCGCGCAGGACCGCTCGTCTGGTCCGTGCCGCCCGAGCCGCACTTGTCAGGAGGTGAGCGGGATGTCCGTTCTCGCAGTGATCGTCTATCTCGCGGTGGGGCTCTCCTCCGCCCTGCTCATCATCAAGGTGTCCGCCGCCCGGCCCGCCGGAGCCGCGGGTGACTCCCGTATCCACCACGTCTACGAAGCCGCGTTCCTCGGGGGCGGCCCCGCCAGGGTCGTGGACGCCGCGCTCGCCGCACTGCATGCGGACGGACGGCTGGCCGTCGGAGGGCCCGGGATCGCCACGGTGCTGCGTCCCGTTGCCCAGGACCCCGTGGAACGCGCGGTGTTCGACACGCTGGCCGCCGCCCCTCACGGTGCGCTGCACCCCTTGCGGCGCGAGGTGATGCGCAGCCCCGCCGTGCAGGAGATCGGGGACGGTCTCGCCGCGCGCGGGCTGATGATGCCTCCTGGCCACAACGGCGGCCTGGCCGCATGGGGCCTGGCCCAGACGATCGTGTGCATGCTCGGCCTGCCCGTCTCGTTCGCGCTGACCGTCATCGAGTTCGTCAGCACCGATCTCGGCGAGGGGGGGCCGCCGTTCATCGTGCTGGTGCTGCCCGCGCTGCTTCCCGGCATCGTGGCCGGCTCCGTCATGGCGGCCCGGGCCCGGCGCCGCGTCACCCCTGCGGGGCGCAGTGTCCTGCGCTCGTACCAGGCAGCGCACGCGCAGACGTACGACGCCGCCTCTCTGGTCGCCGCGCACGGGGTGCTTGCCCTGCCCGACACCGATCTGAGGACACAGTTGACGGCGGCGGCCATGGCGGGCCGCCGCCGGAACCGCTCTTCGTCGTACGACTCCTCGTACGACGCCGGCAGCTCGTCCTCGTACGGCGACCCCGTGTGGTGCGCCGGTTCGGGTTCCGGCTCGAGCTGTGGCAGCTCCAGCTGCGGATCCAGCAGCGGCAGCGGGTCGAGCTGTGGGGGCTCGTCCGGGTCCAGCTGCGGAAGCTCCTCCAGTTCCAGCTGTGGTGGCAGCAGCAGCAGTAGTTCCTGACGGTGCGGCAGAGGCGGCCGATACGGGAGACAGGGAAGGAGCTGCGGAGAGCGTCACGAAGCCATAACGCTGTGTCCTCATGTGGAACAGCTCATGGCGCACTCGAGCACTCCTCGCGTACAACTCGGCCATGTTCTGGGTCCTTTTCCTGCTGGTCGCCTGGGCCGTGACGGGCCTGAGCTGCATCCGCCTGTGTGTCGCCGCCGCCGAGACCGCCGTCCCCTCGCTCGAGGACGTGGGCGACCAGCGGGAGTTGAGCCTGTACGAGGCCGCTTTCCTGGCCGGCGGTCCGTACCGGGTCACCGACCTCACCCTGGTCTCGATGCACCGCAGGCGCAGGCTGCTGCTGGCGCACACGGGCTGGGCCACGGTCGTCGACCCGGAGGGCGAGGACGAGTTGGAGCGCTCGGTCATCGGCGCGATAGGCCCGGCGGGACAGGCGCGGATAGCGGCGGTACGCACGGCCGCGTCCGCGGCCGACGCGGTGCGGGCGCTCGCCGACCGGCTCGTCGGGGCCGGTCTGGCCGTCCCCGACGCCGCCAGATCGCGGATGGTCTCCGCGGTGCGGGGCGTCCAGGCCGCCGGTGCGGCAACCGTGGCGCTGGCCGCCGCGGCCCTGCTGACGGCCCCTCTGGACCAGGCCGACACGGGCCGGGTGCTCGCCTGGTTCGCGCTTCCGCTCATGCTGGTGGCCGGCTGTCTGGCAATCGCGCGGATCGAGGTGCGCCCGTACACCCGCTGGGCTTCGCCGGACGGTCAGCGCCTGCTCGGCTCGCTCTCCCCGGCGGCCGGCACCGGCAATGCGAGTGACGGATACGAAGAGAGCCACGTGGGCGGCGACGCCGAGCACGCGCTGCTGGCCGAGGTCGCCGTCCACGGAGTGCGCGCCCTGGATGATCCGGAGTTGCGCGCGGCCCTCACCGAGGGCCGTTCGGCGTCAGCGCATCGGAGTTCTTGACACCGACACCCCATTTCGGTGCTTTACAACGTCGTTTGCTCTGCCAAGGATCCCTTTGTCCTGTGGCCTTCCGGCCGCCGCCGTGCGCACGAAGGGAACGCCGATGCGAACAGCGATGCGAGGAGTTGCGAAATACGGGGCCGCGACGGGTCTCAGTTCCGTGATCCTGATCGCTCTCACCGTTGCCCCGGCCGGCGGTGCCACCACCGACTCCGCCGCGTTCCACGGCACCGCCCTGGCTGCCGAGCGCGCTGCCGAGGCCGGTATCACCTTCGGGCGCTGCCCCAAGGCGGAGATGCTGCCCGCGCCGATCCAGTGCGGCACCGTCGAGGTCCCGCTCGACTACGCGGACCCGTCGGGCCGTCGGATCACACTGACCGTCAGCCGGGTGAAGGCGAGCGGCAAGGCGGCCGAACGGCAGGGCGCCCTCGTCTACAACCCCGGCGGCCCGGGCGCCTCCAGCATGTACTTCCCGATGGCTGCCGAACTGCCGGAGTGGGGGCGGATCGCCAAGGCCTACGACATCGTGGGCTATGCGCCACGCGGCGTCGGCCGCTCCGCTCCGCTGTCCTGCCAGGACCCGGAGGACTTCATCAAGGCGCCCAGCCTGGCCCCGACGCACCCCTCCCCCTCGTACAAGAAGGAACGCATCGCGCAGGCGAAGGCGTATGCCCTGGGCTGTGCCCGCAATTCCGGTGCGACGCTGCGCCATTACACGTCGCTGAACAACGCCCGAGACCTCGATGTGCTGAGGGCGGCGCTCGGCGAGAAGCGGCTGACGTTCATCGGCGCCTCGTACGGGACCTATTTCGGAGCGCTGTACGCGACGCTGTTCCCGTCCCATGTGCGCCGCATGGTCTTCGACTCGGCGGTCAACCCCGATCCACGGCAGGTCTGGTACCGCAACAACCTCGAACAGTCGCGCGCCTTCGAGAGCCGGTGGGCCGACTTCCGCACCTGGGTCGCCAAGCACCACAAGACCTATCAGCTCGGTGCCACGTCCGAGGCGGTCGCGCGCAGTTACGAGACCGTGCGGGCCCGTCTCGCGCACAAGCCGGCCGGCGGCAAGGTCGGCCCCGGTCAGCTGCACGCCGCGTTCCTGGGAGCCGGGTACTACGACGACTACTGGCCGAAGCGGGCCGGCGCGCTGTCGGAGTATCTCGCGGGCAACCCGAAGCCGCTGATCGCGCAGGCCGCGCCGAGGCCGGAGGGCGCGCGGGAGGCGGAGAACGGCAACGCCGTGTACACGGCCGTCGAGTGCAACGACGCGCCGTGGCCGACGGACTGGAACATCTGGGACCGCGACAACACCCTGCTGGCGCAGCTCGCTCCGTTCGAGACCTGGGACAACGTCTGGATGAATCTGCCGTGCGCCTTCTGGCCCGAGCCCCGGCAGGAGGTGCTGGATGTGCGCACCACGTACGGGGAGCTGCCGCCGACGCTGATCCTGGCGGCGGAGCGGGACGCGGCGACGCCGTACGACGGGGCGCTGGAGCTGCAGCGGCGGCTGCGCGGATCCGTGCTGATCACGGAGAAGGACGCGGGTACGCACGGCATCGGCGGCGGCAGCAACAGTTGCGTGAACGCTTACATGGAGAACTATCTGCTGACGGGCGAGACACCGGTGCGGCGCGCTGCGTGCGCGCCGCACCCGGAGCCGGACCCGGTGTCGCTGGACCGGCGGGCGGCACAGCCGAAGCTGCCGAACGCCGTCTGATCTTCCGGGTCAAAGTCGCGGCCGGGGTCGTGGTCCACGCCCCGGCCGCAAGGTCTCGCGCAGGCTCAGGCGAGCCCGGTGACCAGTTCCGCGACCGACCTGCGTCGGCCCGTGTAGAACGGGATCTCCTCGCGGACGTGCATGCGGGCCTCGGAGGCGCGCAGGTGCCGCATCAGGTCGACGATCCGGTACAGCTCGTCGGCCTCGAAGGCCAGGATCCACTCGTAGTCACCGAGCGAGAACGAGGCGACGGTGTTCGCGCGCACGTCCGGGTAGCCGCGGGCCATCTTGCCGTGGTCCGCCAGCATGCGGCGACGGTCCTCGTCGGGCAGCAGGTACCAGTCGTAGGAGCGCACGAAGGGGTAGACGCTGACGTAGTTGCGCGGCGTCTCGTCGGCCAGGAAGGCCGGGATGTGCGACTTGTTGAATTCGGCGGGCCGGTGCAGCGCCATGTTCGACCAGACCGGCTCGAGCGCGCGGCCCAGACGGGTGCGCCGGAAGCGGTTGTACGCCTCCTGGAGCTCGTCCGCGGTCTCGGCATGCCACCAGATCATGACGTCGGCGTCGGCGCGCAGCCCGGAGACGTCGTAGGTGCCGCGCACGGTCACGTCCTTGGCGGCGAGCTGGTCGAACAGCTCCTGGACCTCTTCCGCGTACCCGGAGCGGTCCTCGGGGAGCACATCGCGCAACTTGAAGACGGACCACAGCGTGTACCGGATGACCTCGTTGAGGTCCTTGGCCTTCTTGCCTGCGTTCGGGATCTTTTCGGGCGCACTCATACAGCTATTCTCCCGCGTCGCGATCAGTGCCCTGCGCCAGGGTCGGCGTGGCGAGAATCTCGTCCGCCGCGCGCTGCCCGCCGGCGATGCAGGCGGGGATGCCGACACCGTCGTACGCCGCGCCGCACACCCGCAGTCCGGGCAGCTTGGCGACCTCCTCGCGGATACGGGCGACCCGGCTCAGATGCCCGACCGGGTACTGCGGCAGGCCGCCGGTCCAGCGGGTGACCTCGGTGGCCACGGGTTCGGCCGAGAGTCCGATCGCCTCGCCGAGGTCGGCCAGCGACACGTCCACGAGCTCGACGTCCTCGCGTTCGAGTGCCTCCTCCTCACCGTAGCGGCCGATCGAGGTACGCAGCAGGAACAGGTCGCCCGCGCCGTCACCGACCCAGCTCCACTTGTTGCTGGAGAAGGTGGACGCCTTGATGGCCCGGCCGTCGACGGGCGGGACGAGGAACCCGCTGCCGGCGGGCATCCTGGCGAGGTCCCTGCGCCGGAAGGCCATGGTGACCAGTGCCATGGAGGCGTACTCGACCCGGCCGAGTTCGGCGGCGGCCGCCGGGGACTCGGCCGCGAGCAGCGCGGACGCGGACCATGCGGGGGTGGCGAGGACCACGCCGTCGGCGGTGAGGCGCGTCCGGTCGGTGCGGATCCGCCAGCCTGCGGCGTCGCGGGTCACGCCGAGGACAGGGGTCTCGGTGCGGATCTCGCCGCCCTGCGCGCGGACGGCTTCGGCGACGGCTCCCGGCAGACGGCCCATGCCGCCGTCGATGCCCATGAAGACTGGGCCCGCGACCTGCTGCCCGGCCGCCGCCCTGGCCTGGATCTCGCGTACGCCCTCCAGCAGTGAGGCATGGGTCCTGGCCGCCTCGAAGAGCTGGGGGACGGCGGCGCGCATCGAGATGCGGTACGCGTCACCCGCGTACACCCCTCCGAGCAGCGGCTCCACCAGCCGGTCGACCACCTCACGGCCGAGGCGTTCGGCGACATGGACGCCCACCGCCACGTCGTCGCCGATCTCGGCGGGGGCGAGGTCGCGTTCCCGTTCGATCCGGGCGATGCCCTCGGCCGAGAGCAGTCCCGCGAGTGCCTGGGCGGTGCCAGGCACACCCATCACATGGCCCTTGGGCATCGGACGCAGTGCGTCGCGCGTCCAGACCGTGGCCGCGGCGACGGCGGGAGGCTGCAGCCGGTCGCCGAGGCCGACGGCACGGGCCAGCTCGACCCCCTCGGGACGGCGCGCCAGCATCGACTCCGCGCCGAGGTCCACGGGAGCGCCCTCGATCTCGCCGGCCTGCAGCTTGCCGCCGAGGCGGTCGGTGGCCTCGAGGAGGGTGACCCGTGCGCCGGACGCGAGAAGGCGGTGCGCGGCGGCGAGACCGGCGATGCCGCCGCCGATGACGACCACATGACGCGCAGGTGTGTCCATGCGGTGGAGAGAACGCTGCATGGGTCCATGCTCTCAAATCCCGTACCGAGTCCCGACCGTGACCGCTTCGGAACCGGATTCGGGCAACCCTCAGCGCGTCCTCGCACGTCGAACCGGCATCATTCGTCACCTATCCCGGGGGGCCGGACATGCGTGCACCACGTGCGTTGGCGGCACTGCTACTCCTCACCTCGCTCACCCTCGCCGGGTGCGCCGGGTCCGATTCATCGACCGATGCACAGAACGCGGGCGGCGCGGCCGAGCGCGCACCCGGGGACGCGAAGGGCGGCGCCGGGTACGGGGGCGACGAGGCGGCCGCCGGGAAGCCGGCCGACAGCGGCGCCGGCCGGGGCGGGACGCCGCAGCAGCCGTCCCTCGCACCGGCCCACATCATCCGCACAGCCGAGCTCGATGTGGAGGTCAAGGACGCCCCCAAGGCGCTGGCCGCGGCGCGCAGGACCGCGGAGCGGGCCGGCGGCCGGGTCGAGAACGAGACCACGGAGCGGCTCGACGACACCCACGTGTCCTCGCGCGTCGTGCTGCGGGTTCCGCAGGAGCACTACGACTCGGTGCTGGCCGAGTTGGCCGGAGCGGGCAAGCTGCAGTCCCGCAAGGCCGACGCCAAGGATGTCACGGATCAGGTCGTGGACGTGGAGAGCCGGATCGCGACGCAGCGGGCGAGTGTGACCCGGGTGCGGGAACTGATGGAGCGGGCCACGAAGCTGTCCGACGTGGTCACGCTGGAGGGCCAGCTGAGCAGCCGTCAGGCGGCCTTGGAGTCGCTGCTGGCCCAGCAGGCGGCGCTGAAGGACCGTACGACGCTGGCGACGATCACTCTCTCGCTCTCCGAGACCGAGAGGGAGGAGAGCGGGAAGCAGGATGACGACCCCGGCTTCCTCGACGCGCTGGCGGGCGGCTGGGGTGCGCTCGTGGCGACACTGCGGTGGATCACGGTGGCGATCGGTGCGGTGGCCCCGTTCGCCGCGGTCGGGGCGCTGCTGTACGCACTGTGGCGGTGGCTGGTGCGCCGCCGGCTCCCGAAGCGCCCGGTCGCCGCGGCCGTGTCCGTACCCGCGGCCGCGCCCGCACCTGGCACCGACCAGGACTGAACGCGCGCTCCCCCGTAGCGTGTTCTCCATGACAACGGAGCGACTGGTGGTCATCGGGGGCGATGCGGCGGGTATGTCCGCCGCATCGCAGGCGCGCAGGCTGAAGGGTCCCGACGAGCTCGAGATCATGGCGTTCGAACGCGGGCACTTCAGCTCGTACTCGGCGTGCGGCATCCCGTACTGGGTGGGCGGTGATGTGCCCGAGCGCGACGACCTGATCGCCCGTACTCCGGCCGAGCACCGTGCGCGCGGCATCGATCTGCGGATGCGTACGGAGGTGACGGAGATCGACGTCGCGGGCGGGCGGGTGCGCTCGCGCGATCTGGAGACCGGAACGGAGGGCTGGACCGGTTACGACAAGCTGGTGATCGCGACCGGCGCCCGGCCGGTGCGGCCCAAGCTGCCGGGCATCGACGCGCCGGGCGTGCACGGGGTGCAGACCCTCGACGACGGCCAGGCGCTGCTGGACACCCTGAACAGTGCGGAAGGCCGGCGCGCGGTCGTGGTGGGCGGGGGCTACATCGGCGTCGAGATGGCCGAGGCACTGTTGAAGCGCGGCTACGAGGTGACGCTCGTCGACCGCGGCGAGCAGCCGATGGCGACGCTCGACCCGGACATGGGCCGTCTGGTTCACAAGGCGATGGCCGGCCTCGGCATCACGACGGTGACCGGCACCGCGGTGACCGCCATCCGCACGGACGAGGCGGGCCGGGCCCGGGCGGTGGTGACACAGGACGCCGAGTATCCGGCGGACGTGGTGGTCCTCGGTATCGGCGTCGAGCCGGAGACGACACTCGCGCGTGCCACGGGCCTTCCCCTCGGTGAGTACGGCGGTCTGCTGACGGACCTCTCGATGCGGGTCCGCGGCCAGGAGAACATCTGGGCGGGCGGCGACTGCGTGGAGGTGCTCGACCTGGTCTCCGGCCGCCACCGCCATGTCCCCCTGGGCACGCACGCCAACAAGCACGGCCAGATCATCGGAGCGAACGCGGGCGGCGGCTACGGCACCTTCCCGGGCGTGGTCGGCACGGCGGTCAGCAAGGTGTGCGAGCTGGAGATCGCCCGCACCGGCCTGCGCGAGAAGGACGCCCGCGCGGTCGGCCTCCAGTACGTCACGGCCACCATCGAGTCCACGAGCACCGCCGGCTACTACCCCGGCGCCGCCCTGATGACGGTCAAAATGCTGGCCGAACGCCGCACGGGCCGACTGCTGGGCGTCCAGATCGTCGGCCATGAGGGCTCGGGAAAGCGTGTCGACATCGCGGCGGTCGCCCTGACGGCGGGCATGACGGTGGACGGGATGACAGCCCTGGACCTCGGCTACGCCCCACCGTTCTCGCCGGTCTGGGACCCGGTCCTGGTGGCAGCGAGAAAGGCGACGGCGGCGGTCCGGCAGGCAGACGCGTAGGTCTGCCTCCCGGGGCTCCGCCCCGGACCCCGCGTGCAGGGGAAGCGCCCCGTCAGGGCCTACCGCGTGGTCGACTCGTGCACGTACGCCACCAGGCGGGTCAGCGCGTCCGGGTCCGTCGTCGGCAGCACCCCGTGGCCCAGGTTGAAGACATGGCCCTCCAGATCCGCCGCCGCGTCCAGGACCTCGCGGGTCTTGGACTCGACCGCCTCCGTGGTGGAGAAGAGGACCGCCGGGTCGAGGTTGCCCTGGAGCGCCTTGCCGGGGCCCACCCGGCGGGCGGCCTCGTCGAGCGGGACGCGCCAGTCGACGCCGACGACGTCCGCGCCCGCCTGCCCCATCAGGTCGAGCAGTTCCCCGGTGCCGACGCCGAAGTGGATGCGCGGGACACCGTAGGAGGCGACCGCGTCGAAGACCTTCGCCGACGCGGGCATCACCGAGCGCCGGTAGTCGGCGGGGGCGAGCGCGCCGACCCAGGAGTCGAAGAGCTGGACGGCGGAGGCGCCCGCCTCGATCTGGACCTTCAGGAACGCGGAGGTGATCTCCGCGAGGCGGTCCAGCAGGTCGGCCCACAGCTGCGGGTCGCCGTACATCAGCGCCTTGGTGTGCTCGTGGTTGCGCGAGGGGCCGCCCTCGACGAGGTAGCTCGCGAGCGTGAACGGTGCACCGGCGAACCCGATCAGCGGTGTGGAGCCGAGCTCCTCGGTGAGCATCCCGATCGCCTCGGTGACGTAGTGCACGTCGTCCGGTGTCAGATCGCGCAGCCGCGCGAGGTCCGCGCGGCTGCGGATGGGCTCCGCGACGACCGGGCCGACGCCCGGCTTGATGTCGAGGTCGACGCCGATGGCCTTCAGCGGCACCACGATGTCGCTGAAGTAGATCGCGGCGTCGACCTTGTGGCGCCGTACCGGCTGCAGCGTGATCTCGGTGACGAGCTCGGGCCGCATGCAGGACTCGAGCATCGCGATGCCCTCGCGCACCTTGAGGTACTCGGGAAGTGAGCGGCCCGCCTGCCGCATGAACCAGACCGGCGTGTGCGGCACGGGCTCGCGCCGGCAGGCCTTCAGGAACGCGGAGTCGTACGTCTTCGTCTGTCGGCCCGAGGAAGGGGTGTCCCCGGCTCGGGCGAAGCCTCGAGCGAGGGGAAGGTCGTTGGCGCTCACGCCCAGAATCTTCGCACGTACGCGGGAAGCGGCTGCCCCGGGCAGGGTGTCCCTCCCTGCGCGAAGCTCTCGTTCCGCCTACTCTTCCCCGCATGGCTGCGGCTCAGGGACATTTTTCCGATCATTCCAACAGCGCTGACACCTCGGACGGTGCGGAGCGGAATGCCGACCCGCGCGCGTTCCGGGAGGCAGTCGAGGCGCTGCGCGCGGCGCGGCTGCGGCCCGAGCTCGAGGTGGAACCGACCCGGCCTCCGCAGCGGCTCGCCTCGCATGCGTATGCCCTGGAGGCGGCGGTGGTCGACGGCGACGACGATCTGGCGGACGGGCGTCTGGTGCTGTTGCACGAGCCGGCCGGGCACGACGCCTGGCACGGCACCTTCCGGCTGGTGACCCTGGTGCGTGCCGAGCTGGAGCCGGAGATGGCGGCCGATCCGCTGCTCCCGGAGGTCTGCTGGTCGTGGCTGACGGGCGCGCTGGAGGCGCGCGGGCTGCTGTACGGGGAGCCGAGCGGCACCGTCACGCGGGCAAGCTCTCACTATTTCGGTGGACTCTCGCAGCGCCCGTCGGCGACCCAGATCGAGATCCGTGCGTCGTGGACTCCCCGCGAGGGTCAGGGGGGTGTCCCGGACTCGGCCGCACACCTCGCTGCCTGGTGCGATCTGCTGTGTCAGGTCGCCGGGCTGCCGCCCTCGCCGGCCGGCCCCGCGGACAGCGCGACAGGTGTGGTGACCCTCCCTCAGCGACGCGGTCCGCAGCAGACGTGACACGGGGCGCCGCTCGGCGCCGCGACACTGGTCGCGCGCCGTGCACATGAACGGTTCATTCGTAGGATGATCGATCGCCTGTCCGAATTGCCCGGATTATTACTCACCAAATCGTGATCATTCTCTAAAGGCGGGCGAGTTTGGTGCCGAAGAGGTCAGTGACCCAACTGCACGGTTCGCCCCGGCTACACCCCGAGCCGGCTCCGTCCCCCACCTTTCCAGGAGGCCTGGTGTCCGTTCTTCTCGAGCAGCCCGCAAGCCTGGTCGCCTACCGCCCGAACAAACCGACGGCCATGGTCGTCGTGGCCGACCCGCGTGTCCGTTCCACCGTCACCCGCCATCTGTGGGCACTGGGGGTGCGCGACGTGATCGAGGCGTCGTCCATCGCGGAGGCCCGCCCCCGCGTCGGCAACCCGCGTGACATCTGTGTGGCCGACGTCCACCTGCCCGACGGCTCCGGGCTGACCCTGCTCTCCGAGACCCGCGCCGCGGGCTGGCCCAACGGCCTGGCGCTCTCCGCCGCCGACGACATCGGCGCCGTACGCAACGCGCTCGCCGGCGGAGTCAAGGGCTATGTGGTCACCGGCACCCGTACCAACATCGGACACCCCACCCGTCCCGGCGCCTCCCCCCTCGGCGCCGCGGCCGGGCGTATGCACCGCCGCCCCCCGGGTGCCCCGAGCCACCCGGGCGGCTACCGCGAGCTCTCCGGCCGTGAGGTCGAGGTGCTCCGCCTGGTCGCGGAGGGCCAGTCCAACAAGGCGATCGGCGTCTCGATGGGTCTGTCCGCGCTGACCGTCAAGAGTCACCTCGCCCGTATCGCACGCAAGCTGGGCACGGGTGACCGGGCCGGAATGGTGGCCGTGGCGCTGCGTACCGGAATCATCCACTGACCGCTTTACACATCTTCGGCGCTCGTCGACGGAACGTTCCGTCGACGAGCGCGTTCCGTTCACAGATACCCTTGACACGTGACCGACGCCCAAGAGACCGCAGCAGAGACAGCACTGCGAACCACCGGGGGCGCTCCCCCGGACGATGGCGTCCCAGAGGGTGGGCTGCCGATTCCGTTGCTGGAGCCCCGCGAAGGAATTCCGCCCGTGGTTGCGGACGAGGCAGCCCTCGCAGAAGTGATCGCCGCCTTCGCCGCAGGCACCGGCCCTGTCGCCGTCGACGCCGAGCGCGCGTCCGGCTACCGGTACGGCCAGCGGGCCTACCTCGTCCAACTGCGCCGTGAAGGCGCGGGTACGGCGCTGATCGACCCCGTCGGCTGCCCCGATCTGTCCGGACTCGGCGAGGCGCTGACCGGTACGGAGTGGATCCTGCACGCGGCCACCCAGGACCTGCCGTGCCTGCGCGAAATAGGCATGCTTCCGACCAGCCTGTTCGACACCGAGCTGGCCGGGCGGCTCGCCGGGTTCCCGCGGGTCGGGCTCGGCGCCATGGTCGAGAGCGTCCTCGGCTACGCCCTGGAGAAGGGCCACTCGGCGGTCGACTGGTCCACCCGCCCGCTGCCCGAGCCCTGGCTGCGCTATGCGGCGCTCGATGTGGAGCTGCTCGTCGATCTGCGGGACGCTCTGGAGAAGGAGCTCGACCGGCAGGGCAAGCTCGACTGGGCCCACCAGGAGTTCGACGCGATCGTCTCGGCCCCGCCCGCTCCCCCGCGCAAGGACCCCTGGCGCCGCACCTCCGGAATGCACAAGGTGCGCCGCCGCCGCCAGATGGCGGTCGTACGGGAGCTGTGGACGGCCCGCGACAAGGTGGCGCAGCGGCGCGACGTGTCGCCCGGCAAGGTGCTCGGCGACGCCGCGATCGTGGAGGCCGCGCTCGCCGTCCCCGAGAATGTGCACGCGCTCAGCGCGCTGCCCGGCTTCGGGCACCGGATGGGCAGACGTCAGCTGGAGCAGTGGCAGGCGGCCGTCGACCGGGCGAAGGCACTGCCCGACTCCGAGCTGCCGCAGCCGGGCCAGCCGTTGAACGGCCCGCCGCCGCCGCGCTCGTGGGTGGACAAGGACCCGGAGGCCGCGGCCCGGCTGTCGGCCGCGCGGACGGCGGTCTCGGCGCTGGCCGAGGAGCTGAACCTGCCGCAGGAGAATCTGATCACGCCGGACACGGTCCGCCGGGTCTGCTGGGAGCCGCCGTCCGAGCCGACGGTGCCTGCGGTGTCGGCCGCGCTGTCCGCTCTGGGCGCGCGCGCCTGGCAGATCGAGCTGGTGGCGCCGCTGCTGGCGGACGCGCTGACGGCGACGCCTGCGTAACGAGCGCGCGGCGCCTGCGCCGGTCCTGTGCGCTGCCCGCCCCTTCCCGCCGCCAGCGGCTCGGCCCCCGGACCCCGCGCCTCGAAGCCCCCTGCGCCCTGCGGGCGTGGGAGGTACTCCCGCCTGAGGCCGTGCGGGCATCCGGGGCTTGCCCCCAATGCGGGATTCGGGGTCCCCCCACACCGCCAGGCGTAGGAGAAGAGGAAGCGGCCCGCCACAAGCCCCGCACGCCTCCGCCGCCTCACGGCGCGGCTCACTGTCCTGGACGCAGGCCGAGCCGCCCGCGCCCGTCCGTGTGACGTTCAACGCTCCCGTCGTGAGGGGTGGGCAACCTGGTTACCCACAAGTAGCATGAGAGCAGCAAGCGCGCGCTTAGCCGTGTGCCCGCAGCAGCAGTGCCACCCCGCACCCTGGAGGAGAGCCATCGTGCCTCGTACCGTCAGGGATGTCGTCTTCGTCGACGGCGTCCGCACCCCGTTCGGCAAGGCGGGCCCGAAGGGCATCTACCACGAGACCCGCGCCGACGATCTCGTCGTGAAGGCCATCCGGGAGCTGCTGCGCCGCAACCCGGACCTGGACCCCGCGAAGATCGACGAGGTCGCCATCGCCGCGACCACGCAGATCGGTGACCAGGGTCTGACCATCGGCCGTACCGCCGGCATCCTCGCGGGTCTGCCGCAGTCCGTGCCCGGTTACTCCATCGACCGCATGTGTGCCGGCGCCCTGACCGCCGTCACCGCGGTCGCGGGCAGCGTGGCCTTCGGTGCGTACGACATCGCCATCGCCGGCGGTGTCGAGCACATGGGCCGCCACCCGATGGGCGAGGGCGTCGACCCGAACCCGCGCTTCGTGTCGGAGAAGCTCGTCGACCAGTCGGCCCTCTTCATGGGTATGACCGCCGAGAACCTGCACGACCGCTACCCCTCGATCACCAAGCAGCGCGCCGACGAGTACGCCGTGCGCTCGCAGGAGAAGGCCGCCAAGGCGTACGCCAACGGCAAGATCCAGCAGGACCTGGTGCCGGTCTCGGTGCGCCGCACCAACCCCGAGGCCGGCGAGACCGGCTGGGGCCTGGTCACCGCCGACGAGCCGATGCGCCCGGGCACGACCCTGGAGAACCTCTCGGGTCTGAAGACGCCCTTCCGTGTCCACGGCCGTGTCACCGCCGGTAACGCCGCCGGTCTGAACGACGGCGCCACCGCCTCCCTCATCGCCTCCGAGGACTTCGCCCGCGAGAACAACCTCCCGGTGAAGATGCGCCTGGTCTCGTACTCCTTCGCCGGAGTCGAGCCCGAGGTCATGGGCTACGGCCCGATCCCGGCGACCGAGAAGGCCCTCGCCCAGGCCGGCCTGTCCATCGAGGACATCGGCCTGTTCGAGGTCAACGAGGCCTTCGCCGTCCAGGTGCTGGCCTTCCTCGAGCACTATGGCATCGCCGACGACGACGCCCGTGTCAACCAGTACGGCGGCGCCATCGCCTTCGGCCACCCCCTCGCCTCCTCCGGCGTGCGTCTGATGACGCAGCTGGCGCGGCAGTTCGAGGAGCAGCCGGAGGTCCGTTACGGCCTCACCACGATGTGCGTCGGCTTCGGCATGGGCGCCACCGTGATCTGGGAGAACCCGCACCACAAGGACGCCGGAGGCAACAAGTGAGCACCACCGCTGAGCTCCTGAAGGGCGCGGCCGAGCTGTTCCCGGACGAGGTCGTCACGCAGGCGCACGTACGCCACCTCGACCTCCCGGGCGGCGCGGGCACGTTCGCCCTCATCACCCTGGACAACGGCTTCGACCACACCAAGCCGACCACCTTCGGCCCGCAGTCCCTCGCGAACCTCGACACCGCGATCGACCAGGTCGAGGCCGAGGCCGCGAACGGCGACATCGTCGGCGTCGGTATCACCGGCAAGCCGTTCATCTTCGCCGTGGGCGCCGACCTCAAGGGCGTCGAGCTGCTGAAGCAGCAGTCGGACGCGCTCGCCATCGGCAAGGGCGGCCACGACGTCTTCAAGCGTCTGTCGCACCTCGCCGTGCCGACCTTCGCGTACTACAACGGCGCGGCGATGGGCGGCGGTGTCGAGGTCGGTCTGCACTGCTCCTACCGCACCGTCTCGAAGGCCCTCCCGGCCTTCTCGCTCCCCGAGGTCTTTCTCGGTCTCGTCCCGGGCTGGGGCGGCTGCACGATCCTGCCGAACCTGATCGGTGCGGACCGCGCGGTCTCCGTGATCATCGAGAACTCGCTCAACCAGAACAAGCAGCTCAAGGGCAGCCAGGTCTTCGAGCTCGGCATCGCCGACGCGATCTTCGAGGGCGCCGACTTCCTGGAGCAGTCGCTGATCTGGACCGCGTCCCTCCTCAAGGGCGAGATCGCGGTCGAGCGTGCGGAGATCGACCGTGGCGAGGCCTGGGACCAGGCCGTCGCCCGCGGCCGGTTCATCGCCGACTCCAAGGTGCACGGCGCTGCTCCGGCGGCGTACCGCGCCCTGGACATCATCGAGGCGTCCAAGGACGGCGACCTCCAGAAGGGCTTCGACGCCGAGGACACCGCCCTCGCCGACCTCATCATGGGTGGCGAACTGCGCTCCGGTATCTACGCCTTCAACCTGGTGCAGAAGCGCGGCAAGCGCCCCGCCGGTGCCCCGGACAAGAACCTGGCCCGCCCGGTCACCAAGGTCGGCGTCGTCGGCGCCGGTCTGATGGCCTCTCAGCTGGCGCTGCTCTTCCTGCGCCGCCTCGAGGTGCCGGTCGTGCTGACCGACATCGACCAGGAGCGCGTCGACAAGGGTGTGGGCTACGTCCAGGCCGAGATCGACAAGCTGCTCGGCAAGGGCCGGATCAACCAGGACAAGGCCAACCGCCTGAAGGCCCTTGTGTCCGGTGTTCTCGACAAGGCCGAGGGCTTCGCGGACGCGGACTTCATCATCGAGGCCGTGTTCGAGGAGATGTCCGTCAAGCAGAAGGTGTTCGCGGAGGTCGAGGCGGTTGCCCCGGCGCACGCGATCCTCGCCACGAACACCTCCTCGCTGTCGGTGTCCGAGATGGCCTCCAAGCTCCAGCACCCGGAGCGTGTGGTCGGCTTCCACTTCTTCAACCCGGTCGCGGTCCTGCCGCTGCTGGAGATCGTCCGCGGTGAGAAGACGGACGACGCGTCCCTCGCCACCGCCTTCGGTGTGGCGAAGAAGCTGAAGAAGACCGCGGTTCTCACCAAGGACGCCCCGGCGTTCGTCGTGAACCGCATCCTGACCCGCTTCATGGGCGAGATCCAGAACGTCATCGACGAGGGCACCCCGGTGGCCACCGCCGAGAAGGCCATCGAGCCCCTCGGTCTGCCGATGTCGCCGCTGGTCCTGCTGGAGCTGGTCGGTCCGGCCATCGGTCTGCACGTCTCCGAGACCCTCAACCGCGCCTTCCCGGAGCGTTTCACGGTCTCCGAGAACCTGGCCGCGGTCGTCAAGGCCGGCAAGCGCGGCTTCTACGTCTACGACTCCGGCAAGCCGGAGCTGGACCCCGAGGTCGCTGCTCTCCTCAAGCAGGGCGATGTCGTCCTGACCGAGGAGCAGGTCCGTGCCCGCGTCCTGGACGCGGTCGCGCAGGAGATCGGCCTGATGCTCGAGGAGGGTGTCGTGGCCGAGGCCCAGGACATCGACCTCTGCCTGATCACGGGCGCGGGCTGGCCCTTCCACCTGGGTGGTATCACGCCGTACCTGGACCGTGAGGGTGTTTCCGAGCGTGTGAACGGCAAGCCGTTCCTGGCGCAGGGCATCGCGAGCGTCCCGGCGTAACACCGAGAGACCCGCGAACGGGCCGTACGGATCCTTCCGTACGGCCCGTTCGCGCGTCGCGTCCCGCGCGGCGGCCCTGCCCGGGCGGGGCAGGACAGCGTCCCGGGCACGACCGATGCCCGCCCTGGGCCTGCTCCCGTCAGGCGGTCGCCCATGCGCCGAGCAGGAGACCCTCCGCGGTGGTGTCCTGGCGTGCCACCCGCAGGCGGCCGTCCGGATCCAGCGAGGCCACGACGAGGCGGCCGTACGCGTCGATGGCCGCGGCCGGCCCACGTACCCCCGGTCCGCCCGTGCGCTCCCACCACAGAAGGGGGTTCTCGTCGTCCGTCGGGTACGCGGCGATAGCCGTCTCCCCCTCGGGCGCACGCCGCAGCAGCACCGTGCAGTCGTATCCGTCGACGGACGCCTGGGCAAGGGTGACTCCGTGGCCTGCGGCATCGCCGATACGGGTCGAGGTACCGTCCGTCCGCAGAGCCAGGAGAGCGCCGTCGCCGGCGTCCGAGCCGTACACCGTGATCCCCGACCCGGTCCTCCGCGCGGCGAGCGCGGAACCACGGGCAGCCCGCAGGGGCAGCAGATCCGGGCTGCGGACCAGGCCCCCCTTGCCGGACCCCTGGTACCAGCGGATCACGCCCTCGTCCGTCGGGGCGAACAGCTCCGGCCGCCCTCGTTCGTCGAGCACGGCGGCGAGCCCGTCGTTGACGCCGGTGCCCTGCCGGTCGGTCCACGGTCCCCAGGAGCCGTCAGCCCGCTGGGAGCGGGAGCTGACGCCGCGTCCGAAGTTCCGCGCGAAGATGTGCGGGCAGCCGTTGCCGTCCACGACCACGGCGGGAACACCGACTTCCCGGCCCTTGGTCCGGTGACCGCCGTTGGGATTGCCGAGCGACCGCCACGGGGCGACGGGCCGGCCTGTCTGGTACTGCACCGCGTGCATGACCTCGACCTCGGCCCCGCCTGCCGACGCGTCCGGGGTACGGCGCAGCGAAACCAGGTGCACCCAGCCTTCCGGGCTCTGGGCGACCGCGAGGACGGGCAGCAGCGGCGGCGTCGAGAGCAACCGCTGCTCGGTCCAGTCGGGACCGCCCGGGCGGTCCTCGGTCCAGCGCACGATCCCGCCGCCCAGGGCCGCGTACACGGTCAGACGATCGTCGGCGCCACGGGTGAGCCAGATACGGCCGCCCGGGTAGCGGGGTACGGCAGGCTGTGGCGCGGACGCGTCACAGGGCGCGGCGGCCCGGAAGCACTCCACGACGAGAGCGGAGGCGTCCGGCCGGTCCGCGCGCAGCCGTACGGCTTCGAGGACCGCCTGGGCGACTGCTGTGTGTTCGGGGTGGTCGGCGTACGAGGCGGTCTCCCCGTCCCAGCCGGTGTGCTCGGGGTCCGGGTCGAGCGTGCGGAGCATCGCCGGGGAGAACCGTTCCAGCAGTTCGACGGCGCAGCCGGTCAGCTCCCGCTGCGCCCCGGGGCCGAGCCACTGCGCCGCGTCCGCGAAACAGACCTCGACGTACGGCGCCGAGGACAGGGTGTGAATCTCCAGGGAGGTGCCGCCGGGCAGTCGCTCGGCGTGCCGGGTCCATGCACCGCCCTTGCCCAGCGTGTCGAGCAGGGCTGTACGGGCCGCCGCGTCGCCGGGCGCGAAACAGATGAGCGCCGACGGCCGGGCGGGGGCGCTGACGGGCCGCAGCACGTCGACTCCGCCCACGCTCAGCACGTCGGCAGGATGGGCGACGACATGGGCCACCGTGCCCGGGCAGGAGGCACTGCCGTCAGCGCCGTGCCGGGCCGGGGCCTCGCGGCGTTCCGCTTGGCGCCTCCCCCGGTCCTTCGTCCGACGCTCTTCCTTCACGAAGGCCCGCCCCACCCGGCTACTCCTCGATTTCCGCTTCACAAGGTCATCCACCCTACACAGCGTGCGAACGAGGTTCCCGGAGCGGGGCGGTAGGCATCACGGGCTGACGGACCGTCCGTGCAAGGCTGGCCTCATGGACACTCTTGTGGTGGTGGACGGCGCCAATGTCGTCGGATCCGTACCGGACGGCTGGTGGCGCGATCGCCGTGGGGCCGCGGAGCGACTGCGGGACGAGTTGGCCGCGCGTGCCTCGGAAGGGGTAGCGGGATACCGGCCGGTGGAGATCGTGCTCGTCGTCGAAGGAGCCGCCAAGGGCGTTGAGTCCGTCCCCGGCGTTCGGGTCGTGCCCGCACCCGGCAGCGGCGACGACTGCATCGTGGAGCAGGTGGCCGCCGAGGCGCCACGACGGCACTGCGTGGTCGTCACGGCCGACCGGGAACTGCGCAGGCGGGTCGAGGCGTCGGGCGCCGAGTGTGTGGGCCCGCGCGCGGTGCGCGGGAGCGACAAGCGCGAATAGGGACATGCCGCGGCCCCGTGCGCCCCCAGGCGGGGCGCACGGGGCCGGAGGGAGCGGCTCCTAGTAGATGGCGTCCTTGCCCGCCTTGCCGAGGCGGCTGTGGGAGCGCCCGTAGAGGAAGTACACGACCAGGCCGATCAGCATCCAGATGGCGAAACGGAGCCAGGTCTCCCCCGGCAGGTTCAGCATCAGCCACACCGTCGCGGCGATGGACAGGATCGGGATCACCGGCACCCACGGGGTGCGGAAGGCTCGGTGCAGATCCGGCCGGGTGCGGCGCAGGACCATCACGCCGATGGCGACCATGACGAACGCGAAGAGCGTGCCGATGTTCACGAGGGTCGCGAGTTCATTGATGCTCGTGAAGCCCGCGACGATGGCGATGACCACTCCGAGCAGGATCGTCGGGCGGTACGGGGTCCTGAACCGCGGGTGCGTGACGGAGAAGAACCGAGGCAGCAGCCCGTCACGGCTCATCGCGAAGAACACACGGGTCTGGCCCAGCAGCAGGATGAGGCACACGGTGGTGAGGCCGACGGCGGCGCCGAAACTGATCACACCCGCGTAGAACGGATGCCCGAGGGCCTTGAAGGCGTCGGCCAGAGGGGCGCTGACGGACAGTTCGGTGTAGTGCTGCATACCGGTCACCACGAGCGCGACGGCGACATAGAGCACGGTGCAGATGAGGAGCGAGCCGAGGATGCCGCGGGGCATGTCCCGCTGCGGGACCTTGGTCTCCTCGGCGGCGGTGGCGACCACGTCGAAGCCGATGAACGCGAAGAAGACGACGGAGGCGGCGGTGAAGATGCCCATGACGCCGAAGTTGGTGGGCTCGTAGCCGAACAGCAGCTGGACCAACGGGGCATCCTCCCAGCCCACTCCGCCGGGCGGGGTCTGCGCTTTGGGGATGAACGGCTTGTAGTTGTCGCCGTTGATGAAGAACAGACCGGCGATGATCACGATCATGACCACCGTCACCTTGATGGCCACGACGATCGCGGTGATCCGGGCGGAGAGCTTCATGCCGATCACCAGGATCACCGTGAGCACCAGGACCAGCAGGAAGGCCAGGAGGTCGAAGGCGCCGCCGGGTACGTCGGGCCCTTCCAGCGCCCCCGGCATGTGCCAGCCCGCGTTGTCCATCAGGGAGCGCACATAGCCGGACCAGCCGACCGCGACGACCGCAGTGCCCAGCGCGAACTCGAGGACGAGGTCCCAGCCGATGATCCAGGCCGGCAGCTCACCGAGGGAGGCGTACGCGAACGTGTACGCCGACCCGGCCACCGGGACCGTGGAGGCGAACTCGGCGTAGCACAGGGCCGCCAGCGCGCAGACGATACCGGCGGCGACAAAGGCCAGCGCCGTGGCCGGTCCCGCGTTCTCCTTGGCCACCTTTCCGGTGAGCACGAAGATGCCGGTACCGATGATCACCCCGACGCCGAAGACGGTCAGGTCCCAGGCGGACAGGGTCTTCTTCAGCGCATGCTCGGGTTCTTCCGTGTCCCGGATCGATTGTTCGACCGTTTTACTCCGGAACATCGACGCGTTCGACTGCTGGTCCGTGCTCACCGACGTACCTCCGTACCCATGGCCGTATGCCCATGATCGAGAGGGGTGCGGGGCCCCGCCTGCCCTCCCGATGCGTTTCACACGAAAGGACCGGACGGAAACCCCTCGGGGTGCTCCGACCGGCCCAATGTGTAGGCCGGATGAGGACGGCTCAGTCGCGGGCGGGCTCCACGGCCTCGCTCTCGAAGCGGCCGTCCAGCCGGGAGACCAGACCGGTGACCTGGCGGGCGATGTCCGGGGCGGTCAGCCCGATCTCCGCCATGACCTCCTTGCGGGAGGCGTGGTCCAGGAAGCGCGGCGGGATACCGAAGTCCCGCAGGGGCACATCGACCCCCGCGTCGCGCAGCGCCTGGGCGATCGCCGAACCGACGCCGCCGACCCGGCTGTTGTCCTCGACGGTGACGACGACGCGGTGCTGCTCGGCGAGCGGCGCGAGCGCCTCGTCGACCGGCTTGACCCAGCGGGGGTCCACCACGGTGGTCGAGATTCCCTGGGCATCCAGCAGGCCGGCGATCTCGAGGCACATCGGGGCGAGCGCGCCGACGGAGACGAGCAGTACGTCGGGCCGGTCGGTCTCGGGACGGCGCAGCACGTCCATGCCGCCGACCTTGCCCACGGTCTTCACCGCGGGGCCCACCGCGCCCTTGGAGAAGCGCACCACGGTCGGCGCGTCATCGATGTCGACGGCCTCGCGCAGCTGGGCGCGCACCTGGTCGGCGTCGCGCGGGGCCGCGATCCGCAGGTCCGGGACGACCTGGAGGATCGACATGTCCCACATGCCGTTGTGCGAGGCGCCGTCGGTGCCGGTGACACCGGCCCGATCGAGTACGAAGGTGACACCGCACTTGTGCAGCGCCACGTCCATGAGGACCTGGTCGAAGGCGCGGTTGAGGAACGTGGCGTACACGGCGAAGACGGGGTGCAGCCCACCGGTCGCCAGGCCCGCCGCCGAGACGGCGCCGTGCTGCTCGGCGATACCGACGTCGTAGACCCGGTCGGGGAATGCCTTGGCGAACTTGTCGAGGCCGACCGGCTGGAGCATCGCGGCCGTGATGGCGACGATGTCCCTGCGCTCCTTGCCGAGCTTGACCATCTCCTCGCCGAAGACCGAGGTCCAGTCGACGCCGGAGGAGGCGATCGGCAGACCGGTGTCGGGGTGGATCTTGCCGACCGCGTGGAAGCGGTCCGCCTCGTCCTGGAGGGCGGGCTGGTAGCCGCGGCCCTTCTCGGTGAGGCAGTGCACGATCACGGGCCCGCCGAAGCGCTTGGCGCGGGCGAGCGCGGACTCCAGGGCCGCGATGTCGTGGCCGTCGATCGGGCCGACGTACTTCAGGCCGAGGTCCTCGAACATGCCCTGCGGGGCGATGAAGTCCTTGAGGCCCTTCTTGGCGCCGTGGAGGGTCTCGTAGAGCGGCTTCCCGACGACGGGGGTGCGCTCCAGGATGTCCTTGCCCCGGGCCAGGAAACGCTCGTAGCCGTCGGTCGTGCGCAGCGTGGCCAGGTGGTTGGCGAGGCCGCCGATCGTCGGTGCGTACGAGCGCTCGTTGTCGTTGACGACGATGACCAGCGGGCGGTCCTTGGCGGCCGCGATGTTGTTCAGCGCCTCCCAGGCCATCCCGCCGGTGAGGGCACCGTCACCGATGACCGCGACGACGTGGTCGTCCTTCGCCAGGACCTCGTTGGCCTTGGCCAGGCCGTCGGCCCAGCCCAGCACGGTGGAGGCGTGCGAGTTCTCGATGATGTCGTGCTCGGACTCGGCACGGGCGGGGTAGCCGGACAGGCCGCCCTTCATCTTCAGCTTCGAGAAGTCCTGACGGCCGGTGAGCAGTTTGTGCACATAGCTCTGGTGACCGGTGTCCCACAGGACCTTGTCCTTCGGGGAGTCGAAGACACGGTGCAGGGCGATGGTCAGCTCGACCACGCCGAGGTTGGGGCCGAGGTGTCCGCCGGTCTTGGAGACGGCGTCCACCAGGAAGGTCCGGATCTCTGCGGCCAACTGCTCCAGCTGCTCGGGGCTGAGCCGGTCCAGATCGCGCGGTCCTGTGATGCGGGTCAGCAGCTCCCCCTCGGCGCCCACCACCACCTTTGCACGACGCGCTTCGCGCGGCTGTGTCACCGTGCCTCCTTGCATTGAGCTGATCCAGCTTGCCGATTGCCCGAGTCTAATGTTCCGGTCGGGACCTTGGTCATCGGGCGGTGCGTTCTGTGTCACGACCATGACGTGGACGCGCCAGTGCCCGGCACCGCGGTGCGGTGCCGGGCACTGGCTGGTCGTGCTAGGCGCGACCTGCGGTCTTCTGCGTCTTGCGGGTCACCGAGTCGATGACGACGGTCGCCAGCAGGACACCGCCGGTGATCATGTACTGGATCGGTGTGGCAATGCCCTCGAGAGCCAGGCCGTACTGGATCGAGACGATCACCATGACGCCCAGGAGGGCGTTCCAGGTGCGGCCCCGGCCGCCGAAGAGGCTGGTGCCTCCGATGACGGCGGCGGCGATGACGTTCATGAGAAGGTCACCGGCGCCGGCGCTCTGGTTGGCCGCCGCGATCTTGGAGGCCCAGAACAGACCGCCGACCGCCGCGAAGAACCCGGCCAGGGCGAACACGGAGATACGGATCGCCGCGACGTTGATACCGGCACGGCGCGAGGCCTCGACGCTACCGCCGAGGGCGAAGATCTTGCGGCCGTATGCGGTGCGGCGGAGCACGAAGTCCGTGATCACCAGAACCGCGAGGAACAGCACCAGCGCGAGGGGCAGGCCCTTGTACTGGTTGAACATGAACGCCGCCGCGAAGGCGATCACCGCGAGCACCACGGTACGCAGCACGATGTCGGACAGCGGCCGGGAGGGGATGCCGGCGGCCGCGCGGCGGCGGTTGTCGAGGTAGGAGGAGAGGAAGAACCCGGCCACAGCGAGAGCGGCGAGGCCGTAGGCGGCCGCGACGTCCGTGAAGTAGTACGTGGTCAGCTTGCCGACCACGCCCTCGCTGTCCAGGTTGATGGTGCCGTTCTCGCCGAGCAGCTGGAGCATGAAGCCCAGCCAGAACAGCAGACCCGCCAGGGTGACGGCGAACGCGGGGGCGCCGATCTTGGCGAAGAAGAAGCCGTGGAGGGCTCCGATGGCCGCGCCGCTCACCAGGGCGACCAGCAACGCGAGCCACTCGTTCATCCCGTGGGTGACGCTCAGGACCGCGACGATCGCGCCGGAGACACCACTGACCGAGCCGACCGACAGGTCGATCTCGCCCAGCAGCAGCACGAAGATGATGCCTACGGCCATCATGCCGGTGGCGACCATCGTGACCGCGATGTTGCTGAGGTTCTCCGCGGACAGGAACTGCGAGTTCAGGCTCTGGAAGATGGCGGCGATGATGATCAGGCCGATGACGACCGGGATCGAGCCGAGGTCACCGGCGTGCAGCTTCCGCTTGAACTCGGAGAGGTAGCCCTTGAGGCCCTGCTCGCGTACGAGCAGCCGGGGGTCGACCGCGGTGACCGCGTCGTGGGCGGCCTCGGGGTTGACGACCGGCGCTTCTTCGGGAACGGAGGTCTTTTCGGTGCTCACTTCTGAACCTCCGAGGTGCGCGCCGCACGACGGGTCACGGCGTTGTCCGTGGCACCGGTGATGGCGGAGATGATCTCTTCCTGCGAGGTGGACTTGACGTCGAAGACGCCGTTGTTCCGGCCCAGCCGGAGCACGGCCACCTTGTCGGCCACGGCCTTCACATCGGCCATGTTGTGGCTGATGAGGATGACGGCGTGACCGCGCTCGCGCAGCCGCTCCACGAGGTCGAGCACCTGTGCGGTCTGCTCGACGCCGAGCGCGGCGGTGGGCTCGTCGAGGATGACGAGCTTGGGCTCGCCGAGCATCGAACGGGCGATGGCCACGGTCTGGCGCTGCCCGCCCGAGAGCGAGGCGATCGGGATACGGACACTGGGGATCCGGATCGACAGGGTCTTGAGGAGCTCAAGGGCCCTGCGCTCCATCTCGACCTCGTTGAGGACACCGCGAGTGATGATCTCGCGGCCGAGGTAGAGGTTGCCGACGACGTCGATGTTGTCGCACAGCGCGAGGTCCTGGTAGACCGTCGCGATACCCAGGTTCTGGGCGTCGTGCGGCCTGCCGATCGATACCGATCGGCCTTCCCACTCGATGACACCTTCATCGATGGGGTGCACGCCGGCGATCGTCTTGACCAGCGTGGACTTACCGGCGCCGTTGTCGCCGACCAGGGCGACCACCTCGCCGCCGTGGACCTCAAGCTCTACGTCGGTGAGCGCCTGAACGGCACCGAACCGCTTGGAGACCCCGCGCAACGCCAACACGGGCGTAGCGGACACGTGAACCATCTCCTTCGCCGCCTGACCGGCGGGGATGCCGCGCCGGGGACCGGCGCGGAGGTTGAGCAGTAGACAGTGTGCGAGTGTTTCCGGCGCTCCGCCCCTTAGCGGGGGCTGGAGGAGGGGCGGAGCACCGGAAGGTTTCTGCAGGACCTTGCGGTCCGGGGCAGAGCCGGCGCGACCGGGTGGTCCCGGGCGTTCCGGCGGTCGGCCTACTTCAGGCCGAGCGCGTCACACGCGGCCTTGAACTTCGGGGTGCAGATCTCCTGGACCGTGTAGACACCGTCCTTGACGACCGTGTCCTTGATGTTGTCCTTCGTCAGCGAGACGACCGGGACGAGCACCGAGGGGACGTCCTTCTGGGTGGGGCTGGAGACCTTCTCCTTGGCGATCGAGTCGAGCGACTCGCCCTTGGCGAGCGCCACAGCCATCTCGGCGGCGGCAGCGGCCTCCGGCGCGTACGGCTTGTAGACGCTCATGAACTGCTCACCCGCAACGATGCGCTGCACACCGGCGAGCTCGGCGTCCTGGCCGGTGACCGGCGGGAGCTTGGAGAAGCCGGCGGCCTTCAGGGCGGTGATGATGCCGCCCGCCATGCCGTCGTTCGCGGAGTAGACGCCGACAATCTTGTCCTTGCCGAGGGCCGAGATCGCGGCCTCCATGTTGGCGTTGGCGTTCTCCGGCTTCCACTCCTTGGTGTCGTACTCCTTGCCGATCTTCACCTTGCCGTCGAGCTCGGCGTGCGCGCCCTTCTTGAACAGGGCGGCGTTCGGGTCGGTGACGGCGCCGTTCATCATCACGATCTGGCCGTCCTCGGCCTTGTCGCCCAGGGCCTCCAGCAGGGCCTTGCCCTGGACGTGGCCTACCTCTTCGTTGTCGAAGGAGGTGTAGGCGTCGATCGGACCCTCGGCCAGGCGGTCGAAGGCGACGACGGGGATGTTCGCCTCCTTGGCCTTCTTGACACCACCGGCGATCGCCTTGGAGTCGACCGCGTCCACGATCAGGGCGTCGACCTTGTTGGTGATCATGGTGTCCACCTGCTGCGTCTGCAGCGTGGCGTCCTGCTTGGCGTTGGCGTAGACGACCTTCGCCTTGCCGTTCGTGAGCTCGCTGATCTTCTCCTCGATGAGCGGCTTGTCGAACTTCTCGTAACGAGCGGTCTGGTTCTCCGGAAGGAGCAGGCCGATCGTGATGTCGTCGCCCTTCTTGGCGCCCGTCTCCTCGGAGCCGCCACCGGACTCCTTGGCGCTGCCGCAAGCGGCGAGCGAAACGGCCATCGCAGAGGCAGCGACAGCAACGGCGGCACGACGCAGATGTGCGTTCACGATGTAAACCTCCCTGACGAGGCCGCGTCGTTGCGGCCGAGGTGGCTGGAAGTCAACTCGGCCCCGCCGTCAGCGTCAAGGAGTAAATCCTTAACGAGATGACAACGGTGCCATTCGTTATCTAAGTGAAGGCAGGGGCGCTGCTGGGCACCGCACTGTCCAAAAGGGTCGAATCGCCCATCTCGCTGAGAACGAGAGCAAGGGCGCCCAGCACCTCTGCCCGTCCGCCGAGTGCCCCCGGAGCCACCGAGAGCTGTCGCGCCGCGCTGGGGATGGCGTAGCGGGAAACCGACTCGCGGATCGGCCCCAGTACCAACTCTCCAGCTTCCGCCAGATCACCTCCGAGCACCACCCGGCTGGGGTTGAGCAGATTGCACAAGTTGGCCACGCCGCTGCCGATGTGACGGCCCACATCAGCCACCACACGGCGGCAGCCGGGATCGCCCTCACGGGCCATCCGCACCACGCGCTCCATGGTCAGCTCGGCCCCGTGGCTGGACTGGAGCAGCGGCAGTACGTAGCGGGCCGCGGCGAAGGTCTCCAGGCAGCCGCGGTTGCCGCAGCGGCAGACCGGGCCCGACTCGTCGAGGGTGATATGGCCGATCTCGCCGGCCGTACCGCCCGGTCCTCGGTAGATCTGTCCGTCTATCACCAGACCGGCGCCGACCCCGCTGGCGACCTTGATGTACGCGAGGTCCTTGACCCCCCGCCCGCTGCCCCACACGAGCTCGCCGAGCGCACCGAGGTTGGCGTCGTTGTCGACGTACACGGGCACCCCGAGGCGGCCCGAGAGCTCCTCGCTGGGGTTTATGCCTGTCCAGCCCGGCAGGATCGCGGTGGAACCGAGCGTGCCCGACTCCACGTCGATGGGGCCCGGGACACCGAGCCCCACGCCGATCACCTTGTCCGGGCCGATCCCGGTGGCCTCGATCAGCCGGTTGACCAGCGCTTCCGCCCGGCCGAAGCCCTGGGCGGACGAAGCATCCACATCGAGCGGCTCGGACTCCTCGGCGAGCACCTGGTGGGCCAGATTGCCGACGGCGACGCGCAGGTGGGTGTGCCCGAAGTCGACACCGATGACGATGCCGGCATCACCGCTGAGGGAGACGCTGCGGGCCCGGCGGCCGCCCGCGGAGGTGGGCACCACCTCGACCGTGCCGCCGTCCTTCAGCTCACGAACAATGTTGGAGACGGTGGCCGCGGAGAGGCCGGTACTCCTCGCGATCTCCGCCTGCGTGAGCGAGCCGGCCATACGCACCGCGCGCACGACCCGCTCGAGGTTGGCCCGGTGCAGAGATGTCTGCGACCCCGGAGTCTCCATCGACTCATCCACTCCTGCCCCCGGTGGGCGGCACGACGACCGCCCCCGGTCGGGGTCACCGCAACGGAACCCCGACGTTTCTCCAACTTGTGAACTCTAAGCTCAACTCTTCGGGGCTTATCCCGTCAAGACCTTGAGCGGGGCGACAACGGCGGCCGGGCCCCGTTCGACAGGCGTCGAACGGGGCCCGGCCGGGGCTGGGTGCGGTGCCTGGGGGCCTCGGACCGTTACTTGAGCGTTCCCGCGGTGAGGCCCGACTGGACCTGCCGCTGGAAGGAGAGATAGACGACAATCACCGGAAGCATGGCGATCGTCATCCCGGCGAAGATCACCGGCAGGTCGCCCTCGTAGCCCTGCTGCTGGTTCAGCAGCACCAGACCCTGGGTCAGGACCGAGCGGTCCTTGTCGAAGCCGCTCTGCTGCTGCATCAGGGTCATCGGGAGGATGTACTGGTTCCACTGGCCCAGCACATTGAAGATGCCGACGCTGAGCAGGCCCGGCTTGGCCATGGGCACCATCACCTGGAAGAAGATCCGGGTGTGCGACGCGCCGTCGATGACCGCGGCCTCGTGGATGGCGGTCGGCAGCGTACGGAAGAACGCGTGCATGAAGAAGACGGTGAACGGCAGCGAGTACGCGACGTACACCAGGATCAGGCCCTGGTACGTGTTCAGCATGCCGAGCATGTCGACCAGGAAGTACAGGGGCACAAGGCCCAGGTACACCGGGAACATCGCGCCGGCGACGAAGAAGTAGTAGAAGAAGCGGTTGCCCGGGAACTCGTAGCGGGCCAGCACGTACGCCGCCATCGCGCCGAGCAGCATGGTCAGCGGGATCGAGAAGCCCAGCACGATCAGGGTGTTGGCGAAGTAGTCGCCGATCCCTTTCTCCCAGGCCCGGCCGAACGCGTCGAGGTTCCAGTTCGAAGGCCACGACCAGGCGCTCGCGCCGATCTCCGAGTCGGTCTTGAACGAACCGAGGAGGAGCCAGATGAGCGGCAGGACGATCATCACGGCCCACAGCAGCAGGAAGCCGTGGGAGAAGACATCGAGAATCTTGCCCTCGCCGTCGCCTCCGGCTCCGCGGGAGCGGCCCCCGTCGTTCTTCGTCACACGCGGGGCAGGAACGGCGTCCTTCTCGACTTCGGGAATCATCCGAGTGTTCGACATGGCGTGCTTCCCCGCTCAGTATTCGATGCGCTCGCGGCGGCTGATCCGCAGCGTGACGAGGGACAGGATCAGCGTGAGCAGCAGGATCACGACGCCCATCGCGCAGGCGTAGCCGCTCTTCCCGAAGGAGAGGAAGTTACGCATCAGATAGGTCGCCATGACCTCGCTGTTGTGGTCGGGGCCGCCGCCGAAGCTGTTGCCCGGTGTCATCACGGAGATCAGCGCGAAGCAGTCCATGGCCAGAATCGCGAGATAGACCCACGCCGTCTGCACGGTGTCCCACAGCAGCGGAAGCGTCACCTTGAAGAAGGACTGGACGCGGCTCGCACCGTCGAGCAGGGCGGCTTCGTAGATCTCCTTCGGAACCGACTGCATCGCGGCGGAGAACAGCACGAGATAGAAACCGACGCCCCACCACAGCAGTACGAAGGCGACGCACCACAGCACAAGGTCGGGGTCGTTGAGCCATTCGATCGGGTGGGCCGGATCGGACAGCCCGAGTTCGATGAATACGCCGTTGATCAGACCGGCGACATCACCGCGGTAGATCGCCCGCCAGAGCACGGCGAGGATGGCGATCGACAGCACATGCGGGACGAAGAAAAGGATCTTGTAAGTGCCGGAGCCGCGCACACCGCGGATTCCTCCGGCGCCGCCCCGCCCGCCCACGTTCACCATGAAGGCGAAAAAGAGGGCGAGCAGGATGGTGGCGATCGGGAGGAGGAACAGAAGCAGGATGTTGTGCCACAGGGCCTTCAGGAATACGTCGTCGGAGAACAACGCCTTGTAGTTGTCCAGTCCGACGAAACTCATCTCCTGCGACTGGCCCTGCCAGTTGGTGAAGGAGTATCCGAAGGTCTGAAGGTACGGCCAGATCATGAAGACCGCGTACAGCACGACCGGAACGATCAGAAATCCGGTGACGAACCGGTACTTTCCCTGTTGCATGGCACCCTGCCTCTGCTCTCCCGGCGGCTACGGACGCTTGTTGTTCTTGCTGGCGGGGTCCTTGGCCGCCTTGTCGACCGCGGCCTGCGCCCGCTTGAGCCATTCGTTCGGGGGGATGCGCTTGGCCATGAGCTCGGCGGACGCCGTGCGGATGGTCTCGTCCATCTCGCTGTACCACGTGGTGTAGAAATAGTCGAAGCGCTGCTCGACGGGGCAGGCGTCCACTGCTTCGACGGCCGACTTGGTGCCGGGGCGCAAGGTGACGCCCTTGTCCACGCCGTCCTGCACGATCGTCAGCGAGTTGGCCTCCTGGGCGAACTTCGTCGACCACTCCTTCGAGATCATCATGCGCAGGAACTCCAGGCCGCCGGCCTTGTTCTTGGCCTTCTCCGGAACGATGAACGGCTCACCCGCGCCGGCCCGGATCGCCTCGAACGGCAGCTTGCTGTCCGGCAGCAGCGGCATCGGCAGGAACTTCATGTCGAAGTCCGCCGGGGTCTGCTTGAGCTGCTCGTTCTCCAGCCATGAGCCGGAGGGGATGAAGACCGCCTTGCCCTTGTTCCACGCGGTCTGCGACTCGATGTGGTCCAGGGCGTTGGTTCCCGGCATGAGCAGGCCCTTGTCGACGATCTCGTAGATCGCCTCGATGGACTGCTTGGCCGCGTCGCTGCCGACGAACGCCTTGGGGTCGAGGTTGTCGATCGCCTTCATCGCGTCCAGACCACCGGTCTTGGCGATCAGGTCCATGATCATGACGTTGATGTAGTAGGGGTGCTTGCCCTGGTGGGCGAGGCCGCCGATGCCGTCCTTCTTGGCATCCTGCATGATCTTCAGGAAGGCGTCCCAGGTCTTCGGGACCTCCCAGCCCTTGTCCGCGAAGAGCTTGCCCGAGTACCAGACACCCCAGACGGTGTACACGTACTGCAGGGCGTGCATCTTGCCGCCGATGAAGCCCTTGTCCGCGGTGCCCGGGATCAGGACGTCCTTGATCTTCTTGCTCGGGTCGTCGATGGAGGGGGACTCGAGAAGCTCCGTGAGGTCGGCGAGCTGTCCGTTCTTGTGCAGCACGTCCAGCTTGATCTGCTGGGCACCGGAGTTGTCGATCACGTCCGGCGGGTTGCCCGCGTTGAATCGGGGCTGGAGTTTTCCGGTGATTTCCTGAGTACCCAAGTGGCTGATCTGTGGACCCCACTTGGCCTTGTAGAGCTTCTCCCACTCAATGGCGTACTGGTCGCCGAAGCCGCCCTTGAAGATGACGACATCGAGCGTCCCGCCCTTGGTGACGCCGAACGGGTTGTTCTTCGTCACCTCACCCTTTTCCTTCTCTCCGCCCTTGCCGCCGCCACTGCTCGCACAGGCGGACAAAAAGCTCATGGTCGGAACGGCGATCAGGCCGAGTGCGGCAGACCGCTTGATCAGGTCTCGACGGTTGAGACCCTCATTGTTGTCGTGGGCGGAGGTGGATCCCATGCTCAAGTCCTCGCCTTCTCCAGGACTCAGGCGGTGTACCGGTCGCCCGTCCTTCTCGCCTCAGGCGAAGGGCCCCGCCACCGCGGTCAGTTGCTGTGCCTTCCCGGGGGGAAACACAGTGAAGCTCGGGTCGTGCACGGCCAGCCGGAACGGGGAATTCCGCGGACGGCGCCGCGCGGGCCGCGCCCGTCCGCCATCCCCCGCCCCCGTGGGTCCGCTGCCATAGGGAACAGCTATCCGGACGCCGACAGGTATAGTCCACTTCACGTCAACTGGGCAAGATCGAAAACAAGGTTGGGCAGCAGTCTTTCCCGAGTTGAGACCTCTCGGACACCTGAGCACTCTGTCCACTGTGACGACCACTGCATTCTCCGCGGAACGGCCTCATCGGACCGACTCACATCTGCAACACCCTTGACACCGTACGGCACTTACCCCCCTACTGGTGGCTGCGCTCAGCGCTTGACAACGTTGTCCAAGCGACTCTCCCTGGAGGAAAGACCGGGATGCAGCCCAGACCCAGACCCCGGCAGAAAAGCATTCACGCGGTCGCCTTGGCGGTGACCGCTTCGCTGCTCGTCCTGACGACATCTTCGGCCGCCGTCGCCCTGCCGGCGCAGCCCGGACAATACCCGGCCGCCGACCCGGAATTCAGGTCATCCTTCGAAGCGGATGAATCCCCACCGGAATGGCGCAATACCGTAGAAGTGGACGCTGACGGAAAGAAGCGCTCATCGGGTGTCGACGGCGGCTTCTCCAGCGGAATACCGGGCAATGTCACCGACAAGGTGGTCGAGCTGCGCGCCAGTGACGAGAACACCGGCGCGGGCGAGACCAAGGAGAACCTGGTCGATCTGCTGCCGAGCAGCAAATGGCTGGGCTTCCGGTCCACCGCCTGGATCGAGTTCGACACCGACAATCCGGTCAAGGTCGCCACCTACGCCCTCACGTCCGCCAACGACTTCCCCTCGCGTGACCCGAAGGACTGGACACTCAAGGGCTCGGTCGACGGCAAGGAGTGGGTGGTCCTGGACTCGCGCGAGGGCGAGTCGTTCAGCGAGCGCTTCCAGACCAGGACCTTCGAGATCGGCGCTCCCTCGGAGGTGAGTGCGTACGGGCACTACCGGCTGGAGATCACCAGGAACAACGGGGCGTCCGACGCCACCCAGTTGGCCGACGTCCAGTTCTCCAACGGCGACACCAGCACCCCGGTCCCCGACGACATGCGCAGCCAGGTCGACCGCGGCCCCGGCGGCTCCCCCACCGCCAAGGCCAATGCCGGGTTCACCGGCACGCGGGCGCTGAAGTACGCCGGCACCCACAAGGCGGACGGCCGGGCATATTCGTACAACAAGATCTTCGACATCGATGTCACGGTGCGCCGCGACACCGAACTGTCGTACAAGATCTTCCCCTCCATGGCCGAAACCGATCTGAACTACCCGGCCACCAACGTGTCGGTGGACCTCGCCTTCACCGACGGCACCTATCTGAGTGATCTTCGCGCGGTCGACTCGCACGGCGGCCTGCTGACCCCCACCGGACAGGGCGCCGCGAAGCGGTTGTACGTCAACCAGTGGAACAGCGTCGCGTCCGGCATCGGCACGGTCGCCGCCGGCAAGACCGTCGACCGGGTGCTGGTGGCGTACGACTCCCCCAAGGGCCCGGCGAAGTTCCAGGGCTGGGTCGACGACATCACCCTCGCGCCCAAGGCTCCCGAGAAGCGGCTCGCCCACCTCTCGGACTACGCCTCGACGACCCGTGGCACCAACTCCAGCGGTTCGTTCTCCCGCGGCAACAACTTCCCCGCCACCGCCGTCCCGCACGGCTTCAACTTCTGGACGCCGGTGACCAATGCCGGGTCACGCAGCTGGCTGTACGAGTACTCCCGCGGCAACAACGCGGACAATCTGCCGACCGTGCAGGCCTTCAGCACCAGCCATGAGCCGAGCCCCTGGATGGGGGACCGGCAGACCTTCCAGGTGATGCCGTCCGCGGCGGCCGGAGCGGTGGACACCTCGCGCACGGCCCGGGCGCTGACCTTCCGCCACGAGAACGAGACGGCCCGCCCGCACTACTACGGCGTGTCGTTCGAGAACGGGGTCGAGGCCGAGATGGCTCCGGCCGACCACGCGGCGATGATGCGCTTCACCTATCCCGCGGGCGACGCGAGCGTCATCCTCGACAACGTCACGAAGGAGGCCGGGCTCACCCTCGACCCGGACACCCGCTCCTTCACCGCCTTCTCGGACGTCAAGAGCGGTCTGTCCACGGGCGCCACCCGGCTGTTCGTGTACGGCGTCTTCGACGCGCCGGTGACCGACTCGGCGTCCGAAGGCGTCACCGGCCGGCTCCGCTTCGACGCGGGCGAGGACCGCACCGTCAATCTGCGTATCGCCACCTCGCTCATCGGCGTCGACCAGGCGAAGAAGAACCTGGCCGACGAGATCCCGGCGGGCACCCGCTTCGAGCGGGTGCGCGGCAAGGCGCAGGAGGCCTGGGACGGTCTGCTGGGCAAGGTGGAGGTCGAGGGCGCGACCCGCGACCAGCTCACCACCCTCTACTCCAGCCTGTACCGGCTGTACCTGTACCCGAACTCCGGCTTCGAGAACACCGGCACCAAGGCAAGCCCGAAGCACCAGTACGCGAGCCCGTTCTCGCCGATGACCGGTCCCGACACCCCGACCCGTACCGGTGCGAAGATCGTCGACGGCAAGGTGTACGTCAACAACGGCTTCTGGGACACGTACCGCACGACCTGGCCCGCGTACTCCTTCCTCACTCCGAAGAAGGCGGGCGAGCTGGTGGACGGCTTCGTCCAGCAGTACAAGGACGGCGGCTGGATCTCGCGCTGGTCCTCGCCCGGCTATGCCGATCTGATGACCGGTACCAGCTCGGACGTGGCCTTCGCCGACGCGTACGTCAAGGGAGTGAAGTTCGACGCCGAGGCGGCATACGAGGCGGCGCTGAAGAACGCGACCGTGGTGCCCCCGTCCCCGGGCGTCGGCCGCAAGGGCATGGAGACCTCTCCGTTCCTCGGCTACGCCTCCACCGAGACGCACGAGGGTCTGTCCTGGTCGCTGGAGGGTTACCTCAACGACTACGGGCTGGCAAAGATGGGCCAGGCGCTCTACGCGAAGACCGGGAAGGACCGCTACAAGGAGGAGTCGCGGTACTTCCTCGACCGGGCCCGTAACTACGTCACCCTCTTCGACACGAAGGCCGGCTTCTTCCAGGGCCGCAACCTCAAGGGCGACTGGCGCGTCGAGAGCGGCAAGTTCGACCCGCGGGTGTGGGGTTACGACTACACCGAGACCAACGGCTGGGGATACGCCTTCACCGCTCCGCAGGACAGCCACGGTCTGGCGAATCTGTACGGCGGCCGCTCCGGTCTCGGCGAGAAGCTCGACACCTACTTCTCCACGCCCGAGACGGCCTCCCCGGAGTTCGTCGGCTCGTACGGCTCCGTCATCCATGAGATGACCGAGGCGCGCGATGTACGGATGGGCATGTACGGGCACTCCAACCAGGTCGCCCATCACGTCACCTACATGTACAACGCGGCGTCGCAGCCGTGGAAGACGCAGGAGAAGGTGCGCGAGGTGCTCTCCCGCCTCTACACCGGCAGCGAGATCGGCCAGGGCTACCACGGCGACGAGGACAACGGCGAGCAGTCGGCCTGGTACCTCTTCTCCGCGCTCGGCTTCTACCCGCTGGTGATGGGCAGCGGGGAGTACGCGATCGGCTCGCCGCTGTTCACCAAGGCGACCGTGCACCTGGACAACGGCCGGGATCTGGTGGTCAAGGCCCCGAGGAACAGCACGAGGAACATCTACGTGCAGGGCCTGAAGGTCAACGGCAAGGCGTGGAAGTCCACGGCACTGCCGCACAGCCTGATCGCCAGGGGCGGCACGCTGGACTTCGCCATGGGACCGAAGCCGTCCGCATGGGGCACGGGCAAGCACGCCGCCCCGGTCTCCATCACCCAGGACGACAAGGCACCCGCCCCGCGGCACGACGCGACCACGGCCGGCGGACCGCTGTTCGACAACTCCTCCGGCACATCCGCCGCGTTCGGATCGGTGGAGCTGCCGGTGGCGTCGGCGACTCGGGCGGTGCAGTACACGCTCACCTCGTCGGCGGGCGACAAGGCCCCGGCCGGCTGGGTGCTGCAGGGCTCCGTGGACGGGCAGTCGTGGACGGACCTGGACAAGCGGTCGGGCGAGTCGTTCGCCTGGGACCGGCAGACCCGGGTGTTCACCGTGGACAAGCCGGGGACGTACCAGCACTACCGGCTGGTGAGCACCGGTGAGTCGACACTGGCGGAGGTGGAGCTGCTCTCCTGAGCAGCTCCCCATCAGCCGAAGGCGGGAGGGCCGCAGGACGGGCCCCCCGCCTTCGCGTTCAGCCCGCAGCGGCGGACGCGGGCGTGTCGGCGAGTGCGACGAGTTGGGCGGCGGTGATCCGGCCCGGCTCACGCCGTTCGCGCGCGCTCTCGCTCGCGGTTCGCTGCAGCACCTCGTTGACCGGCGTCGCCACCCCGTACTGCCGTCCCAGAAGTGCGATCTCGCCGTTCAGGTAGTCGGTTTCGATCGATCCCGTGCCCCGGACCACGCTCTGCCACGACGAGCCCAGCCCGCGCTCGCCGTCCGTCGGCTGGACTTCGACCGCGCCGGTGCGCAGTTCGGCGAACACGGCGCCCCTCGTGTACGGGATGCCGGCGGCCTCCAGGGCGGCGACACCCTCCGCCCTCGCCCTGGTGACCAGGTCCTGCGCCGCGGGGCCCGGCTCTTCGCCGCACACAGCGTCGACCGCGTTCGCGAGATTGCCGAGGAGCTTGCCGTACTTCCAGCGCATCACATCCGGCACGACCGGGGCCAGGAAGCTGGATTTCTCCAGGTCGGCGGCGATCTGCCGGCCGGTGTCGTCCACGCCCTCCGGGCAGCGGCCGAGGACGAGGGCACCGGTGCGCGGACCGCAGGGCGCGATGACCTCGCCCGGCGTGACATGGGTGCTCGGCAGAACCACGCACATGCCGTACACCCGGCGGAAGCGACGTAGCGCGAGGCGCTCGTTCTCCACCCCGTTCTGGGCACAGACCAGTGGGAGCCGCTCGCCCGCCGTGCCGCCGCCGGTCACCGGACGTGAGGACCAGGCGTCCAGTGCGGCTGTGCTGTCCTGGGTCTTGACGGCGAGCACGAGTGTGTCGCCGCCCTGCAGCTCGACGTCCTCGGGCCGGTCCACGACGGGTACGGCCAGTGTGAGCGTCCCGGTGGGGACCCTCAGTCGAAGGCCGTGGGCCCGCAGTGCGTCGTAGTGCGCCCCGCGGGCGACAAGGACGACGTCGTGTCCGCTCTCGTGCAGCCGCCCTCCGATCGAGCCGCCGACCGCACCCGCCCCGATGATGATGTAGCGCATTCCACTCCCCGCTCGTCTCCCGGGACTGCCCTGCTGCCCCGTCTCGGCCCGGACCAATGGCGAAGGGCCGCACCCCGTCCTGGACGGGGTGCGGCCCTTCGGCGTGCGACTAGCCGCGGATCAGGTTCCGCAGCACGTACTGCATGATGCCGCCGTTGCGGTAGTAGTCCGCCTCACCGGGGGTGTCGATGCGGACGACCGCGTCGAACTCCACACCGGTGTCGGTGGTGACCTTGACCGTGCGCGGCGTGGTGCCGTCGTTCAGCTCGGTGACGCCGGTGAAGGAGAAGGTCTCCTCACCGGTCAGGCCGAGGGTGCCGGCGGACGCGCCCTCCGGGAACTGCAGCGGCAGGACGCCCATGCCGATGAGGTTCGAGCGGTGGATGCGCTCGTACGACTCGGCGATGACGGCCTTGACGCCGAGCAGCGCCGTGCCCTTGGCGGCCCAGTCGCGGGACGAGCCCGAGCCGTACTCCTTGCCCGCGAGGATCACCAGGGGGATGCCGGCGGCCTGGTAGTTCTGCGAGGCGTCGTAGATGAAGGAGACCGGGCCGCCCTCGACCGTGAAGTCGCGGGTGTAGCCGCCCTCGGTGCCCGGCGCGATCTGGTTGCGCAGACGGATGTTGGCGAAGGTGCCGCGGATCATCACCTCGTGGTTGCCTCGGCGCGAGCCGTAGCTGTTGAAGTCGCGACGCTCGACGCCGTGCTCCGTGAGGTACTTGCCGGCCGGGGTGTCGGCCTTGATCGCACCGGCCGGTGAGATGTGGTCGGTGGTGACCGAGTCGCCCAGCTTGGCCAGCACCCGGGCGCCACCGATGTCCGAGACCGGGGTGGTCTCCATCGTCATGCCCTCGAAGTACGGGGGCTTGCGGACGTAGGTGGACTGCGGGTCCCACTCGAAGGTGTTGCCGGTCGGGATCGGCAGCGCCTGCCACTGCGCGTCGCCCGCGAAGACGTCCTGGTAGGACTTGTTGAACATGTCCTCGCCGATGGCGTTGGCCACGACGTCGTTGACCTCGGCCTCGGTCGGCCAGATGTCCTGCAGGTAGACCGGCTTGCCGTCCTGGTCGATGCCCAGCGCGTCCTTGGTGATGTCCACCTTCATCGAGCCAGCGATGGCGTACGCGACGACCAGCGGCGGGGATGCCAGGTAGTTCATCTTGACGTCGGGGTTGATCCGGCCCTCGAAGTTGCGGTTGCCCGAGAGGACCGAGGTGACGGCCAGGTCGTGGTCGTTGACGGCCTTGGAGACCTCGTCCGGCAGCGGGCCGGAGTTGCCGATGCAGGTGGTGCAGCCGTAGCCGACGAGGTTGAAGCCGACCTTGTCGAGGTAGGGGGTCAGACCCGCCTTGTCGAAGTAGTCGGTGACGACCTTGGAGCCCGGGGCGAGGGTCGTCTTCACCCACGGCTTGCGGGTCAGGCCCTTCTCCACGGCCTTCTTCGCGACGAGCGCGGCGGCGACCATGACATACGGGTTCGAGGTGTTGGTGCAGGAGGTGATCGCGGCGACGGTGACAGCGCCGTGGTCGATCTCGTACGTCGAGCCGTCGGGGGCGGTGACCAGCGTCGGGCGGGTCGGGACGCCGTTGTGCTCGGCCGGGGCGTCGGAGGCCGGGAAGGACTCCTTGCCCGCCTCGTCGTCCTCGTCGACGTAGTTGCGCACGTCCTGCGTGAACTGCTCGGCGGCGTTGGCGAGGACGATGCGGTCCTGCGGGCGCTTCGGGCCGGCGATGGAGGGGACGACCGTGGAGAGGTCGAGCTCCAGCTTCTCGGAGAAGTCGGGCTCGGCGGCCGGGTCCAGCCAGAGGCCCTGCTCCTTGGCGTACGCCTCGACGAGGGCGACCTGCTGCTCGCTGCGGCCGGTCAGCTTCAGGTACTTCAGGGTCTCGTCGTCGATCGGGAAGATCGCGGCGGTGGAGCCGAACTCCGGCGACATGTTGCCGATGGTGGCGCGGTTGGCGAGCGAGGTGGCGGCGACGCCCTCACCGTAGAACTCGACGAACTTGCCGACGACGCCGTGCTTGCGCAGCATCTCGGTGATCGTGAGGACGAGGTCGGTGGCGGTGGTGCCGGCGGGCAGCTCGCCGGTCAGCTTGAAGCCGACGACGCGCGGGATGAGCATGGAGACCGGCTGGCCGAGCATCGCGGCCTCGGCCTCGATGCCGCCGACGCCCCAGCCGAGCACACCGAGGCCGTTGACCATGGTGGTGTGCGAGTCGGTGCCGACGAGGGTGTCGGGGTATGCCTGGCCGTTCCGCACCATCACGGTGCGGGCCAGGTGCTCGATGTTCACCTGGTGGACGATGCCGGTGCCGGGCGGGACGACCTTGAACTCGTCGAAGGCGGTCTGGCCCCAGCGCAGGAACTGGTAGCGCTCCTTGTTGCGGCCGTACTCCAGCTCCACGTTCTGGGCGAAGGCGTCGTTGGTGCCGAACTTGTCGGCGATGACGGAGTGGTCGATGACCAGCTCGGCCGGGGCCAGCGGGTTGATCTTCGCCGGGTCTCCGCCGAGCTCCTTGACAGCCTCACGCATGGTCGCGAGGTCCACGACACAGGGCACGCCGGTGAAGTCCTGCATGATCACGCGGGCCGGCGTGAACTGGATCTCCTGGCTGGGCTGCGCCTGGGAGTCCCAGGTGCCGAGCGCCCGGATGTGGTCGGCGGTGATATTCGCGCCGTCCTCGGTGCGGAGCAGGTTCTCCAGCAGCACCTTCAGGCTGTAAGGCAGGCGCGCGGAGCCCTCGACCTTGTCCAGCCTGAAGATCTCGTAAGACTCGTCGCCCACGCGCAGCGTGCTGCGGGCGTCGAAGCTGTTCGCCGACACGACAGTCTCCTTCATCAATATGCGCGTACTACCTCAATGCTGCCGCCCCGGCTGCTCGCCGATCCGCTAAGGTAAGGCTTAGTTAGGTAACCCTTATCGATTGGCGGCTGCGGTACGCCTTCGGCAGATATCTCGATGTCGAGATAACTCTAGTACATGACCGCTGCGGGGTCATGCCCGGACGGGCCTTGTCCCGTCCCATCCCACCGACCCGTCACGGCTCCCGCCGTCCGCCTGGTCGACGGCACGCTCGCCCGAGAGATCCGAGGCAGAGCCATCCGGGCCGAGCCGATGGACGAACACGTACTCCGTGTCCTACGCGTCCCTGCCCCACTGCGTTCACCGAGGCCGTCACATGGGGCGCCATCGATCGGCCCGTCCGTGACTGCCGCCACAGGTGAGACTGCGGTCGCCGGAATCGACGCCCACGGACAGGAGGGACGCCACACCATGACGCCCGGGCAGACCCCCGCAAGGAGCACACCGAAGGCGCACCGCTCCCACCATCCGGCGGCGCTTCGGTTGCCGCGGACACACAGCGGGCCGAGCATCGAAGCATGTTCAGCGGTGCGCACGTGATCCTCTACACGAACGACGCCGACGCGGACCGGGCGTTCGTCAAGGACGTTCTCGGGTTCGCCCACGTCGACGCAGGGCAGGGCTGGCTCATCTTCAAACTGCCGCCCGCGGAGATCGCGGTGCACCCGACGAGCGGCGATGCGAAACAGGAGTTCTATCTGATGTGCGACGACCTGGAGGGCACCCTGTCCCGACTCACCGATCGCGGTGTGGAGATCTCGCAGGCGCCGAGCGATCAGGGCTGGGGCGTTCTGGCCTCTGTACGGATGCCGAGCGGAGCCGAACTGCCCCTGTATGAACCGCGGCACGCCACCGCCCACGGTTTGTCACCCTGATGGCCTACCCCGACAGGAGTACATCTCATATCTGAGATAGCCTCCGAGGCATGGTTGACGATTACCTCGCCCGCATCGGCAAGCTCATCCGTGACGCACGCCAGCATCGCGGCATGACACAGACGCAACTTGCCGACGCGCTCGGCACCAGCCAGAGTGCCGTCAATCGCGTGGAGCGCGGCAACCAGAACATCAGCCTTGAGATGATCGCGCGCATCGGGGAGGCGCTCGACAGCGAGATCGTCTCGCTCGGCTACGCGGGTCCCATGCATCTGCGGGTGGTCGGCGGCCGCCGGCTGTCCGGTGCCATCGACGTCAAGACGAGCAAGAACGCCTGTGTCGCGCTGCTGTGCGGCTCACTGCTCAACAAGGGCCGCACCGTGCTGCGCCGGGTCGCCCGGATCGAAGAGGTCTACCGTCTACTCGAGGTGCTCAGCTCCATCGGCGTGCGCACCCGCTGGATCAACGAGGGCGTGGACCTGGAGATCGTGCCGCCTGCCGAGATCGACATGGACGCGATGGATGTGGCGGCCGCGCGCCGGACGCGGTCGATCATCATGTTCCTCGGCCCCCTGCTGCACCGGATGGACAACTTCCGGCTGCCCTACGCGGGCGGCTGCGACCTCGGCACCCGGACCATAGAGCCGCACATGATCGCGCTGCGCCGCTTCGGCCTGGACATCACCGCGACCGAGGGCATCTACCACGCCCGGGTGGACCGTACGACCTCCCCCGACCGGCCGATCGTGCTGACCGAGCGCGGCGACACGGTGACCGAGAACGCCCTGCTGGCCGCCGCCCGGTACGACGGCGTGACCGTCATCCGCAACGCCTCCTCCAACTACATGGTCCAGGACCTGTGCTTCTTCCTGGAGGCACTGGGCGTCAAGGTCGAGGGCGTGGGGACCACGACGCTCACCGTGCACGGCATGCCGAACATCGACGTGGATGTCGACTACTCCCCCTCCGAGGACCCGGTCGAGGCGATGAGCCTGCTCGCCGCCGCCGTCGTCACCGAGTCGGAGCTGACCATCCGCCGGGTGCCCATCGAGTTCCTGGAGATCGAGCTGGCGGTCCTGGAGGAGATGGGCCTGGACCACGACCGCTCCGGCGAGTACGCGGCGGACAACGGCCGGACCCGTCTGATCGACCTGACCGTACGGCCCTCCAAACTCGAGGCACCGATCGACAAGATCCACCCGATGCCGTTCCCCGGGCTGAACATCGACAATGTGCCGTTCTTCGCGGCGATCGCGGCCGTCGCCCAGGGCAAGACGCTGATCCACGACTGGGTCTACGACAACCGGGCGATCTATCTGACGGACCTCAACCGCCTTGGCGGCCGCCTCCAACTGCTGGACCCGCACCGCGTCCTGGTCGAGGGCCCGACCCGCTGGCGCGCTGCCGAGATGATGTGCCCGCCGGCGCTGCGACCGGCGGTGGTGGTGCTGCTGGCGATGATGGCCGCGGAGGGCACCTCGGTGCTGCGGAACGTGTATGTGATCAACCGGGGCTACGAGGATCTGGCGGAGCGGCTGAATTCGGTGGGCGCGCAGATCGAGATCTTCCGCGACATCTAATGTATCCCCAGGTCAGGAGACCTTTTCTCCGGCCTGGGCCGTGTGTGGGCCGTCAACCGTGTCATCGCCGTTGCGAAAGACACGGTTGACGGCCTTACGCGCTCGCGCCTGGCTGTTCGGCATGAGGTGCGTGTAGGTGCGCAGGGTGAAGCCGGGGTCGCCATGGCCGAGGTACTCCGCGAGGGCCTTGATGTTTTCGCCGGCGTCCAGAAGGACCGACGCGTAAGTGCCGAAGCGCATGCATGCCGTGCTCGCGGGACGAGACGAAGCGCTTCTCCCCCACCTCTCGTTCGGGGATGACACCGGCCCGGGCAAGAGCCGGCTTCCACACACGCATGTTGAAGTAGTTCCGATTCACTGGGGCGTGGATGGTGGACACGTGTGTGCTCGTACGCGCGGACTCGGACGCCTGACCCCTGTCTCCGACGCGCGCCCTGGGGCCCCTCCGCGCCGGTTGCGCCTGGCGCGGAGGGGCGGCTTGGCCCTCCTGTCGGAGTCAGAGCGGCTTCCTCGACGGGGCGTCCCGCGGACGTGATCGCGCTGCCCTCCTCGCTCCGCTCAGGGGACCTGACCGGCAGAGTCACTTCCGGCCCGCCGTGACATCACACCCGCTTCACAGGGAAGTCCGGCTCGTCACCGTCCATGTGCCTCTCCTTCGGCGTCGGACCGCGTGAACTGCGTCGGCGTGATGGCTGCCGTACGGTCAAGTCGCGCAGAGTAGGCCACCTGGGTGGTCCCGGCCTCGGAGCCTGCCGGGACGGACACGTGAAATGGCTGGATCCCGGACGGTTGGATCACCCTGCGCCGGACGAATCGCCGGAGTGCCGGCAGGTCAGGGGCTCGCGGTGATCGGCAGCTCTCTCAGTGCGTGGGATCGGAAGGAGGTGTTCCACCGAAGCCGTTCGGCAGGGACGGCCAGCCGGAGGTCCGGGAGGCGGGTCAGCAGCGTGCTGAACGCGAGAGCGATCTCCACGCGGGCCAGCGGAGCTCCCAGGCAGTAGTGGAGTCCGTGGCCAAGAGCGAGATGTGCCTTGTCTTCTCGCCGGATGTCGAATCTGTCGGGATCGGGGTACCGCTCGGGATCCCGGTTCGCGGAAGCCAGACAGAGGAGCACGGTGTCGCCTGCAGGAATCCGGATTCCGCCGATCTCCATCTGCTCGGTGGGGAAACGGCGGATGGCCATCTGGTTGGGCAGGGCGTAGCGCAGGAGTTCCTCGACGGCCTCGGGGAGCAACGACCAGTCGTCGCGGATCGCCGCGAGCTGATCCGGGTGGTCCAGCAGTGTCAGCAAGCCGCCGCTGATCAGGTGCTGGGCGTTCTCACTCCCTGCCATGAGGATGAGGAAGGCGAGCGAGACGAGTTCGTCCTCGGTGAGGCGGTCGTCCACGTCGCGCGCGGCGATCAGGTCCGAGAGAAGGTCATCGCCCGGGCGGGCACGGCGATCGGCGACCAGGTCTATGAGGAAGTTGTGGATTCTGCCGATGGCAGCAGCGACGTCCTGGGGGGTTTTCGGCGCGATCATCGCGCCGACCCAGGCGGAGAACGGCTGCCTGTCGGCTTCGGGTACTCCGAGCAGTTCGCCGATGACCACGAGAGGCAGAGGGTTGGCATACTCGGCCACGAGGTCGGCGTGGCCTTGGGACGCGATGCGTCGGGCGAGGCGGTCGGCCAGACCGTCGGCCGCCGCCTGGATCTGGGGGCGCAGGCTCGCGACGCGCCGGGCTGTGAATCCACTGGAGACCAGGCGCCTCAGCCGCAGGTGGTCACCCGCCTCGATGTTCAGGAGGTTGGCGTCCAGAGCCGGTGGCAGGGAGAAGCCCTTGTAGCCGGTGCGCGCGTGCACCTTGCTGACGGAGAGTCGGGGATCAATGAGACCTGTTCGTACATCGGCCTCCCGGGTGACGATCCAGGCGAGTGATCCGTCGGGCAGCGCGACTTGGTGGACCGGCCCCGCCTCGCGCAGATGTGCGTAGACCGCATAGGGGTTGGCGCGGAATGTCTCATCGAACGGTTCTGGGTGTTTCAATGCCGCATTCTGCGATGTCATACGTCCTCCTTGCGATTGGCGCCCACTGCGTGGTGGGCGAGGACCCGGGCGACGAACGGGGAGCTCATGGCGCGCGCCAGTCTCCGCTGATAGACGATCTCGGCAGCCAGGTCACGGGGCTCCGCGGCCAGTGGGGTTTCGACGTGCAGCCCGGGTGGGATGCCGCGCGTCTTTGCTTCGATCGCGGCCCTGAACTGTGTGGCCTCGACTGCAGCTGCGAGCTCATCGCCGAGCAGCCCTGCCTGTTCGGCCTGCTCGCGCGCAATGTGGGCGACGGCAGGGTCCATCCAACTGCGAAGCGCCCACTGGGCATCACGGATCTCGATCACCATGCGGTACAGGCGTCCACGCAGATCCATATGGGGGATCAGCGGTATGACTGGCTCCGGTACCTGGGCGGTGACCTGTCTGTGCAGTGGGGTCAGCGCGCGGTGGGCACGTCTGTGGTAGATGTGTCCGGCCAGCGACGTCATGTAGTGGCCCCAGTCCGGCAGCGTCCAGCCCAGGGTCTGTGCCGCGGCGGCGACGGCCGCCCCTACCTGTGCGGCCGGCTCCCACGGGCGGCCGGTGAAGCCGAGTTGAGCGGCGATGATGTCGGCCGAGCGGCACCCGACATAGAGGAAGGTGAGGGGCAGCGAAAGAGCGACGAGGCGCAGTCCGCGGCGCAACCAGGGCGATGGAGCGATCTTGGAGTAGCGCCAGCTACTCATTCCGAGTTCGGCCTGATTGGCCGTATAGGCGAGAAGGTAGAGCGCAAGGTAGATCGGAGTGTCCGTGGCCTGGGTGAGGGCGAAATCACGAGGCGCTTCGTCACGGAATGATGCTTCCCGGAACAGCAGTGCCATCGCGATCAGAACCAGGCCCAGAGCGATGAGACGAGGAGCGGTCTTGCGTCTTGCGGTCTCCGGCTCATGGGTGAGATGCAGCAACACCAGCTGCTGGCAGGCAGACATGACGATGACGCCACTCTGGGTGAGCAGTCCGGAGAAGTTGGGGACGCCGACCGCGCGACTTGTCCATGCCCAGACCGTGGGTGTGGAAACGGTGAAGACCACAACGAGGAAGAAGAAGTGCGCTACCAGGGCCAGCTGTACCGTCGATCGTTCGGTCCGCAGGATCCGGACCTTGTACAGCAGGGCGAGCAGCGCGATCACGGCAGAGACCGGGTACAGGAGGCTACTCATTCATTCCTCGCCGGCCAGGTGGCTGCAGCGCTGTGAGACGCTCGACCAGCTCACGGGCTTGCGGCGGTACCGCCCAGTCGGGCCGCGCGGTCCACGTGCTGATCTGACGTCCGATGAGCGAGCCGACGAGTTCGGCTTCCATCTCGGCCTCGGAGTGGCTGTGTTCGCGTCCGAGTACGCGACGCACCAGCGCAGGGTCGAGCGACGGCAGAATGAGTCGCGAGGCTTCCGCGGTCATGACAGGCGAGCCCTCGTGATCACAGATCACGTGCCCGATCTCATGGAGAATGACCTGATGCTGATGGATGGGTGCCAATCGCTCTTCGAAGACGACGTAGTCCTGGGTTGCCGCGGATACCCACAGCCCGTGGGGGCTGGCCATCGGAAGGCGGAAGGGGAGCAGTTGCAGGGGACGGCCGCGGGTGTGGCTGATGCGGTCACACAACTCATGGATGGTCAGAGCGGTCCCGGGGGGAAGGCCGAGAGCACGCACTCGCTGTTCACACCGGGCGCCGAGACCGGCCGCGCGTCGACTGTCGACCGTCCTCCGCCATCGCATCACGATCACTGATCACTGATCGCGGGGGCGGAGGTGCGGCTGTGGCGGCTTGGTCCCGGCGCGGGCAGGCCCCGGCTTCGGACTCTGGATACGCGTACGCTGAGGTGATGTCCACGTGTTGTGCGTCACGACACTCCCGACCGGACCATGCGACTGCAAAGCATCCATCCACACATGATCCCCAACTGGCGGCAAGGTAGGGCTACTTCCGGACACGAGGACGTGCTCGCGCTGTGCTGCGATGTCGTCTCACGAAGTCCGTCAGGTCCTCCGAGTGCGACTTGCAAGACGGTGCACGGCGAGGGGCGATCTGCCGCAGCAGCCTCCTGAGCCGGCCCACAGTGCTCGCCGGGTCCTGAGGAACTCCGCCCGGGAGCCCTGCGCAGTCCCCGCCATTGACCCTGCCCGTACCGGGACGGTCGCGGGGCACGGAGGCTCCGGGCGCCTCCGGCGGGCTGTCGCGGTGGTCCCCGAAGGGCTGGTCGAGGAAGTCCAGGTACCCCAGCGGCATGATGCTCCCACGGTCGGTTCAGCGGGCTCGGTGGGTTGCGGCGGGCGGCGCGGAGAGCTCGGGTTGATGCGGCGCTTCCGCGTCCGGCCCTCGTGCCCGGGTGCCACTCGCCAGCGGTACGGCAGCGATAGTCAGGGCGCCGATCAGGCCCGCCACCGCGAAGGCCGCAAAACCCCACTGGTGCGCCCCGTTGGCCATGACAGCGCCACCCAGCATGGGGCCCACGACCGCTCCGAGACGGCCCACCCCCGTTGTCCAGCCCAGACCTGCGGCACGCCGGCCGGCCGGATACAGGGCAGAAACCGCGGCGTAGACCATGACCTGGGCGCTGAACAGCCACACACCGGTGAGCGCGACGACCGCGTACGTCGCCATCAACGGCATCCGGACAGACAGCAGAAGGGAGCCCGCAGCGGTGAGGACGAACCAGAGAGAGCAGACGCGCACGGGGCCGAACCTTGTGGCGGCCCTCCCCGCGAGGAACATGCCCGCAATCCCGCCGGCGTTGATCACGAGGAGAAAGCTCACCGAGGAGCTCACCCCGTATCCGGCCGCCCGCATGAGCTGCGGAAGCCAGGTGCTGACCCCGTAGACGAGCAGCAGACCGCAGAAGGAGGCTGCCCACAGCAGGAGCGTGGCCCAGCGGCTGCTTGCGCGGAACAGCAACAGCACAGTGTCCCAGCGGCCCCGGACGCCCCATGCCGGGGCCGAGTCGATGGCGGGCCGCTCCATCCCGAATCTGCGGGCCACCTCATCTGCCTGCTCGCGTTTGCCTCGGGCCAGGAGCACGGACGGGGATTCAGGCAGATGACGTAGGAGCAGTGGCACGGCAACGAACGCCGGGACCACCCCCGCCCAGAACACCCATCTCCAGTCAGCTCCGGACGTCAGGCTGAGCCCCAGCCCCGTCGCCAGCATGCCGCCCACGTGGTACGACGTCATCAGCGCGCCTGCGGTCCACGCGGCGCGTCCGGCCGGTGCGAACTCCATGACCATGGCCAGACAGGTGGGCAGCACCCCGCCCAGGCCGAGACCCGCGATGAAACGACCGAAGCCGAAGGCTCCGGTTCCCTGGGAGACGGCGCACAGCACCGAACCCGCGGAGAACACCACAGTGCAGCTGATGACGACGGGCCGGCGGCCGGCCCAGTCGGTGAGATTGCCGGCGGCGAGTGCACCGATCAGCATGCCCAGCGTGGTCCAGCTGCCGATGGTGCCTGCCGTCGAGGGCGTGAGGCCCAGCTCCTTGTCAGCCATCATGTGCGGCATCACCGCGCCGTACAGGTTGAGGTCCATGCCGTCGAACATGACGACGAGCCAGCACATCGCCAGGACAGGGAAGGTCCGGCCCACGCGCGGACGGCGGACTTCCGCTCGTCGCGACAGCTCACTACGCATGGCCAGGCAACCGGATCGACTGTCCGTGGCGGAAGAAGTCGCGCGGGTCCCACTTCGCCTTGGCCTGCTGCAGCCTGGGGTAGTTGGCGCCGTAGTAGAGGGTGTACCACGGCACTCCGGAGGTGTTGCGCTGCGCGTCTCCCAGGTCTATGTCCGCGTAGTTCACGTAACAGCCGCCGGTCACGCCGTTGGCCACGGGTACACCGCCGGTGTCCCCATAGACGTCTTCGTAGAAGCTGCGGATCCAGTCGAGGTTGGCCGCGTCGTCGTCTGGCTCGGACCAATAGGTCTGGTAGAGCAGCTTGAACGCCGAATCCCGGTGGGGCGTGGCCGTCGCCTCGGGGGCCACCGCGTTGACCTCGCCTCCGTACGAGCTGAGCACGACCATCGCGGAGCCGTTGCTGAAATCCTCCCGGTTCAGGTGCCGGTAGAACGCGGAGATCTGGGAGTCGGGGAAATTGGTGCGCATGTACGCCGACTTGTAGTCGCTGCGCAGGGACGGATCGACCAGCGGACGGTTGGTTGTGCCCAGATAGCGTGTGGCGCGCAGCCACGGCCAGCGCTGCGGTATGAAGAACTCGGGCATGGGGCCGTGCTCGCCGGCCCCCGTCGTGAGCGGCCCGTGCGGGACGTCCACACCCTGGGTGATTGCCGCGATGAACTCGTCGAGCCGGCGCTCCGCGTCGGGCACGGTGGCATCCATCTGTGTCACCAGGCCGATGGTGCCGTTCGAGCGGTGGCTCAGCCGCAGGAAACTGCACAGACCGGCGTACGGACCGCCCGGCGCGCGGTGCGCCTCGTGCCAGGCACCGTAGTTCCCGACCAGAGTGGTGAAGGCGCTCTGGGTCATCCTGCTCCACGACCACTGGATGGCGCTGAGCAGCACTTCGCCCGGCGGCTTCGGGAGGGCCTGGGCGGGATCCGCGCCGGAGGAGCGCGGCGAGCGGAACCAGTACCGAGTGACGACGCCGAAGTTCCCGCCGCCCCCTCCGGTGTGCGCCCACCACAGCTCCCTGTTGGGGTCGCTCTGTTCCCGCGTGGCGACGACCGTGCGCACCGTGCCCTCTGCGTCGACCACCACCACCTCAACGGCGTAGAGGTGGTCCACGCTGATGCCGTCACGGCGGCACAGGAGCCCCCAGCCGCCGCCGCTGATGTGGCCACCCGCGCCGACGGAGTAGCACATGCCGCCGGGGACGGTGACGCCCCAGCCCTTGTACAGGCGCTCATACACGTCGAGGAGGGTGGCGCCCGCCTCCACCCGGAACGCGCGCCGTTCGGGGTCGTAGTCGACCGCGTTCATCCCGGACATGTCGAGTACGACCTGCGTTTCGCTGTTGAAGACGAAGTCCTCGTAGCAGTGCCCGCCGCTGCGGACCGTGAGACGCTTGCCCGCTGTCACCGCCTCCTGCACCGCGGCAACCACGTGGGCGGTCGAGCGGGCCAGCCGGACCTCCTCGGGGCGGCCGGTCCACCGCTGGTTCATGCCGGTGACGAGGTCCCGGTAGCGGGGGTCGCCCGGCACGACCGACACCGCACCCGGTGTTGTGTCCGTCAACGGGCCCGGATCCGCGGCAGCCGCGGCGGGCAGTGCGGCGGCTCCCACGGACACGGCGCCTGTGGTCAGAAGCCGGCGCCTGGACCAGCGCCCGCTGTTGATGTCGGTACCGGTGTGGCTCATATCCGCATCACGCTCTTCTCTAGGCACCGGCCAGGCTCAGGACGTACTGGCCGTAGTTGGAGGAGGAGAGTTCCTTGGCCAGCACCCTCAGTTGCTCGTTGTCGATGTAGCCCATGTGGTGGGCGACTTCTTCGAGGCAGGAGATGCGGATGCCCTGGCGCTTCTCCAGCAGCTGGACGAAGAGCGAAGCCTCCAGCAGGCTGTCGTGGGTGCCCGTGTCGAACCAGGCTGATCCCCGGCCCAGGTTGACCAGCCGGGCCCGGCCCTCCTTGACGTACCTCAGGTTGAGATCGGTGATCTCCAGCTCGCCGCGGGCGGAGGGCAGGAGCTCGGATGCATGGGCCAGGGCGTCGTTGTCGTAGAGGTAGAGCCCCGTGACGGCGAGGTTGGACCGCGGAGCGGTGGGCTTCTCCTCCAGGGTCAAGATCGTGCCCTCGGCGTCCACGGAGGCGACTCCGTACCGCTCGGGATCGCTGACCGGGTAGCCGAAGAGGGTGCACCCGTCGAGGCGTTCGACCTCCTCGCGCAGCATGTCCGGGAGGCGGTGACCGTAGAAGATGTTGTCGCCGAGTATGAGGCAGACCTGCTCCGACCCCACGAACTCCCGTCCGATCAGGAGTGCTTCTGCCAGCCCCTTCGGCTCGTCCTGAACCTCGTAGGAGAGGCTGATGCCCAACTGCCTGCCGTCTCCGAGCAGAGAGCGGTACATCCCCAGATGCGCCGGGGTGGAGATGATGAGGATCTCCCGGATCCCGGTCTGGAGCAGGACCGAGAGCGGGTAGTAGATCATGGGCTTGTCGTAGACGGGCAGGAGCTGTTTGGAGTGAATGCTGGTCAACGGGCGGAGGCGGCTGCCTGACCCGCCGGCGAGGATGATGCCGCGCATCGTTGAGTTCCCTTCGGTCAGGCAGCCGCCGCGGTGATGGGCTGCCACCAATCGGTGTTGTCCCGATACCAGGCCACCGTCGTGGCGAGGCCTTCCTCGAAGGGGACCTCCGGACGGTAGCCGAGCGCTCTGAGCTTGCTGTCGTCCAGGGAGTAGCGGCGGTCGTGGCCCTTGCGGTCGGCGACCTGGCGCACGGAGGACCAGTCGGATCCCAACGCCTGCAGGATCCGTTCCGTCAGCTCACGGTTGGTGAGCTCCTGCCCGCCGCCGATGTGGTAGATCTCGCCCGGGGCACCGCGTTCGAGGACCAGCTGAATCCCGCGGCAGTGATCGTCCACGTGCAGCCAGTCCCGGATGTTCAGACCGTCTCCGTAGAGGGGGACGGTCGCACCCTGCATGAGGCTGGTCACGAAGAGGGGGACGACCTTCTCCGGGAACTGGTAGGGACCGTAGTTGTTGCTGCAGCGGGTGATGCTCACATTCATCCGGTGGGTCCGGGCGTAGGCGCGCACCATGAGGTCGGCACCCGCCTTCGTCGCCGCATAGGGGGAGTTGGGCTCCAGAGGCCACTCCTCCGTCCAGGATCCGGTGTCGATCGATCCGTAGACCTCGTCGGTGGAGACATGGACGAAGCGGGGGACTCCCGCGTCCAGCGCTGCCTGCAGCAGAGTCTGTGTGCCGGCCACGTTGGTGGCGACGAACTCGGCGGCACTGTCGATGGACCGGTCCACATGGCTCTCGGCCGCGAAGTTCACGACGGCGTCGACGGAAGGCAGCAAGCGGGTGAGCAGTTGGGCGTCGCCGATGTCCCCCTGTACGAACCGCAGGAGCGGGTTGTCGGCGAACGGCGCCAGGTTCGCCCTGTTTCCGGCATAGGTGAGCTTGTCCAGCACGGTGACGGTGGCGTGACCAGTGCCGTAGTGGTTTTCGAGTGTCCTGCGTACGTAGTTGCTGCCGATGAATCCGGCTCCGCCGGTGACCAGGACATGCATGGAGAGCCCCCTGCTCGGGTCGTCGCGAGGTGTTGGGGTCCAGGACGCGGTCGAACCCCGGCAGTCATCACCATGTGTAGTGAGACATGGATAGTCGAAGCGGGGGCATGCCCGCCGCTCGACCGGATTCGCTGATCGTAGAACTACGAAATTGAGTCAGACAAGCAACGTCAAAGTTGGTCGCCGGCTGGCGGCGAACTCTTGACCGGTTCGGCGCTCCTCTTCACAGACGGATGAAATGCGCAGGTCAGAGGCACTTCAATGGGTGGCTGTGTCGACCGCTGTCGATCGGCAGGCGGTCGAGGGTGAGCCAGGAAAGAGTCTGTCAGGTAGGTCGTCGAACGCTTGCGCTACCCGGGGCCGCTCGCTACGGTCCTCAACATTCGTAGAAGTTCGAAGTAGCAGTCAGTAGCAGATCGAGCTTCCGATCCTCCATCAGAACCGAGACCCAGGGGGGAGTATGTCCGCAGTTCTCGTCGAGGCAGGGGCGTCCGTCGCCCCCGACACAGCTGTCGGTTCCGGCATCTGGATTCGCACCGGAACGACGGTGAGCGGATCCGTTCTCGGCGACGGCACCTTCGTCGGCTTCCGGTGCCGGCTGGATTCGGCCGACATCGGAGCCGGTTCCCTGATCGCCTCCGAAGCCCGCATCGGACGCGTGGGGGATGTCCGGACCCGTATCGGCTCCGGCGCCTGGATCGGGGCCCGGGCCGTGATCGAGCCAGGTGTCCGGGTGGGCGGCGGTGCTGTTGTGGCCGCCGGCGCGCATGTGACCGACGACGTGGCGGACGACGCGGTCGTGGCCGGAGCGCCCGCCCGCCTGCTGCGCCGCCGCACCGTCCTCGATGACGGGTTGCCCGATATCAGCCGCATCATCGAGGTCGTCCGGGCCAGGCGCACGGCTGAGGCGCACCCGCTTCCCCGGGGCTGGCTGGCCGGCTCCGACTGTCAGCTCGACGCCGACATGACAGGCGGTCCCGACGTCGTCCTGGGCGACGAGGTCATTGCCATGGGCCGGGCCGACGGGCCATCGGAACACGGCGGCGTGAGGTTCGGCGCCGCGGTCACGGTGGGGGCGCGATCAATTCTCGAGGCATCGAGCGGGATCGACATCGGCGCCCGCACGGTACTGGGCCGACGCGTACTCGTGCTCTCCAGCGGTCACGACATGGGCCGCCGTTCCCTTCCCTGGCAGGCCGGACCGATCACCATCGGTGCGGATTGCCGGATCGGCGACGGGGCCACGATCGTCGGCCCGGTCGACATAGGAGACGGGGCCACGGTCACCGCGGACGCCCTGGTCGTGAGTGACGTACCCGCAGGCAACACCACTTCCGGAATATTAAGGAAACGCATCCGATGAGGATCGTCTTTGCGCCCAACCCGACCGGGTCCGGGCACAATATGCGCGCCCTGTCGCTCGCCAGGGCCCTGCGAGCCCAGCACCCCGATGCTGAGCTCACCGTCCTGCTGGGGTCGCTGCAGGACACCTTCACCCCTCTCTTCGAAAGTGCCGGGGTGGCCGTGGTGGACGTCGCCGGCAAGCATGTGGACCACTCGACCTCCAGCCACCTCGGCAAACAGATGGACTGGTCGGCGTACATCACCGACTACGTGGCCCCGGCGTTCGTCAGCGGGGACCGCATTCTGAGTCACCTCGCCCAATTCCGCGACCTCGAGCCGGACCTGGTGGTGAGCGACTACAACATCTCGGCCAGTATGGCCGCCGCCATTCTCGGCGTTGCGCATGCGCTTGTCACCGAGCGCTTTGACTTCACGCTCGTCCAACTCGATGACGAGACCCTCGAATCCGGGGGTTTCGAGGTCGACCGGGACGACATGAGGCGTGCCCGTGAGGCCCTGCGCGCGGTCTTCGCGTGGATCGTCGACACGGCCGAGATCGTCCTCACCGACAAGCCGGCCGTCGCGGAGCTGGACCGCGGAACGGCCGTGGCGCTGGCCATGGAGGAAGGGCGGGCCGTGTTCACCGGTCCCATGATCCGCGACTTCCCGGCCGCTGTGGACGGAACCCGGGTACGCCGGTCCCTCGGGCTGGGCGATGGACCCGTCGTCGTCGCCTCGGTCGGCGGAACGACCATGTTCCTGGAGAACAAGCAACGTGTCATCCGAACCTACCTGGACGCCTTCCGGCTGCTCAAGAAGGAACACCCGGACCTCCAGATGGTGCTGCTGAGCCGGGAGCCGGTCGACACGCCGGCTGATGTGGTGGCCCTCAGCTATCTGCCCGACTGGATGCCGCTGCTCCAGGAGGCCGACCTGCTGCTGTCCGCTCCCGGCTGGATCACCGTGACCGAAGTGGCCGCGATGCGCGTCCCCAGCGTCTTCGTGCTGGGCAGCCTCGGGGAGTACCACGAGGTGGAGGCCGCCCGGCGGCTGGAACTCCTCGGGTATCCCACTCTCATAGCGCCGGGGCCGGACGATCTCGCCACCACCGTCTCACCGCTGCTCGCCGCCGGCGCCGGCGACCGGTTCGAGGCGGCTGCCCGCCGTATCGCTCCGGACGGGCCGGGCACCACCTACGCGGCCGGCCTGCTGGTCGAGGCCGCCCGCCGTTCTTCCACCGCGCGGCGGTCCCGCCGTCCCGCCACTGAAACGTCCAGCCATCGAGGGAGCAACAGATGATCGACGTTGCCCTGTCGGCCGATGCCACACGCATGCTGCTGGCCGGCGACGGGTCCACCACTACCCTGCTCGAAGCGCTGTTGAACTGCCCGCTCTCCGTTCGGGTCGACGCACAGGGCCCCGTCCCGGCGCATGTGCTCGATTCCCGGGCCGTGCGCGCCCTCGGGCTCGCGGCCGGGGAACAAGCCGTACTGCGCCACTCGGCGCTGCTCACTCCTGGCGGCGACGTGGTGAGCGTCAACACCGTCGCCTTCACCGTCCAGCCGTCGGGCTGGTCCGCATCCGCGAGCGACAGCACCCCGCTGGGCCAGCGCCTGCGCGAGGCCGGCAGCAAGCAGCACCGCACCATCCTGACATCCGGCCTGGCCGAATGGCCCGGCGACGACCGCCACCAGCCGTGCGCGTTCAAGGAATACGTCATCTCCTGCGCGGACGGGTCACGGATCTACGTATTCGAGAAGTTCAACCCCGCATACGTGAGCGCGGCCGAGTCCGACCGGGACCTCGAGCCTGCCGGCAGCTGAGCCGGCCAGGCATACGGACCACGAAGCGACCACCACCGACCAGGAGTTCCTATGCTGGAGATCACGAAGAGCTGGTACACCGGAGGCGCCACGAGCGACGCCGTCCGGGTGGGCCGGGTGCGCGCGGACGACGACGTCTTCGACGTGGCGTACGTACCGCCCGTCGGCGAGTGGCCCACGACGGGTACCAATCCCGAGCAACTGATGGGCGCGGCCTGGGCCATCTGCTTCCAGGGCATGCTGGGAGTGGCGGGCCGTAACCAGGGCGTCGATGTGGAGAACTCGCGGGTCACCGCGGACATCGAGCTCGGTCAGACCGCGGACGGCGGCTTTGCCCTGGGCGCCGTGCTGACGGTCTCCCTGCCGGACGTACCGCAGGAGCAGGTGGATCAACTGCTCGACGAAGCCCATGCCTTGTGCCCCTTCGTCCGTGCGGTCGAGGGCAACATCAAGGTGGTCGTCAACGGCAAGGGGCGGTAGGTGCCGGTGCAGCAGTCGCAGACCGCACCGCTCGTCACGACGGCGGCCTTCCGCGACGGAATGGCGCTGCTCTCCGCACCTGTGACGATCGTCGCGACGCGGGACGCCGACGGCCGCCCGTGGGGTTTCACCGCGAGCGCGGTCTCGTCCCTCTCGCTGGATCCACCACTCCTGCTGGTCGGCATCGCCAGGTCCTCCAGCTGCTACGAGGCCTTCGCCCAGGCCGCTGAGTTCACCGTCAGCATGCTGTCCTGGGACCACGTCGGTCTCGCCGAGACCTTCGCCACCAGTGGCATCGACCGGTTCTCGGGCACCGACCAGGTGCAGGACGGCGACGGTCTCCCGTACGTCCGCGACGCCATTGGGCACTTCCGGTGCTCCCTGGCCCAGCGGGTCGACGCGGGGGACCACGAACTGCTCATAGGTGCCGTCCACGAGGTCACGGTGCGAGGTGGCCGGCCCCTGGTCCGCTACCAACGGCGCTTCGCCACCGTCGGCTGACTCCGGACTTCGTCATCGAGCTCCGCCTGGAGCTCCTTCACACTCTGAGGAGAACACCATGACCCTTTCCTTCGGCGGCTTCCTTCCGCCTTTCCACGAGCCGGGAGAGGACCCGCACAACATCTACTGGCGCGACCTCGGCCTCGTGGAGTGGCTCGAGGAGCTGGGCTTCGACGAGGCCTGGGTGGGGGAGCACCACTCGGCCGGGTGGGCACCCATCAGTTCGCCCGAGCTCTTCATGGCGGCGGCAGCGGAGCGCACGCACAGGATCAAGCTCGGCACCGGTGTCGTGAGCCTGCCGTACCACAACCCGCTGACCGTGGCGAACCGCATCGTGCAGCTCGACCACCAGAGCCGCGGCCGCGTGCTGTTCGGCATGGGCGCCGGGGTGCTCCCCTCGGACGCGTACATGATGGGTATCTCGCCGGTCGACCAGCGGCGGATGATGACGGAGTCGCTCGATGCGATCATGCATCTCTTTCACTCGGACGAGCCGCTGACGCGCAAGACCGACTGGTTCAACCTCCAGGAAGCCCGGCTGCACCTGCGCCCGTACAACCCGGACGGCCTGCCGATGGTGGTGGCCAGCTCCGGGTCGACCCGGAGCATGGAACTCGTCGGCCGCTACGGCCTCAGCCCGCTGACCTTCGCCACCGGAATGCCCGGGGCAGGGGCCCCGCCGCTGGGTGAGCTGTGGCAGGCGGCCGAAGCATCGGCCGTTGAACACGGGCAGACCGTGGACCGCAAGGGCTGGCGGGTCGTCATCTCGGCGCACGTCGCGGAGTCCAGGGAAGAGGCGCTCAACGACGTTCGGGCCGGAGTCGGCCGGTGGATCAACGGCTACTTCCGGGACACCATCGGTCTGCCGATCAAGCTGCCCGAGGGGCGAGAGGTCGAGGCCATGGTCGCCTCCGGCAGCGCGATCGTCGGCACGGTGGAGGACGCGATCGCGGCGATCGAGAAGCTGGAGGAGATCAGCGGAGGTTTCGGCACCGTGCTGTTCACGGCGCAGGACTGGGCTCCGCGGGAGAAGCTCCGGCGCAGCTATGAGCTCATCGCCCGCTACGTCGTACCGCACTTCCGCGGTTCCGTACGCAGCCTGAAGGCGTCGCAGGAGTGGGTGGCGGGCAAGAGCGCCGACTTCGCCGCCATGAACGCCGAGGCGCGTCGCCAGAGCACCGACTGACACTCGTTCAGCCGATCCCGGCCCCGCCCCCGTTGATCTGCGGCCGCCCTCCCTCTAGTCTTTCGATGTGCGTCGAACTTCGAACTATTGGCGCGCGTTTCTCCCGAAGACGGAAAGGACAGCTCATGTGGTTTCGGATTCTCATCCTCGCGTTGGGAACCTTCGCGATCGGCACCGACGGATTCGTCATCGCCGGCGTGCTTGACGACATCGCCGCACAGGCGGGCGTCGAGGTAAGCCAGGCAGGTCAGCTCATCACGGTGTTCGCCTGGGTGCTCGCCGTGTCGAGCCCCGTACTGGCGGCAGCGCTCGGCAGGTTCCCCCGCCGCGGGGTCCTGCTGTGGGGGCTCGGGATCTTCACCCTTGGCAATCTGCTCATCGCACTCTCCTCCGACTACGAGGTCCTCGTCGCCGGGCGGGCCGTGGCGGCCATCGGTGCGGCGATGTTCGTCCCGAACGCGGCAGTGGCGGCGACAGCGGTTGCTCCCGAGGAGGCCCGCGGCCGAGCACTGGCCGTGGTCGGCGGCGGCATCACGGTGGCCACCGTTTTCGGCTCCCCGCTCGGCACCTACCTCGGGAGCTACACCAGTTACCAGGGCGTCTTCTGGATGCTCACCGGCGTGGGCGTCGTTGCGCTGATCGGAGTCGCCGTCTTCCTGCCCACGCTGCCCAACCCGCCGGCGACCAGCCTGCGGACGCGGCTCTCCGTACTGAAGGTGCGGGGCGTCGGCGGCACCCTGCTGACGACCCTGCTCGCCTTCCTCGGCGGCTTCACCGTCTACACGTACATCAAGCTGCTGCTCGAGGAGATCCTGGAGGTCGACGCCGGCACGCTGACGCTGCTGCTCGTCGTCTACGGAATCGGCGGCGCCTGCGGAAACTTCGCCGCCGGCTGGCTCGTGGACAAGTGGGGCAGCACCAAGACCACCGTGATGTGCGTCCTCGGCTTCGCCGTGATGCTCGGCATCCTGCCGTGGACGGGCACGACCGTCGCCGGTGCCGCCGTCACCCTGCTGCTCTTCGCCGGCTTCGCCTGGATGATCCTGCTGTCCCAGCAGCACCGACTCATCGGCCTGGCTCCCAAGGCCCCGCCGCTGGTGATCTCGCTCAACACCTCGGCGCAGTACATCGGCATCGGAGCGTCCGGGCTGGTCGGTGGCGCCGTCATCGACATGGGCGATGTCCGCAACATCGGACCCACGGGTGCCGTCCTGGCTCTGGTCTCGCTCGTCGTCTACCTCATCAGCGTGGCGCGCAGCCGCGCTACGGAAACCAATCAGGCGGCCTCCGAGACGGCCGCCCCGCCGGCCCAGCGCCCGGCGGCCCAGCGCCCGGCGGCCCAGCACGCCGACTGACCGACGCGGGCCCAGTCCCCGGAACCTCTCCCAGGGCCGGGCCCGCCCAGACACCTTAAGGAAAACGATGCCCCAGAACGCCCGTGCCACCGCCCCCGAGGCCCTGTGGGAGAACTACGCTGCCTCGTTCGCCAACACCCAGTACGGCGGCCTGGTTTCGGCCATCGACTACGACGGTACCCGGGCCATCACGGCGGACCGTATGGTCGAGAGCTGTGCCCTGGCCCACTGGGCGGCCGCGGAGGCCGGGTTCGACACCGCCCGGGTCCGGCCCGCCGAGGGTCTGGCGGACTTCGTGGACCGGACGCACGGCGGTTACCTCGAGTTCCTGGAAGTCTCCGGGATCCCGCACGAGCTCAGCAGCGTGAAAACCGCGCACCGGCAGTTCCTCGTCGCGGCGGCGCTGCTGGAGGCGGCCGCCCACGGGGTCGGGGAGCCGGCCGACGGGCGTGCCCAGCTGAAGTACGCGCAGCAACTGCTCGTCCGGGACGGCCGTCTGCTCGGCTCGGTGGCGCGTGACGGCAGTTCGGTTCTCGACGACCGTTCACCGGCGGCCGGCGCCGCCGCCCGGACGCTCGCCCTGGCCCTGTTGGCCCGGCTGACCAGCGACGCCGCCGATCGGGAGGAGGCGGTTCAGTCGGCGGCCGTCCTGGTCGAGGTCTTCGTGAACCAGGACGGGTCGGTGCCGGACTGGCGCGGCCTGGACAACGCCCCCGTGCCAACGGCCAAGGTGGACCTGACCGCCTCCTCGCTTACCGCGATCGCCCTGGCCGAGGCCGGCAGGACGCTCGGGGACGCGGCACTGACCGATCTCGCCGTCCAGATCGTCAGCTACAACAACAGCCATCTGTGGGACGAGCGGTTCGGCGGCCACTGGAACCACTGCGACCTCGACGGAAAGATCACCATCCACCGGGAGTTCATCACCTTGCTGAACTCCGCCATACCGATCAAGACCACGGCCGCCAACGCCTGGTCCCTGCTCGCCAACGGCCGTGTGCGCACGGCCCTGGGCCTGCGCGACACGGGCCTTGAGCAGGCGGTGTCCCGTACCCGCGGGTACCTGGAGTCCATGGTCGACACGGTGCACGGCGGTGTCTTCATCGGCGAGGGCTATTTCTGGACGCCTCCGGGCACTCCTGTCGGCCCCTTCGTCCGCCAGATGCTGCCGCCCCGCGACTTGCCGGGCATCTTCCACTTCGGTTCGAGCAGCTTCCTGCGCCTCTACAACAAGCAGGCGTCTCCGCAGATCCTCACCGCGCTCGCGCTGCACGCCACCCGTGAGGACGCGGCCGACGACCTGAAGCAGACCGTCGCCACGCAGACGGAGTCCGTCGCGGCTCTGGCGGCCGGCCTGCCCGAAATACGGGCAGCGATCGAGGACATCCACGCCATGGAGGCGGTCGACCTCTCCGGTGTCATGGACGTCGCGGCCCACCTGAACTACATCCGCTCCAGCTTCACCCCCGGACAGGGCTATGGATGGACCCCGCGCATTGCCCCGATCGGCTCGGGCGCGAACCAGGCGCCCTCCGTCTTCGGCACGCACCACTCGGTGGCCAACCTCCGCGTTCTGGGCGAGGACCCTCAGGAGCTCGAACAGGTGACGGCCTGGCTCACGTACGCCCAGTCACCCAACGGTGCGTTCGCGGAGTTCCCGGGTGGCCCGGCTGACGTCCTCAACTCGTACCTGGCCGTCAACGCGTTCCAGCTCCTCGGGCACGAGGCCGGGCCGCGGGACCGCGAAGGGGCGATCGAGTTCCTGCGGGGCTGCCAGAACAAGGACGGCGGCTTCGGTGTCGTCCCCGGCTTTGTCAGCGACCTGTTCCACACCAACCTTGCAGTGGTGGCGCTCGATTCGCTGGGATCCGGTCCTGCGGATCCCGAGGCGTGCGTGCGCTACGTCGTCGCCGCACGCAACGAGGACGGCGGCTACGGCGAGCGGGTGGGCACCCCGTCCGACACCTTCTCCGTCTACCGGGCGGTCGGCACACTGGCGCTCCTCGGCAAAGACCTGCCGTACCGCGCCGAAGCTGTCCGCTTTCTGCAGGACTGCCAGGGGCCGGGCGGTGGTTTCTCCCACGACCTGGTCAGCCGCGAAAGCCTGATCGCCACCTACCACGCGGTCGCCGCGCTCTACCTGCTCGAATCCGCGCCGCTCCGGCAGGACGAGTGCCAGACGTGGCTGACCGGGTGCCAGACGCCGGACGGTGGTTTCTCCAACATCCCCGGAGTGACGTCCGGAACCATCGACGAGGGCTTCGCGGCGGTGCAGTCCCTGGCCATCCTGGCCAAGGGCCTGACCCCGTACTTCGCCATCGCCGTTTCCTGAGGCTCCCCCTGCTCCCTCGCGTCGCCCGCGGCCACGGCTGCGGGCGCCGCTCCCTTTCCTGATCCCCGTCCGAGTGCTTCTCGCTCCTTCTGGCCGACACTCCTCCAAATGTTCTAGAGTCGTAAAACATCGAATGAGAGGAAGGCCGGGGTGGTGTCCAGTCCGTCAGTCCTATCCACGAGGAGACCCATGCCCCTCCCCGATGCACAAGCGCCTCTGACACTCACTGACGCGGGTCGTCAGGACGACGTGGAGCGTTGGAAGTACCTGCCCACCGCGCAGCAGCCCAACTGGAGCGATCCCGCGCGGCGTGACCTCGCCTGCCGCACGCTGTCCGAGGCCCCATCGCTGGTCAGCCCTGCCGGCCTGGCCGAACTCAAGGGTCTGCTGGCTGACGTCGCCAGGGGTGCCGCGCGGATCCTCCAGGCCGGCGACTGCGCCGAGAGTTTCGCCGAGTACTCACCCGCGCACGTCCGGGCCAAAGCCGGAACCGTGAGCCGACTGGCCGCCCGGCTCGCCCGGACCGGTGGCACCGAGGTCGTGTCGGTCGGGCGGACGGCGGGTCAGTTCGCCAAGCCGCGCTCGGACGCTGTCGAGACCGTTGACGGCCGGCACCTGCCGGTCTTCCGAGGCCATCTCGTCAATGGTGAGGGCACTTCGGCGGCGGACCGGCGCAACGACCCTGACCGGATGCTGCGCGCCTACGAACTCTCGGGCGCCGCCGCGGCCCAGCTCGAGGCGAACGCGGCCGACGGGCGGCGCATCTGGACGAGTCATGAAGCCCTGGTGATGGACTACGAGGTCCCGCTGGTCCGCTACCACGAGGCCGAAGGGCGCTGGTTCCTCGGTTCCACGCACTTCCCGTGGATCGGGGAGCGGACCCGGGATGTGCGGGGAGCTCACGTACGCCTGTTCGCGAACCTCGCCAATCCCGTCGCCTGCAAGGTCGGCCCGACGGCTACTCCCGAACAGCTGCGGGAGCTGTGCCGCGTACTCGACCCCGAGCGTGAGCCGGGCCGCCTCACGCTGATCGCCCGGCTCGGCCACCGGGCAGCCGCAGACAGGCTGCCTGCGCTCGTACAGACCGTCCGGGAAGCTGGACACCCGGTGGTCTGGGTCTGCGACCCGATGCATGGCAACACCGTACGAACCGCCGGCGGAATCAAGACGCGGTACGTCCAGCACATCGCCGCAGAGGCCGTCGCCTTCGCCCGAGTGCTGACCGGCCTGGGCCTTCACCCCGGCGGGCTGCACCTGGAGACCGCTGCCGATGCCGTCACCGAATGCGTAGGCGTCGACGTCCCCGACGAGTACGCGCTCGGGCGTCACTACACGAGCCTGTGCGATCCACGCCTCAATGTGCTGCAGGCCCTCGAAGTCATCGACCGGTTCAGCGCGGCCTGAGGCAGCTGCGGAACCGCAAAGGAGTGGCACAGCCGGGAGCCGGTTCCCGGCTGTGCTCACCGGAAGGGGAGGGCAACGACGCGTAGCCGCGACAATCACATGGCCGTTGCAATCAGGAGACGAGGAGGTCAGACGTGCGTGGTGAACTGTTTCACCCCGACCGGGGAGACATCTCCCTGGACAAGGTGCTGCACGCTCTCAGCGACCCCATCCGCCGGGACATCGCTCGTACGATGCACCTGGAGGGCCCACGCGTGTGCGGGCAGCTCAGCTACCCGATCGCGAAGTCGACGCTCTCGCATCACCTCAGGGTGCTGCGGGAAGCCGGACTCATGCAGACCGAGATCCGCGGGACCACCCGTGTGATCACGCTCCGGCGTGAGGACATCGATGCCCGCTTTCCCAAGCTGCTGGATGCTGTCCAAGTGACGGCTCCGGCACCGGAGGAAGCCCGGGTGGCCGGTTGAGTCTCCGGTCCGGGGCCGGCCTTGCGGGCAGCGGCCCCGGACCGCGACTCGCCCCGAGTCACAGCGGAAGTGCGGCCATCGTGTGCGCCGCGGATGCCAGGGTCATGTGCCGGTGCCAGCCCCGGAACGAGCGGCCCACGAAGTCGCGCAGGCCGACCTCGTCACCCCCACGGGAGAAGTCCCGGGCGACCCTGCGGGTCAGCTTCGTGAGTCGGAGCAGTGAACTGCTGGGCACCTTGGTGAGATCCGTGATCCACACCTGGGCGGGAGCGCGGTCCGGGGTATGCCACTCTCCCAACAGTAAGAGCGTCCGCCGGGCACCGGGGGACGACTCCGGCGTCCGTACGCGTACGGACGCGACCAATGAGGCGCGTATGCTCGGAGCCCCGCTCGGATCTGCCCATTCGACCGGGTGCCGCAGGGCCTTGACCGCATCCAGAATGCGCGCCGCGGGCATGGCGGCCCCGCCGGCTCCGGGCAGCAAAGGGTCCTCGACCACGAGCCGGGCTCCCCTGTCGATCCTGGCGAGCACCGGGAACCCGGCCGACGCGAACCGGCTCATGGCCCTCCAGCCGTTGCTGTCCCTCAAGTCCATCAGCACCGGCCTCGGCCGGGTGTTCCAGGCGGCGGCAGCGTCGAGGACCACAGTGGCGGCACATTCCTCGAGCGGTTGGCCGGCGACCTTGTCAGGGATCTCGGCACGATTGCGCAGGTCCCGGTCGTACGCCCATCGACTGGGGAGGAACAGTTTCCAGTTGACCGGCACACTCAGCCGATCGGAGGCATACCACGCACCATAGGCGCGCTGCCCCACGACGGTCTGCCCGTATCGCTGATCAAACCACCGGTCCACGCCGACGGTGTGCTCGCCGACCTTGGGAATCAGCATGGACTGGATCACCCACGCCTGCGGCGGGCTGGTCCGCTCCAAGAAGTCGGCCAGGGCGGCTCGCACCGGTTCCCAGTCCCAGGTCGAAACGGCGATGAAGTGGTGCAGTCGCTGTTCCTCTTCCGGGATGCCGAGGCTGGCGGCGATGTTCCGGACCGATTTGCGGCCCTGAGCCACGAGTAGTCCCCGGACGTACTGCTCCCCTCTTTCCCGCTGGTCTCTTCTGCTCAGCGAGGAGAAGAGCGCGGCGAGGAAGTCCTCCCGCGTGACCGCCCTTGTGGACCCCGGCTGGCCCCGCACAGCGCCGCGTGCCTGACGGGCATCACTGGATCGTGCAGTTCGGTGCCCTGTAACACGGGTACTCATGGCATCCGCCCCCCATTGACTGGCATGCCGTGGCTTCACCTCTGGCGTCAACACCAGTTGAAGCCCTCGTGTGACGCTAGTCCTGAGGTCCGCGTGGCGTCAACCGGTATAGAGGCTGCACGCTCATCGACTTCCACACCAGTGTGGCGATAGCGTGTGCTCCAGAGGATGGAGGCGCGGCCTTGAGCGACTCAGAGAATGAGCCGGGCAGAAGCCTGGCAGACAAGCTGAACCACCTGTTCACCAGCATGATTCCGGCCGGCCGCGGCCCTTACAGCAACGAGGAGGTTGCCCGCGCCATCAGCGTGGATGGTGTGCCCATCTCGGGCAGCTACATCTGGCTTCTGCGCAAGGGGCAGCGTGACAATCCCACCTTGCGGCACGTGGAAGGCATGGCGAGGTTCTTCGGTGTACCGCCGGCGTACTTCTTCGACGACCAGGTGACGGCGACCGTGAACGCCGAACTCGACCTGCTCGTGGCCCTCCGGGACACACAGGTGCAGCACGTGGCGCTCAGGACGGCAGGTCTGTCCCACAAGAGCCTGCGGTCCATCAATGAGGTGATTGAGCGAGTGCGCGAACTGGAGGGACTCGCCCCGGACCCGGGGAGTCCCGACGCGTAACCGCCTGACGCGAACGACCGCCACCGGCTGGTGCCCTGGCGCTCGGTGAGCAGGCGCGCGAGGACAGGACACGACTGGCGGGTACTGCCATCCGTGGACGGGTCCTCCAGCAGCGTTTCGCTATCTGGCCTGGTCAGGGGCGTCGCCCGAAGTGCAGTTCAAGACGCTGGTGCCGCTTCGGATCAAGCTGTCTAGATCGACTGCCAGGAGCAGCCGGCGTTGCAGACCGTCCATGGAGATAGCCACGTTCCTGATGGCCATTGCCGCGCTGATCATTAGCGGCCTTGCCTTCTGGAGCAGTCACCGCTCCGCCGAAGTTGCAGAAGCAGCTGTCGAGCTACAGAAGGCAGCGGCGGAGCCGAGGGCCAAGTTCCGCATCACCAGCCCAGGAAGTGGCGCATTCCGTCTTGCGAACTGCGGCGATGCCCCAGCCATCGGGCTGGCTCTGGTGGCTGACGATGAAGGGTCTGTTGTGTGGGATCAGCCTCTCGGCGACGTCCTGCATCCCGGTGACGTGCGCGGTATCTACCTCACATCAGGGGCCAACCCGCCGACGCGGTCGGCGACGGCGTGGCGGGGCCACAAGGACGGCGCTCCCTACGACCGGGGGGTCGCCACATGCGGCTTCCTCACCGTTCCGCGCGAGTTAATCGAACAGACTCGGCCCGGCGGGATCATCCTCGGTTCGGCGCTCGCCGGCCTCCGCGTCTCAGTTGAGGTCGGCTGAGCCGGGTTGGTGTCGGCGGCTCTACAAAGCAGCTCCTCCGACTCATCACGTAGAACTGGGTCTACGGGGCTGCCATCCAGGTTGCGCACCGAACGGCAAAGCATCCCAGGTGCTCGGACCGTTGGCCCGAGCGTGATCGGAGCCGGACGAGGAGCGGGCGTTTCAGGCACGCTTGGCGGCGAACGGGCCGCCGGAGCCGAAGGCCAGGGCGGCGAAGCGTTCGCCTATGCGGCGGTGTGTGGTGGCGTCCGGGTGAAGTTGGTCGGGCAGCGGCAGTTCGGCGAAGTCCGGCTCGCCGTAGAGGCCGCGGCCGTCGAGGTAGTGCAGGTTCGGGTCGTCGGCTGCCCGCTGCTTCACGAGGCGGGCCAGTTCGTCCCGGATGACGTTGAGGGTCAGCTTCCCGCCGGCCCGTTCCGCGGGGTCGCCCGCGGCCCGGAACTGGAGCCTTCCCGCGCTGAGGTTGCTGAAGTCCGGGGCACTGGGGCCGGGGGTGTCCTCGTGGATGGGGCACAGGATGGGCGAGACGACCAGGAGCGGAGTGGTGGGGTGGCCGTCGCGGATGGTGTCGAGGAAGCCGTGCACCGCGGGGCCGAAGGCGCGCAGGCGCATCAGGTCGGTGTTGACGAGGTTGATGCCGATCTTGACGCTGATCAGGTCCGCGGGGATGTCGCGCAGGGCCCGGGCGGTGAACGGGTCGAGCAGGGCGCTGCCGCCCAGGCCCAGGTTGGTCAGATCCACACCGCCGAGAGAGCCGGCCAGGGCGGGCCAGGTTGTGCTGGGGCTTGCGGCGTCGGAGCCGTGGCTGATCGAACTGCCGTGGTGCAGCCACTTCTTGCGGCCACCACCCGGTAGGGGCTCGACGGGGGCGTCGGTGCGCAGGGCGACCAGCTGGGTGATCTCGTTGTACGGCAGCCAGATCTCGACGTCCTTGACGCGGTCGGGGAGGCCGGAGAAACGGACGGTGCCGACCGGGCCGGGCCGGGTTTCCACGGACCCGGTGGTCATGTCCACCATCAGGACGTTGCCGCCGGTCACACTGTCCTGCCCGGCCGGCCGGCCGTCGACGAGCAGGTCGTACACGCCATCGGGGCGGGGCGGGGCGCCCTCGTAGACGTTCTTGGTGCGGAGCGCGTCCAGCTCGACCGCGGTGGCCCGCGTGCGGAACACCAGCCGTACGCCGGACGGCTGGGCCTCCGCCATGGCCAGCTGCCCGTCGGCGCACTGGGCACGGGCCCGGGCGGGCAGCCGGTGCGGCAGCACCCCGTGTTCGGTGCGCTCCAGATCCAGGGCGCCGCGCAGGATGGCTGTGGTGATGGGCGTGGTGATCCAGTCCATCGCCCGGTCCGCCGTGGGGGCGCCGGGGACGTCGTCGAGCCAGTCGTTCATGGCTGCATTCTGCTCGTCGGATGCACGGCCCGCCCCAAGATTTTCCGCCCACCCCCTCGTGGCTGACGGCCGACGATCGCCGACCGCCGACCGCCGGGCGATCATCCAGCGGCTCAGCATCAGCTGCCGGTGAGGCTAACCATCCGCCCGTGATCGGGGAGGCGAAACCTGACAGATCGAAGCTCCCGCCGCCCTTTCACCGCGGGCCGGCTGTCGTCGCCACATCCCGGGCCTCGGCGGGCCATCGAGGGACGGCCGACAACGGTCCACAGCGACCACCAACGACGGCCCCGCCGCAGGTGGGAGGGGCCGTCGTTGACAAGCGCAGAGCTCAAGAACCCGCCCCGTCAGTTCCGGGACATCCGACGTGTGCGAGAACTGTCCGGGCCACCGCAGGTGCGGTGGCCCGGCCGGCGGGCTCTGCCACGGTTACGAAGCGACCTTGCACTTCCGCTGGGCATTGATCTGGTCCCGCGTCATGACCTTGCCCGACCAGGTCATGTACTCGTCGTCGGCGAGCTTTGCGGAGCGGAGCTTGGTCAGGTCGACCGAGCCGGAATCAGTGTTCTGTCCTCCCTCATCGAGCCATGCCTCGACATAGAACTCGTCGGGAAGCTTCCCGGGCAACGGCTTCCGCTCGGTCTTGAAACTGCCCGCGCCTCCCACCACGAACAATCCGCCGCGGACCTCGCCGGACGTCGGATCACTTGCGCTCCACAGTGACTCGAAGCCGTCTCCGCGGCCGTCACCTTCGACGCTCACCGCCACGGTGGCACCGAGGACCGTCTCCGACGGACAGCTCGGACGGACGACGACAAGGTGACCGCCTTCCATGCGATAGCCGAAGTCCATAGGCACGGGACCGTTCGTCAGCGCACAGGACGACACGGTGGCGAGGACGATCAGCGGGAGCATGGCAACGCGCAGCACCGCTCGCATCACGGACATGGGTAGTCCCCGTCCGCGAAGCCCGCTTGCTCTTCGTACTTGTTCTCGCACGCGTCGAACCCCTCCATGGCGTAGTCCCATCCGAACTTCACGCCGCGCTTCTCCCACTGCTTCACATGCACACGCTCATGTTTCAGCCTTGGCGGGTCAACCCAGTCGGGACGGTTCTTGGCGGTGACATAGGTGTCGCCGATGGTCGTACCGCCTCGGCCGTAGATCGTCCAGTCCGTGGTGCAGACGGTCAGATCGACGCCCTTGTCCTCGCAGGCCCCGCCGGTCAACTCGGCCGCATCCTCGTACATCTCGCCCAGTATCTCGCTCTGGTTCTTCGGGTTCTTGAGCCAGTCGTAGCCCTGCCGCAGGGACTGCCCCTTGTCGATCATCCAGTTGTTGATCGGGTCGAAGAGGCTGTACCCCTGCTTGGACGAGCCGTTCGTCGCCGGCATGTTCTGGATCTGGAGCAGGAGGAACTCGGCCCGGCAGTCCACATCGCAGCCGCTCAGGTCGACCAGTGGCCTCAGTTGTTTGCGCTGGACCGAGCCGACGCCGTACATCATCATCCGGATGTAGTCGGCCTTTGCCTGGCGCAGGGCGAGGAGCCGCTGCTGCTCCCACAGGATGGCCGCCTGGCACTTTGCGTTGCACGTGTTGCCCGTGCTGGTGCTGGACGCGGTACCACTGTTGCCGCTGCTGCTGCTCTTGGCGTTGTTGCCGCTGCCGCCGGCGAACAGGGGCGGGCTGAGCGTCTCCTCCGCGGCGATCATCTCAGGCGTGCAGCTGCTGCCGGAGCAGGTGATCTGACCTGCGAGACCGGTCGGGTCGGCGATGGTCACCGGGCTGTTCTCGGCGTACGCGTAGCCGTTCAGCGACTGGTGCTTCTCCGACTCCAGCAGCGGGTCGACGCTGAGGAAGCGGCCGATCGCCGGGTCGTACTCGCGTGCGCCGATATGGGTCAGGCCCGTTCCGGTGTCCGCAGGTTTGCCCAGGAACCGCTTGTCGTCGGGCCAGGTGCCGCTGCTGGTGGTGCCGCGGGCGGCGCCGAACGGCGTGGAGTAGCGCCGGACCACGGCCTGGGTCGTCGCGTCGACGGACAGGCTGGAGGTGCCGTGGTGGTCCCCGGCGAGGAAGGACAGTTTCTGGTTGCCGCTCTCGGTGCTGCGCACCGCGATGCCGGTCTCGCCGGCGGTGTACGAGCGCGTGGCCCAGGTCTTCGTGGTGGTGCCGCTCACCTTGCGGTGGATCTCGGTGGCGCCCAGGTACAGCACGCTTTCGCCGTCGCCGATCGCCCGGCGGATGAACAGGTTGCCTTCGGTGTCGTAGAGGTATCCGGTCTTCTTGGTGCCCTCCGTGAGCAGAGCGAGCTTGCCCTCGGCGTTCCAGTCCAGCGACTGGCTCGCTGTGGAGCCGGGGCGCTTTTCCGTGTTGCCCGCCGGGTCGTAGTCGTACGTGGGGTCGGCACCTTCACAGGGCTTGGTCGTGGTGGTCGTCAGAGTGTGGCGCTGCGCGCTGTCGGCGTAGCAGTAGTTGGTCCTGGTGCTGGTTCCGTCGGTGCTGTACCGGGTCTCACTGGTGCGCAGGCCGGCGGTGTCGTAGGTGTATGCGGTGCGGTACGGGGCGGGGCCGCCGATGGTCTTGTCGGTGCAGTCGTCCGTCGACGGTGCCCATGCCTCCGTCAGCCGCCGATGGCCGTCGTAGCCGAAGCACTGGGTCTCTGCCTTGAGCGTGGCGTCCGGATTCGGCACGTCCTTGATCTTGGTGACATTGCCGGCCTGGTCGTAGGTGTAGGAGAGGTCCTGCGGCTTGTACGGGGCGGTCTGCGGCATCGTCACATAGGAGCGGCTCAGCCGGTCCGTGCCCTGCTCGTACTCGTTGTTGAGGTACGTCTTCTTCGCCTCGGTGGCGGCCGACACCGCGAGGGTCAGCTGCTGGACCTGGCCCGTCGCGCTGTAGCTCGCAGCCTGGAGATATCCGGAGGTACCGGAGAAGACGGAGGTCGGCTGGCCGGTGGGTGTGTACCTGCGTTCGATGGTCTCCGCGGGCAGGCCGGCTGCCGCCGGTTCTGTCGTGTGCTGCACGGTGCCGTCGAGGTTGTAGGCGGTCCCGAAGCTGTAGGTGGCCTGGGCCGCGCCGGCGACGACCAGTGGTTCCTTGGCGTCCAGTGAGAGCTGGGTGGCGGTGGCGCGATAGAGGTTGTCGTAGGTCACGACGGACTTGGTGTAGGCCTTGCCCGCTGTGGTGGCTCCGCCGTCGTAGCGGGTGGAGCCGGTCGGCTGCCCCTTGGCGACGGTGTCGAAGGTCCACGCGGCGAGCTTGCCGGCGTCGGTGCGCGAACCCGACCACAGGCCGGTGGTGCGGCCCAGCTCGTCGTAGCCGTACAGCAGATGGTGGCCGGCCGAGTCCTTCGTCCAGTCGATCTGGTCCGCAGCGGTGTAGCCGGTCGTGGAGGCTCCCTTGTCCGGGTCGGTGGAGCTGACCCGGCGGCCGAACAGGTCGTAGGTGGAGGACCATGTGCCGCCGTCGGGGCCGGTGATCGTCGCCTCCTTTCCGTCCCGGGTATAGGTGTGGCGCGTCGTGGTGTACGAGACGCCGAGGGCGCCGCCGTACTCGGCGTCCCTGGGATCGGGGCCCGCGTACTCACGGCGTTGCTCGGTCCTGCCCAGGGCATCGGTGATCACCCGGGTGGCCTTGCCGCCGTCCACCGCGCTGGTCGCCGTGGAGTCGCCGGTGTAGGTCGTGGTAGTGGTCCACCGCTTCTCGCCGAAGACGAGGAAGGTGCTGCTGACGGCGCGTCCTGCACCGTCGTGGGCGATGTTCGTCTGTTTCGGCGACTCCCCGTACTCGGCACGGGCGTAGGTGCCGTTGGGGGTCGTGGTCGAATCGAAGATTTCGGCGTACGTCTCGTGGGCGAGGCCACGCGAGTCGTAACGGGTGTCGGTGAGCAGCCGTCCGCCGAGCGGTGTCGGCGTCTGCTTCTGCAGCGGGCGCAGGAGCGAGTCGAAGATCTCGTACGATTTTGTCACCGTGTCGGACGATTTGATCTTCGAGGTGGCGATGGCCGGGGCCTTGCCACGCTCGAGGGTGTACCGGAAGGAGACGCTGGCGCTCTGGCCGCCGTCCTTGCTCCGGTCGGGCCGCCAGACATCGGTGAGCCGGCCCAGAGCGTCGTACGTCTGCTCGGTCTTCTTCGAGTTGGCGTCGTACGTCCGCACGGGGACGCCCCGCATGCCGTCGAGGAAGGTGGTGGTCTTGTGCCCCTTGGCGTTGGTGACCACGGTCTTCGTGGGGACACCCGCACCGGTGGGCGTGTGGAGCGTGGTGGTCTCCCTGCCTCCGGTGTCGATGACGCTCAGCGGGCGGCCGAGTGCGTCGAACGTCTTCTTCGAGGTGCGCTGCCAGCTCGTGGGCGCGCGCTCCGCGCCGGTTTCGGCGACCGGATAGGCGGTGGCCCGGCCGGTCCAGCTCTCCAGGCCGTCGGTGGGCTGCTGGTCGGGGGACCATCCGGTGGCCGCCGGGTTGTCGTACACCGTGGCGGTGTCGCCGAGTACGTCGCCCGCTGTGGCGGACGAGGCCGGCAGCGTCAGATCGCTCTCCTTCGTCGCGCAGGGGCGACCGGTGATCCGGACCCGGGTGGTCAGGCTGTTGATGCCCGCCTTGTCGTTGCGGGCGTACCAGGTTCTGGTGCACGTCTCGTCACCGGTCTTGGCGGTGTTCCCCGCGCTGTCGACCTTGACGGCCATGCCGTAGGAGTCGTAGCTCGTGGTGGTGCTGGTGGTGCGCCAGGACTTGGGCACGGTCAGATACGTGTGCGTGGTGGCCTTGCCCGTGCGTACGTAGTACGACTCGATGTCGGCGTACGACTTGTGCTGGGTCGCGGTCCGCGCCGACCAGGGGTCGTTGACGTTGACGGAGACCGGGGTGCCCCCGTCGTAGGTGATGGTCTGGCGGACGAAGCCGGCGAACTGGTCGGCGTCCGTGAAGTCCGGCACGTCGAGTCCGGCGACGTCGGCACCGGGCAGGGCGACGCTCCGGGTGCCTCCCGCCTTGCGCTTGTCACCGTGCATGCCCTGGAAGAACGTGGAGACCGTCCTGGACTGCGTTCCGGTGCCGGCACCGGTGCGGACGGTGACCTTCTGGTAGCCGCGCCAGCTCGACCAGGTGCGCTCGTCGGCCGTAAGGAAGGGGCTGTCGTTGTAGTGCCAGGCCGGCTTCTCGTAGCTGTAGTGGTGCTCGACGAGCTCACCGTGGCCGGCCGGGTCCGCCGCGTTCACCGCGGTGACGCGGTACTTGTGGAACCAGTCCAGGCTCGCGTCCTGGGCGCCGTTGATGTGCCAGTACAGCGGGTAGCACGCCTCGTTGTTGTCGTCCTCGGCCACAGGCATCCGTGAACCGCGCACACATTCGGGCTCGCTGTAGGTCACCGTGGTGATCGCACCGACCTCCGACGTCACGGTGTTCACGCGAGGGCGGGTCAGCGGGAGGATGTTGCCGCCCCCCGGCTGGGTGCCGCCCGCGACCCGGTTGGGGCGCTTGTGGTAGGTGAAGGTCACCGGGTCGAGGGTGATGTCGGTGCCGGTGTGGCCGGTGCGCCTGATGCTTTCCAGCGTGAGCGTCTGGTCGGTCGAGTCACCGATGTCGCCGTTGTTCAGGAACTCCTGGGTGAAGACCCAGGAGTCGACCGGCGTGTGCGCGGTTCCCGAGAGCACCGAGGTCTCGATCTCGGTGAGCCGCTTGCGGGTGAAGAACGACGGGCTCTCGGGCAGGCAGTCGTCCTTGCCCGTGCCGGCGGCGCAGATCGCGTCGTAGGGCACGTCCGGCCAGTACTTCGCCGTGTCCTCGTTCAGCGTGGAGCAGTCCGCTGCCGTGCAGCGCTCGGCGTAGGAGAAGCCGACCTTGTACGGGGCCGTGGTGGTGAAGAGCGTGTCCTTGCGCTGGCCGTAGCGAATCTCGTTCAGGTAACCGCCGCGTGTGTACGGGGTGTTGGCCGTGCTCGCCTTGTTCTTGCGGTAGTGGTTCTTCTCGGCGGTGTACCAGTACGTCATCACGTTGCCGTGGGTGTCCTCGACGTAGTCGAGGTTCCAGCGCCAGGCCTGGGTGAGCGCGCGGTCGGCGAACGCGTCGCCCTTGTCGTGACCGGGCTCGCCCGCGTCGTCACCGAAGACCGGCACGGTCCAGACGGAGTTGGTGCGCTCGGTGTCCGCGTCGGCCAGCTTGTCGACGCCGAAGTGGTACTTGGTGCCCTCACCGGTGGTGACGATCCAGTGCTCGCCGTTGTCGTCACCGTTGGTGGCACCGGTGCCGCGGGTCACGGTCGATGCGTCGTCGTCCCTCAGCCGCCATGTGCCGTCGGTGTCGTCCTTGACGAGCTCGGTGGACCGGCCGTTGAGGACGAGGGAGGCGTTCTCGAACTTCCAGCACAGGTCGTACTGTTTGTCGTGTCCGTCCCTCTCGCAGGAGCCGTACCGCCGCTCGACGTACGACACCGTGGACAGGCCGAAGCCCTCACCGGCGTCGGTGCCCTGGTTGTTCGTCGACGCGTTGCGGCCGTCGATGCTCCCGGAGTCGTACGCCAGATTCAGCGACGGTGCGGGACCGGCGGCCGGAGCCGGGGCGCTCATCGGATAGGCCCAGGTGAACGATCCGGAGGAGCCGCCTGCCTCCCAGGTCGACGAGGAGGCGAGCGGAGTGGCCGAGAAGTCGCCGGCGCCCGATGCGGACTGACCGGACGGATCCGGGGTGACGGCGAGCACGGTCGCGGTCGACGCCGTGGCCCGGGACGCCGATGCGGCCCGGCCGGCCGGGGCCGTGGAGCGCGGCGGTGCCGTGAGGTCCAGTGGAGCGGACAGAGTCTGCGCGGTGATGTCGTTGCGCGCCTCCAGCGGCTTCGCCGTCCGGCACTTCGGGTCCTTCGGGGTGGTCAGGACGCAGCGGGGGTACTCGACCAGGCGCAGCCGTCCCGACCACCCGCCACCGACGGCGGAGGCGAACGAGGCGTAGTCAACGGTCAGTTCGGCCTTGCCGCTCCGGTCGGCCTGGGCGGTCAGCACCACACCGCGGATCCCTGCCGCCCGGGTCGCCTTGCGGTCGAGAACGGCGATCCTGGTCCGCTCGGGAGCCGTGGCGCCGGGCAGGCTCCCCACGGACACGGCCAGACCACCGACTGCTGTCTGCTTGGCCTTGCCCCGGGGGGCGAGCGGCACATCGGCCGTGCCCGGCTCAGGCCAATGGGCGGTGCGCTGCTCCTTTGCTGCCTTTGCCGTATCGGCGGCATTGCTCTTCGCCGAGGCGGCCACCCGCTTGCGCGCCTTGGCGGCCCCGGCCGCGTTCATGGCCTCGACCTTGCTGGACCGTTGCTTGGGCACACCCGGGCGGCCAGGTCCTTCGGCGGCCTGCGCCACCGGAGTCAGCCCGGCGGGAACGGCCAGGACGACGGACAGGGCCAGCATGACCGGCCGCGCCCATCTGCGATGTCTGTGTCTGCTTCCTCGACGTGCTGTTGAACCGATGCGCATGACTGTGAAACCCCCACCCTCTCGCACGGGAACGTCAGTGATGCCCGTGGCCGGGCATGCCCAGCCGGCCCGCCCCCGTGCGTGGTGCGGGCCGGTTCGGGATGCTGCGAGTACCGTGACCGACACGTTTGCCCGTCAAGGAGCGTCGTCCGGTGCGTGCCATCACCAGGCGGAGGATGGCTCTCGTACTGGACGTACTCGGGCGACTCCGACAGCACAGCGAGGTGCCGGAGCTGTCGTCGCGGGCCCGAGAAGATCGCCCGGCCAGGGCCTAGTCCCCGATGACGGCGCCGATCTGGTCCGTGCCGGTCATCGCGCCGGCCCAGATCCGGACCTCGTCGACCCGGGCAGGCAGGTAGTGGCCCCAGTCCGTGGTGCTCGCTCCCTTGCCGACGGCGAAGTCACCGGACCCGGCGAGGGCCGTGTACGCCCTCTCCGTGTCGTTCTGCTTCAGACCGACGTACAGCCGGATCACCGGTCCGCCGGGCTCGGCCAGTGCGTCGAAGACACCGGTCAGCCGGACCGGGCTGCCCAGGTCTGCGGCCTCGTCGGAACTCACCCAGGTGTGGGTGCCGTCGCTGTTGACCCGGCCGAATCGCCAGTAGCCCACCGGGACCGTGTACTCGTGGTCCTCGTCGTCGAGCCGGGTCTCCTTGCCCGTCAGCTCGTACCACAGGCCCCAGGAGGAACCGCCGGCGGTGCGCTGCCCTGCCACCTGGCCGACATATCCGGCGTCCTTCGCCAGCAGCTTCTCGCGGTCCAGCGCCACCGTGGTGGTCACGGTGAAGGATCCGGTGTCGTCCAGGACGGGTCCCGTGGTCGTCGCGGCGTCGTCGGTGCCGTCCAGTTCGAGGGCCTGGCCGTCCAGGGCGGCGCCGCCCGCCAGCGTCAGGTTCCGTCCGTAGCCGGAGGCGGCGTCGGTGAGCGTGGTGCCGCTGCCGCCCGCCGCGCTCCAGTTCGCGACAAGTTCGACGTCGGCGAGACCCGACGCACTGGAGAGGGTGCGTGCCTCCTTGGCGATCTCCGCGGCGGAGAGCGCCCGCTGCCAGACGGCCACCTCGTCGACGGAACCGGGGAAGTAGTGCTGGTAGGAGCTGTTCCACTTGTAGCGGCCGATCTGCATTCCCCCGCCCGCGTTCCACGAACCTGCGACGGTACGCGTCCCCTGGAGCTTGCCGTTCACATAGAACGCCAGTGACTGGGTGGCCGGGTCATAGGTGCCGGCGAGGTGGGTCCATACGTTGAGCTGGGCCTGCTTGCTGCCGCAGACCCCGAAGTAGGCCTGGCCGGTGTCCTCGTCCTTCTCCTTGGTGCCGAAGCACCACTTGCCGTAGGTGAGTTCGTGCCAGAGCAGGAACGGGCTGTAGCGGGTGCCGTCCTGCGACAGCACGATGGAGTCCACTCCCTTGTCGTCCAGCCGCACCCAGGTGGAGACGGTGTAGGCGGAGCGGGTCTCCAGCACCGGACCGCTGGTCGCGGCGTAGCCCGAAGTGCCGTTCAGCCGCATGCCCTTGTCTGCCTTCGGGGCGGGGAGCGGTTCGCCCTTGCCGTCGTACCAGAGTTCACCGCGCCGACCGCGGCCGTCACGCGTGGCCCCTGTGGACAGTGTTGCGTTGTCCTGGTTGGCCACCACGGTGGTCGACGTGTCGAGTGCCTGGCCGCTGTCCTCGCCGAAGTGCCAGCGGCCGACGGGGCCGTCGCCTTCCTTGACCAGGAAGCTCACGATCTGCGAGGCGCCGAAGCGGCCCACGTTGTCCTTGGCCCTGACCTCCAGCTGGTAGGTCCCGGGCTCGGGCGGCACGATGTCGCGCGACACCGTCGACCCGGCGATCTCAGGCGACCAGGCCGTCTGGTTGGACTGCTTGTACTGGTAGGCGGTGATCGTGTCGCCCGGGGCCGGGGCGAAGCTGAAGGTGCCCTTGATGTTCGGGCCGCCGCCCGGGACGCAGGTGGTGGTGCACAGCGTGTACCCGCTCACCGCGGTGACCACGGGTGCCTTCGGCGCCGTGGGGTCCACCTTGAAGTAGCACACGCCCGCGCTGCCCGAGGTGAGCACGTTCCTGAAGCTGTTCCAGTACGAGTTGGTCCAGGCGCCGACGCGGTAGAGCGTCCCTTCCTTGAGCGCTGTGGGCACCGTCGGCGTTACCGGCTTTCCGGCGCCGACGTAGGCGGTGCCGGTCGGCGAGAGGATGTCCTGGTTCTTGATCCAGCTGCCGCCGGACTGGTGCTCCACCCGGAACAGGCCCTTGAGCATCGCGCCGGACTCGCCGCCCGAGTAGGTCCGCAGGGTCGCGGAGAGCTGCGGCGTCGGGTCGCTCACGATGCTCGGCTTGGCCGCGTCCTTGGAGCAGACCGTGCCTTTTCCGGCGATCAGGCCGAACGGACTCGGGTAGTAGGGCCTGCCGACGTATTCGACCGCCAGCACGGCGTCGTTCTTGAACCGCTTCCAGGCGCTGGTGTCACCCTCGTCGTGGGCCCGGATCGCCAGGGTGAGCCGGGAGAACTTGCCCGCCGCGAAGTCGCGGACGGTCGGGGTCAGGTTCTCGTTGCTCTCGTCGGCGCTGTCGTTGAAGTCGATGGGCGCGTCCGGTGCGTCCGGGTCGCAGAGCGAGCCGCGGCCCGCCGAGACGTGGCGGTCCACCATCAGGTCGAGCTCACCCGGGCGCGAGGACCATGAGGTCGCCGAGGAGATGTTGTTCGTACGGACCAGGTCCACCCAGCGCGGGTCGCACTGGAACGCCCACGGCTCGGTGAGCCGGAACGTGGCGTCCAGGATGTGCTTGCCGGCCAGCGAGCTCGGCGAGAACTCGAAGTACAGCCGCTGCACATAGCCGGGGCCGCAGTAGTAGCCGTTCCAGGTGCCGCACTTGCCGGCGCCCATGCCCCGACCGTCGTCGCCGTTCCCCCAGCCGTAGCTCTCGTAGCCGTCCGAGCGCAGCAGGGTGCGCTCGGACTCGCCCCACGTCACCTGCGGGTCGATGTACAGCGGGAAGGCCTGCGCGTCCTTCTGGCCCAGCAGCTCGGCGTCGGGGACGACGGCCAGCGAGTCCTTGGCCACCTGGATCGGCAGGTCGGCCCGGGCGTCACCGGGGCCGGGGCCGTCGATGGGCTCGGGGGCGCCCGGTGCCGAAGCCGCCGTCGGCACCGACACGGAACCCCTGGCCGCGGGTGCCGGCACGGACGCCTTGGCCGCGGGCGTCGATACGGACGGGGCATCGCCGGTCCTGGACGGCGAAGCGGCCGCGGACCCACGGCCGGGGACAGGCTCCGGGGCGGGCGCCGCCTCCCCGCGGGAGTCCCACATCAGCGCAGGCGGCGAGACGAACACCTCCTTGGCGTTCGCGTCCGTCGCGCTCATGCCGCCACCCGCAGTGCCGGAGACCTTCACCCCCGCCGACTTCAGCGAGAACTGGATCCGCTTGAGCGCCGGATTGGCCGCCGCCTTCGGCGTCTTGACCACCAGAACCTCGCGGAACCCCTCCACCGTGGCCGTCATCCGCAGGTCCACGCCGGGCAGAACCTCGGGGTACACCGCGCTGTCGCCGTCCAGCACCGGTTCGGGCAGCCTGCCCGGCCACCCCAGGTCCAAAGACCGCCCGCCCCGGGCGATGCTCACCAGCCGGCCGCCCTCCCCGCCGCCGGAGAACGACAGGTCGACCGTGGCCGCCCTGGGCCCCACACTTCCGTCCGCCCGCCGCTCCAACGTGGCGTCCGGTTTCACCCACGCACCGGTACCGGTACGAGCCCGCACCGGTACCACGGACTGCTCCAACCGGAACGAAGCGCCGTCGGGATTCGCATAGGTCGTCGCGAACTCCGTCCGCGCTCCCACCACTTCGACGCGCTCCCCCGTCTCGGCGGCCCGGGCCAGTGCCCTCTGTTCCTCCGACCGAGCCGGAGGATTTGCTTCCAGAACCGCGGCCTCCGCGGTCACGGCCGGCACCACCAGTGCCGAGAACATCGCCGCGAGCGCGGTCGACACCGCGAATCTGCTCCGCATGCGCGCATGCGCACGCGGGAACCCTCTTCGAACCCCCACAGTCCCCACCCCAGAGTCACAAGTCCTACACAGGCGCGGGGAAGCCAAAGGCGCGACACGGGGAGCCGTCAACACCATTCGCAGTAGCCACGGCAATCGCAGAATTGTGGATACTCCCGAGCATGATCGGATATAACCGATCCAGGCGATGTCACCGAGCGTCACACAATAGGTCGCCGCGCCGGGATACAGTTGCATGATTCACAAATGCAACGCCTCTGTAATGATCACGAGACGTGCACAATGAACCCACGACCACTCAGGGACCTTGCACAGCAAGGGAGTTGAGCCCCTCCGGAATGGCGGACGGTAACCGTCACCCTCCGCAATGAACCCGTCACCTCGTGACGCAGATCACAACCAAGGGGCCCTGCGGGCACCGCGCAAGCACCGTGCGAACACCGGGAAATTGGCCATTGACCGGCTGCCCCGACAGGCGTTCCATGGACATAAAGGACAGATAAGGCTGCCGACGGGAGGCTGCCCACCATGACCACCCACGCAGACATCGAGCAACACCCGGACCTGGCCGAGATGCGTTCCCGCTTCGAGCGGGCGACCGCCACTCCGCGTGCCCAGGCCGTTGAAACCCTGGCCCTGCTCACGGGCCTCTACCTGGCGGCCTCGCCGTGGATCGCCGGATTCAGCGACCTGACCAGTCTGGCCGTGTGCAACCTGATCACCGGTATCGCCTATGCCATCTGCATGGGCGGCTTCGGTTCCGCATACGAACGCACCCACGCCATGGCGTGGGCGGCGTGCGCCATAGGCGCATGGACGATCATTTCCCCGTGGGTCGTCGCCGGCAGTGTCGCCACGACTCGCACCGTGGTCAACAACGTCATCGTCGGTGTCGTCGCGCTGCTCTGCGGCCTGGCCATGGCTGCCACGAACGGTCAGATGTCGCGCGGCCGACTGGCCCGCTGACACCGTCGCACCGCTGTCATCGATCGAGGGCCCCGAACGGAAGGAGCGGGGCCTTCGCCCTGCGCGGCAGCGGGACTGCGCAGCTCACGGGCCGGGGGTGACGCCACCCTTGAGGCGTTCGAGGTCGGAGGGCCGCACCTGGATGACGCATATGGCGATCAACGCGGCGATCGCCGTGAAGACCGCGGCCATGACGAAGGCCGCGGAGACTCCGGAGGTCAGGACCTCTGAACCCCAGGGCGGCGGGAGCTGCCCGGTGCGCTGGAACTGCAGCCGCTCGACCGGGGTCGCCTGGGCGAGGAATGCAGGGACCTGGACCTCGGCCTCATTGCGGCTGGCCGTTCCGTAGATCGTGACGAGGATGGACAGGCCGAGCGAACCGCCCACCTGTTGGGTGGTGTTGAGCAGGCCGGACGCCGCCCCGCTCTCGTGCGGCGACACGCCGGAGACCGCCATCAGGGTCAGTGAGACGAACTGCATCCCCATACCGAGGCTGAAGACGAGCATCGGGCCGAGGACGCTGCCCAGATACGTCGAGTGGATGTCGGTCAGAGTAAGCCAGGAGAGCCCGGCCGCGGCGAGCACGGCGCCGGTGACCATGAACGGTTTCGGCCCGTACTTCGGCAGCAGGCGGGAGGTGCTGCCCGCGCCCACCGCGATGAGGGCGCTGACCGGCAGGAAGGCGAGGCCGGCCCGCAGCGGGCTGAAGCCCAGCACGTTCTGCACGAAGAGGGTGAGGAAGAAGAACATGCCGAAGATCGCGGCGGCGAGGCTCAGCATGATGCCGTACGTCCCGGCGCGGTTGCGGTCGGCGAACATGTGCAGCGGAGTGATCGGCTGCTTGGAGCGCCTTTCGATCATGATGAAGGAGGCGAGCAGCACCACGGCCGCGCCGAACGACGCCAGCGTGAGCGGGTCACGCCAGCCTTCCTGCGCGGCGCGGATGAAGCCGTAGACCAGCGCGACCATACCCAGCGTGGAGGTCAGAGCTCCGGCGAGGTCGAAGTTGCCTGGATGGCGCTCGGACTCCTTGATGACGCGGGGCGTGACGAAGGCGATGAGCACCCCTATGGGCACATTGACGAACAGGACCCAGCGCCAGTCCAGCCATTCCACGAGTACACCGCCGAGCAGCAGGCCGATCGCCCCGCCGCCCGCGGAGACGGCCGCGAACGCGCCGAACGCCCGGTTGCGTTCCGGGCCTTCCGCGAACGTGGTGGTGATCAGCGCGAGCGCGGTGGGTGAGGCGATGGCGCCGCCGGCGCCCTGCAGGGCACGCGCCGCCAGGAGTTGGCCGGAGTCCTGCGCGAGTCCGCCGAGCAGTGAGGCGAGTGCGAAGAGCAGCACGCCGAAGATGAAGACGCGTCGCCGGCCGAGGATGTCACCGGCCCGGCCACCGAGGAGCAGCAGGCCGCCGAAGGTGAGCGTGTAGGCGTTGACCACCCAGGCCAGGCCGGTGGTGGAGAAGTCCAGCGCGCTCTGGATGTGCGGCAGGGCGATGTTCACGATGGTGATGTCCAGCACCACCATCAACTGGCACGAGGCGATGACGAGAAGGGCGATTCCGTGTCCGCCGCCCTTGCCCGGAGCGGCGGTCTGTACGGGGGTCGTCGGCTTGGGGGAGGTCATGGCGAATCGTGCGGCGGGTCAGTGGAGGATTCCGCCCACTGTTCCGACGGTAATCCCCCTGTGGTTGCGCCACCACTCGATCAAGCGCGGTCGCCCGTCGGCTCCGCGACGAAGGAGCGCAGCGCGGCCGACAGTTGTTCCGGCTGGTCCTCGGCGATCAGGGTGCAGCTGTCCTCGATCTCCAGCAGCCGCCCCTGCGGCAGCAGTTCGGCGAGCCGCCGCCCGTGGTCGCGGGGCATCATCCGGTCCTCGGTCGCCCACACCACGAGCGCGGGCCGGTCGAAGGAGGGCAGGGCCTCGGCCGCTTCGAGCAGTTCCGTCCTGCGCACGCCCGCGTTGTAGCGGCGGAAGTCGTTTCTGATGACCGGGTCGGTCCGCAGCGGACGCAGCCAGCCCTCGGTGATCTCCGTGGGGACCGGGCGTTTGGTCAGCGCGCCGAGCCCGATGGGGAGCCTGCGCAGGGCGCGCAGCCCAAGGACTCGGGCCATGAGGGCGACGCCGCCCGGCACCTTGCAGATCAAGGAGATCATCTTGCCCGGGGCACCCGGCGGGTAGTTGTCGAACGCCTCGCAGGAGATCAGCACCAGCCGCGCCAGCCGCTCGGGGTGGCGGGCGGCAACGGTCTGTGCCCGGCCGCAGTCGCTCTCGACGAGCGTCACCTCGCGCAGGTCCAGGCGCTCCATGAACTCGGCGATCAGCTCGATGACCGAGTCGGGATCGAGCGGAACGTCCGGCCGCATGGGGGTGCGGTGCGCACCGTACGGCAGGGTCGGGGCGATGCATCGATGGTCGCGCCGGAGGTCGGCGACGACCGTGCGCCAGACCGTCGCGTCATGGACCAGGCCGTGCAGCAGGACGACGACCGGGCCGGGTCCCCCGGTGTCCTCGTAGTGGATGGTGCCTGCGGTGAGTTCGATCTCCGGCACTGCTGCTCCCCTCGTTGGATAACGATGTTATGCACAGGCCTGCCCGGATACCAGTGATGCGGCAGTGACAAGGTTGGCTCTCCGTCGCGTCTGAGAAGTGAGCAGTCCGCGACAGAGCGGCTGGAGAGGGAGGGCAGGAGTGGTCGGCCACGACAGTTTGGACGAATTCCAGGAGTTCGCGAGCACCCGAAGCGCCCGCCTTTTCCGTACGGCACTGCTGCTGACCGGCGGCGACTGGCATCAGGCCGAGGACCTGGTGCAGACGGCCCTGGGCAAGGCGTTCGCCTCGTGGGGACGGGTGCGGCGCGCGGACAACCAGGACGCGTACGTCCGCACCGTGCTGGTGCGCGCCCATCTGTCCCAGCGGCGGCTGCGGCGCAGCACGGAGCAGCCTGTGGGGGAGGTGCCCGACAGCGCGTACGGCACGGGCGGGGATCCGGCCCTGCGCGTCGCGCTGCTGGGGGCCTTGGCCCAGCTGCCTCCCAAGGACCGTGCGGTGCTGGTACTGCGCTACTGGGAGGACCGCAGCGTGGAGCAGACCGCGGTCGAACTCGGCCTGCGGGCGGGCACGGTACGCAATCGCAGCATGAGCGCGCTGGCACGGCTTCGTGAACTGCTCGGTGCCGAGCGCGAGTCACTCACGACTGTCTGAGAGGGCGGAGCATGAAACTGGACGAGCAGGAACTCAGCAGGGCGATGGATGACGCGGTCGGCGGTGTGCGGCCGGCGACCGGCGACCTGGTCGAGGGGGCGACACGCACGGGGCAGCGGCTGCGGGTGCGGCGGCGGATGGCGGTGGGGACAGTGGCGTTCGCGGTCACCGGCGCGGTACTGGGGGTGCCGGTCTTCGGCGCGTATCTGCCGACGTACACAGGCGGCGAGGTGCGTGCGGCGATGCCGAGCGCGCCCGGCGGCGGGATGGGCGGGGTGGAGATGCCGGACTTCAGCAAGGTCCCCAGGCCGCCCACCGCGCCGCCGCCCGGGAAGCAGTGGCTGTCCGGGCGGGCCACCGTACAGATCTTGAGGGACCTGCTGCCCAACGACAGGTCGTCATCGGACTACGAGGGACAGGACGGGCCGGAGCACTACCCGGCCACGACCTTCGGGAGGCTCGGCACCGGCTGGCCGGCCGGGGCGGAGGTGCAGGTCAACGTCGATGCCGACTTCGGCCGGAACTCGGCCGCACTGGGTGAGGACCTCGAGGAGTTCTACTCGTGTGAGGGCCGTGAACCGGAAGGGCGCATGACGGCGTGTGGTGTCACCGCGCTCGCCGACGGCTCGGTGCTGATCATGTACGAGGACCGCTCGGGGCTTCTGCTGCGGCGGCACGCGGATCTGTTGCGGGCCGACGGCATGCGGGTCGCCGTCGGCACCGCCAACGGCGTGGACATCGAGGACGGTCCGGTCATCGGTCTGGAGCCGCCGCTGAGCCTCGACGAGATGCGCGACATCGCCACCAGCCCGCGCTGGCAGATCTTCGTGGACCTCGAGGTCAATGAACGGGCGAAGGAGCTGGAGCCGTACAAGGACCGGACCCAGTACGTCCCGCCCGGCGGCAGCATCCCCACCGACGACCGTCAGGGCAGCACGGCCACTCCGTCCACCTCGACCAGGCACTGATCGTCCCAGAGCCGGACCACGCCGATCACCGCCATGGCCGGATAGTCGCGGCCGGCCAACCGTCGCCAGATACGGCCCAGTTCGGTCGCATGTACGCGGTAGTCGGCCACGTCCGTGGCGTAGACGGTGACGCGGGCCAGGTCGTGCGGGGTGCCGCCCGCGGCGGCGAGGGCGGTGAGGAGGTTGGTGAGTGCCGTCTCGAACTGCTCGGGCAGCGCATCGCCGACCACCTTTCCCTCGGTGTCCAGCGCGGTCTGGCCGGCCAGGAACACCAGCCGGGTACCGCTGGCGGTGACGGCGTGGGAGAAACCGGTGGGCGGGGAGAGTTCGGCCGGGTTGTGGCGCTGCAGGCTCATGCGGACACCTCCGTGGCGTACGGCTCGTCGGCAGCCGGCCGCACGGCCGGGTCCTGGGCGGTCCCCCTGGCGTACAGCTCCTTGGCGATGATCGTGCGCTGGACCTCGGTGGCGCCCTCGTAGATCCGGGGCGCGCGGACCTCGCGGTAGAGGTGTTCGAGCAGGTGCCCGCGCTGCAGGGCGCGGGCGCCGTGCAGCTGGACGGCGGCGTCGACGACGTACTGGGCGGTCTCGGTGGCGAGCAGTTTCGCCATCGCGGACCGCCCCGGCACGTCGGCCGCGCCGTCGTCGTACGCGCAGGCCGCCGCGTACACCAGCAGCCGCGCGGCCTCGGTGCGGGTGGCCATCTCGGCGACCTTGTGGGCGACCGACTGGAGATCCTTGAGGGGGCCGCCGAAGGCTCGGCGGGCGGCCGTGTGACCGATCGTGGCGTCCAGGGCGGCCTGGGCCATGCCGACCGCGAACGCGCCGACGCTGGGGCGGAAGAGGTTGAGCGTGTTCATCGCGACACGGAACCCGCGGTCCACCTCGCCGAGCACATCGTCCGCGGTGACCGGCACATCGGTGAAGGTGAGCGCGCCGATCGGGTGCGGCGAGAGCATGTCGAGCGCGGTGCCGGAAAGACCGGGGCGGTCGGCGGGGACGAGGAAGGCGGTGACGCCGCGGGCACCCGCGCCCTCGGTCGTGCGGGCGAACACGGTGTAGAAATCGGCCTCGGGGGCGTTGGAGATCCAGCGCTTCTCGCCGCTCAGCCGCCAGCCCGCACCGTCCGGCGCTGCCTTCAGTCCGAGGGCCGCCGCATCCGATCCCGCATCCGGCTCGGACAGCGCGAAGGCGGCGACGGCGTGCCCCGCACTCACGTCGGGGAGCCAGCGCTCGCGCTGTGCGGCCGTACCCGATTGGACCAGCGGGTAGCTGCCAAGGCCCTGGAGCGCCAGCGCGGTCTCTGCCTCCGTACAGCCGTAGGCCAGGGACTCCCGCAGCAGGCACAGTTCCAGCGCGCCTGCCGTGAAGAGGCGTTCCAGCAGACCGAGTTCACCGAGTGCCGTGATCAACGGGCGGTTGACCCGCCCCGGTTCGCCCTTCTCGGCGAGCGGCCGCAAGCGCTGGTCGGCCAGGGTGCGCAGCTGGGCACACCAGGCGGTCTGTACCGGATCGAGCGAGAATACGGGCATTCGAGCCCCCACTTCCGACGGCCGGGGTCCGGGGCCTGGCGGCGAAGCCACGGATGTCTGCGTCCCCGGAAAAGCAGAGTATCGCGGAGCGTTGACTGTCGTCACCTTCACGATACGCTCGAGGCGCGACCCCACCACCAGAACGGGGCGAACCATGGAGCTGTCACCCTCGGCCCACCTCGACACCTTTCCGCGCGACCATCTGCCGCCCGCCGGGCAGTGGCCCGACCTCGTCCTCGACCTGCCGGCGCTGAACTATCCCCAGCGGCTGAACTGCGGGGCGGAGCTGCTGGACCGTACGATCGAGCGCTTCGGCGCGGACCGGCCCGTCTTCCGCACCGGGGGCGGCGAGGTCTGGACGTACGGGGAACTGGGCGAACAGGTGGACCGGATCGCGCACGTCCTCACCGCGGATCTCGGGGTGGTGCCCGGCAACCGGGTGCTGCTTCGCGGCCCGACGACCCCCCATCTGGCCGCCTGCTGGCTGGCCGTGATGCGGGTGGGCGCGGTGGCGGTCACTGTCCTGGCCCAGCAGCGGGCCAAGGAGCTGGCCACGGTGTGCGAGATCGCCGCGGTCGGCCACGCCCTGTGCGACATCCGCTCGGTCGACGACCTGGCCAAGGCGGAGGTGGCAGGGCTGCGGATCACCGCATACGGCGGCGACTCCCCCGACGACCTGCTGCGGCTGGCCGCGGCACGCCCCTACGAGAGGTTCGAGCCGGTGGCGACCGCCGCCGACGATGTCGCACTGATCGCGTTCACCTCGGGCACCACCGGCCGTCCCAAGGGATGCATGCACTTCCACCGCGACGTCCTTGCGGTCGCGGACACCTTCTCCGCGCAGGTGCTGCGGCCGGAGACGGACGATGTGTTCGCGGGCAGCCCGCCGCTGGGCTTCACCTTCGGGCTCGGCGGTCTGGTGATCTTCCCGATGCGGGCAGGGGCATCGGCCCTGCTGCTCGAACAGGCGGGCCCCGCCCAGCTGTTGCCCGCGATCGCCGAACACCGCGTCTCGGTCCTGTTCACGGCGCCGACCGCCTACCGGGTCATGCTCGACCAGATGGACGGGCACGACACCGGATCCCTGCGGCGCTGTGTGTCGGCCGGCGAGAACCTGCCCGCCGCCACCTGGCAGGCCTGGCAGGAGCGGACCGGGCTGCGCATCATCAACGGCATCGGGGCGACCGAGCTGCTGCACATCTTCATCTCGGCCGCGGACGAGGCCATCAGGCCGGGCACCACCGGAGTGCCCGTCCCGGGCTGGGACGCGCGCGTCGTGGACGGCGAGGGCCGCCCGGTCCCGGACGGCGAGCCGGGGCTGCTGGCCGTGCGCGGCCCGGTGGGCTGCCGGTACCTGGCGGACCCGCGGCAGTCGGAGTACGTGCAGGGCGGCTGGAACCTGACCGGTGACACCTACGTGCGCGATCCGGACGGCTGGTTCCGGTACGTCGCCCGCGCGGACGACATGATCATCTCTGCCGGGTACAACATCGCCGGGCCCGAGGTGGAGGAGGCACTGCTGCACCACCGCGATGTCGCCGAGGCGGCGGTGGTGGGGCGTCCCGACGAGCTGCGGGGACAGATCGTGGTCGCGTATGTCGTGCTGCGCGACGGAGTCCCGGCGGGCGACGACACCGCGCGGACACTCACCGACTGGGTGAAGGGGCGGCTGACCCCGTTCAAGTGTCCGCGCGAGATCGTCTTCCTTCAGGCCCTGCCGCGTACCCCGACCGGGAAGCTGCAGCGCTACCGACTGCGGGCCCTAGAGTGATCACGTGGCCGAGCAGCACACCCCCCGCTCCCTGATCGTCACCCTGTACGGCGCGTACGGACGCGAACGGCCGGGTTCCATGCCCGTGTCCGAACTGATCCGGCTGCTGGCGGTGCTCGGCGTCGACGCACCGTCCGTGCGCTCGTCGGTCTCCCGGCTCAAACGCCGTGGCCTGCTGGTTCCCGAGCGCACCGAGGACGGAGCGGCCGGCTACGCCCTGTCGGCCGACGCCCGCCAGCTGCTCGACGACGGCGACCGCCGAATCTACACCCGCACCGCACCGCTCCTGTCCGACGGCTGGGTCATCGCCGTGTTCTCCGTACCGGAGGCCGAACGCCACAAGCGGCATCTGCTGCGCTCCCGGCTGGTCCGGCTGGGCTTCGGCTCGGCCGCGCCGGGGGTGTGGATCGCGCCGGCACGGCTGTACGAGGAGACACGGCACACGCTGCGCCGCCTTCAGCTCGATGCGTACGTGGAGCTGTTCCGGGGCGAGCACCTCGGCTTCGCCGCGACGGCGGAGGCGGTGTCACGGTGGTGGGATCTGGGGGCGATCGCCGAGCTGCACAAGGAATTCCTGGATCGCTACGAGCCGGTACTGCGGTCGTGGGACGCACGCGACGACACAGCGCCCGAGGACGCGTACCAGGACTATCTGCGGGCCCTGGACTCCTGGCGGCGGCTGCCGTACGCGGACCCGGGCCTGCCGGCCGAGCTGCTGCCGCAGGACTGGCCCGGGGGCCGGTCGGCGGAGGTGTTCGCCCGGCTGCACGGGCGGCTGCGGGAAGCCGGGGCGAAGTTCGTGCTGGGGGGCGGGGGAGCGTGAGCGCCGGGACCGCGGCCGGCGAGCCGGCGCTCGGGCCCCTCTGGCTCCGGTGACCGCCGAGGTCGAGCGGACGGAACGGCATCACGATGCCGGTACCGCTGTCGGGGTGCCCGGTGGTCACACGGCCCGGCGCATGCAGACGCGTGGCCATCGGTCCAGGCCGTGGGCGGTCTCCTGCCGGCGGATGGCCCGCAGATCGGGGCCGAGCGCGCTCTCGCTCAGCGTCCGGAAGCCGCAGCGCGCGTAGTAGGGCGCGTTCCACGGCACCTCGGCGAACGTGGTCAGGGTCAGGGCGGGCACACCGCCCGCCAGGGCATGGTCTGCCAGGTGGTCCAGCAGGGACAGTCCGATGCCGCGGCGCGCGCTGTCCGGGTGGACCGACACCTGCTCGACGTGCAGGTTGCCGTCGGCCGGGACGGCGATGAGATAGGCCACCGGAGCGTCGGAACCGTCGACGGCGACCCAGGCCAGCCCTGCCTCCTGGTGACGGGCGAGTTCGCCGAGCGGAAGGGGCTCGTCGTCGGCGATCTCCGGCATGCCGATGTCTCGGAAGCACCTCCCCGCCGCCCTCTCTATGTCCTGCAGAAGGGGGAGGTCGCCGATGGTCGCCGCTCGGATACGCATGGGCTCATTGTCCCCGGCGGGCGGAGGGGAAAGCGCCCGGCCCACCGCGGGGACATGCTGCCGGTGCCGGTCGCGTCAGCGCGCGTCCAGCGTGAGCCGGGGCTTGGGCGCGTCCGTACGGCCGGTCGGCGGCTTGCGGCTGCCCGCCCGGTACGGGAGCGGCCAGGGCGCGCCCGGGCCGGTGTAGTCCTGGTCGGCCGCCGCGTGCAACGTCCAGTGGGGGTCGTGGAGATGGGGCCTGGCCAGGGCGCACAGGTCGGCGCGGCCGGCCAGCAGGAGTGAGTTGACGTCGTCCCAGGAGGAGATCGCGCCGACCGCGATGACGGGGACGTTCACCTCGTTGCGGATCCGGTCGGCGTAGGGGGTCTGGTAGGAGCGGCCGTATTCGGGCTGTTCGTCGGGGACGACCTGGCCGGTGGAGACATCGATGGCGTCGGCGCCGTGGGCGGCGAAGGCGCGGGCGATGACGACGGCGTCATCGGCCGTGGTGCCGCCGTCGGCCCAGTCGGTGGCGGAGATACGGACGGTCATCGGCCGGTCGTCCGGCCAGACGGCACGCATCTCGTCGAAGACTTCGAGGGGGAACCGGAGCCGGTTCTCGAGCGAGCCACCGTAGGTGTCGGTGCGGTGGTTGGTCAGCGGGGAGAGGAATCCGGAGAGCAAGTAGCCGTGGGCGCAGTGGAGTTCGAGGAGGTCGAAGCCGCTGTGCGCAGCGCGGCGGGTGGCGGCGGCGAACTGCTCGCGGATCTCGGTGAGTCCGGTGCGCTCCAGTGCGTGCGGAATCTGATTGACCCCGGGGCGGTAGGGAAGCGGGGAGGCGGCGGAGAGAGGCCAGTTGTCCTGGTCGAGCGGCTGGTCGATGCCTTCCCACATGAGTTTGGTGGAGCCCTTGCGACCGGAGTGGCCGAGCTGGACGCCGATCGCGGTACCCGGCGAGCTGAGGTGGACGAAGTCGGTGACGCGGCGCCAGGCGTCCCGCTGCTCAGAGGTGTAGAGGCCGGTGCAGCCGGGCGTGATGCGGCCTTCAGGGCTGACACAGACCATCTCGGTCATCACCAGGCCCGCTCCGCCGAGCGCGCGGGCGCCGAGGTGGACGAGGTGGAAGTCGCCGGGGAGCCCGTCCTTCGCGACATACATGTCCATGGGTGAGACGACGACGCGGTTGCGCAGGGTGAGGGAGCGCAGCCGGAAGGGGGTGAACATCGGCGGGGTTCCGGGCGGGCAGCCGAAGCCCTTCTCGACGGCGCCGGTGAAGGCGGCGTCGCGCAGCCGCAGATTGTCGTGGGTGACACGGCGGCTGCGGGTGAGCAGGTTGAAGGCGAACTGGTGGGGCGGCTGGTCGAGGTGGGTGGCGAGCTCCTCGAACCAGCGCAGGCTGGCCCCGGCGGCGCGCTGGGTGGACTCGACGACGGGGCGGCGCTCGCTCTCGTACGCGGCGAGGGCGGCGGGCAGACCGGGCTGTTCCTCGATACAGGCGGCGAGCGCGAGCGCGTCCTCGACGGCGAGTTTGGTGCCGGAGCCGATGGAGAAGTGCGCGGTGTGGGCGGCATCGCCCAGCAGCACCGTGTTGCCGTGGGACCAGCGGTCGTTGACGACGGTGCGGAAGGCGGTCCAGGCGGAGGAGTTGCCCCGCAGGGGGCGGCCGTCGAGCGCGTCGGCGAAGATCTTGGCGCAGCGGACGGCGGACTCCGCCTCGTCCACCTGGTCGAAGCCCGCGGCCCGCCAGACCTCTTCTCGCATCTCGACGATGACGGTGGAGGCGTCCTTGGAGTAGGGGTAGCCGTGCAGTTGGATCACGCCGTGCTCGGTCTCGGCGATCTCGAAGCGGAACGAGTCGAAGGCGAAGTCGGCGGCGAGCCAGATGTAGCGGCAGCGGTGGGTGGTGATGCGGGGCGCGAAGACGTCGCCGTGCGCGTCACGAGTGGCGCTGTGGACGCCGTCCGCGGCGATGACGAGGTCGTGGGTGGCGGCGAGTTCGGCGACGGGCGGCGCCTCGGTGCGGAAGCGGAGCCTTACGCCGAGTCCCTCGCAGCGCTCGTGCAGAATCTCCAGGAGCCTGCGCCTGCCGAGCGCGGCGAAGCCGTGGCCACCGGAGGTGAGCGTGCGGCCCCGGTGGACGATGTCGATGTCGTCCCACCGTACGAACTCGGCCTGAAGGGCCCGGTAGACGGCGGGGTCGGCGTGCTCGATGCCACCGAGGGTCTCGTCGGAGAGGACGACGCCGAACCCGAAGGTGTCATCGGGGGCGTTGCGCTCCCAGACGGTGATGTCCCGTTCGGGATCGAGCCGTTTGAGCAGCGCGGCCGCGTAGAGTCCGCCGGGCCCGCCTCCGATGACGGCGACGCGCAGGGCGCCGGACACCGCTATCGCCCCTGCCATTTGGGCGGGCGCTTCTCGGTGAAGGCGGCATGGAACTCGGCGTAGTCCGCACCGTTCATCAGCAGCGCCTGCGTCGCGGCGTCCAGTTCGACCGACGCGGCGAGCGGCATGTCGAGTTCGGCGGTGAGCAGGGCCTTGGTCTGCGCATGGGCCAGAGCCGGTCCGTCCGCGAGACGGCGGGCCAGTTCGGCGGCCCGGGCTCCGGCCCGGCCCTCGTCGGTCAGCTCGCTGATCAGACCGATCCGTTCGGCCTCGGGGGCCCGGACGGCGTCGCCCAGCATCAGCAGCCGGGTGGCGTGGCCGAGTCCGACGACCCTCGGCAGCAAATAGGCCGCGCCCATGTCGCCGCCGGACAGCCCCACCTTGGTGAACAGGAACCGGAATGTGGCCGAGGGGTCCGCGATACGGAAGTCCGCGGCCAGTGCGAGCACCGCCCCGGCTCCGGCGGCAACACCGTGCACCGCGGCGATCACCGGGAACGGGCACTCCCGGACCGCCCGTACGACCTGGCCCGTCATCCGGTTGAAGTCGAGGAGCTGGGCGGTGTCCATGGACAGGGTCGCGCCGATGATCTCGTCGACGTCGCCGCCGGAGCAGAAGCCTCGGCCCTCGCCACCGAGCACCAGCGCGCGTACGGAACGCTCCCGGGCGAGCTCGGCGAGCAGATCGCGCAGATCGGCGTAGGCGCTGAAGGTGAGCGCGTTGAGCTTCTCGGGGCGGGCGAGGGTGACGGTCGCGACACCTTCGTCGATCGTCAGCCGCAGATGTCGCCAGTCCTCGGTGCGCGCTGCGGAGCCGGTAAAGGGGCTCATGGAGTGTGGCCTCCTTCGGCGGGCGGTCTGCTGCCGGGGTGGTCCGGCTGCTGCCTGCCTCTCGAAGCTATCATCCATACGTGACTGCCGTCACGAGTACGCGACAGACCTCCCGGGGCGGCCGACGGGAGGGATGGCACCGCCGCGTGCGTGGCATGGAAGCCGGCCACGCCCCGACGGCGACACCGCCGTGCACGCCGCCGAGGTGACCGGGCCGATATCGTGAACTGACAAGCTCGCGGTCCACTACGAGGCGATCGTCCTTGTAGCGGCCATCAACGAGTGGCTGCGACCAGCACATTCGATACACGCCCTTTCAGAGGAGCCGGACTCCACCATCAGGTGACTTAAAGTGCGAATGAGTGGCCGTTTCCTCATACCGTACTTCTATGGCAAGTCGTAACGGCAGTGGAATGTCGCTGGTGAGAGGCGTCATCGTGGCGGCCGGGGTGGTTGCTGCGCTGGGTGCTACGCCAGCCTGCGCCGATGAGACAGCAGACAGCACTCGGATGCGGTTTGAGGTGGTCGCGCCGGGGGGCCTGTCCATTTCCGCGCCGTGCGCGGCTGTGCTGTCTGGTGCACATCCGGGGGGCACTGCATCTGGCCGCCTGGGCGAGGTTCGTGTCAACGATGAGCGGGCCGCGCGGGATGCCGCTTGGACAGCCACCGTCACCGTGAGCCGGGATTTCACGGCCGGTTCACGTGGCCCCCATGAGGCGATACCCGCCGGTCGCGTGGTTTACCGCCCCGGAGCGGCGGTCGATGCGTTCAACGGTCTGTTCATCCCCGGTCGCCCCGGGCCCCTCGCCACCTTCCGCGTGGCGTTCAGCCATCCGAGTGGTTCCGGCAGCAACTCCGTCGCTTGGCGCCCCGCTCTGAACGTCCACGTGCCCGCCGCCTGGGTGGCGGGCGTCTACCGAGGCGTGGTGACGCATTCAGTGGCGTGAGCCCCATCAGGGGACCGCCTCTGTTCCGGCTCATGCACATCACGGTGGTTCATATCCAGGGCCGGAGAGCGTCAGGACTTACTGGGTATATATGACTAGGGCGACACGCGCTATTTGAGTTAGGAATTATGCAGTAACAGCGTTCATAAAGTGATCTTCGAGTCATCGCAGATGATCTCGGCGCCTCGGTGCATTCGGGGCGTCATCGTGGTGGACGCGGAGGTCGCCGTGCTCGGACATCGGGCTCTTCGAACGGAAGTGGGTGACCGCCCCGAAGGGCGGCAGGGGAGATGGTTCAGACGAAGAAGGGAGCCTGCAGCAGCCAGGCGACGGGCCTTGGTGGGTCTGATGGCGCTGGCGTCGTTGACCCTGTCCATGGTCGCTGCGTCTCCAGCAGTCGCCGACCCGTCGGACTTTCTCTATGTGGCCAATTCCGATGACGGCACCGTTTCGGTGATCAACACCACGAACGACACCGTTGGCGCCACGCCCATTACCGTCGGCACGAATCCGACATGGGTGGCGATCGTCCCGAACGGCACAAAAGCCTACGTCACCAACTACGGCTCCGACGACGTGTCGGTGATCAACACTGCCGACAACACTGTCAGCGGCACCATCGCCGTCGGCGACGGCCCCCGGGGGGTTGCCGTCACCCCCAACGGGGCGAAAGCCTACGTGGTCAATTCCGATGACGGCAACGTCTCGGTGATCAACACCGCGACCGATGCCGTCACCTCCACGATCACCGTCGGCACGACTCCCATCGGGGTGGCCGTGACCCCCGACGGCGCCAAGGCCTACGTCGCCAACCTCAACAACAACAGTGTGTCGGTGATCGACACCGCCACCGACACTGTCAGCACCACCATCACCGTCGGCACGAATCCCTCCACGGTCGCCGTGACCCCCAACGGCGCCAAGGCCTACGTCACGAACAACACTTCGAACGACGTATCGGTGATCAACACTGCCACCGACACCGCTGGTACCCCCATCGCCGTCGGCTCCAACCCCCGAGGGGTGGCCGTGGCTCCCAACGGCGCCAAGGCCTACGTCGTGAACAACGGCTCCGACAGCGTGTCCGTGATCAACACCACCACCGACGCCGTCTCCTCCACCATCACCACCAACATCGGCACCGGTCCGAGCGGGGTGGCCATCACCGCGGACGGTGCCAAGGCGTACATCACGAACACCGGCTCCGACGACGTGTCGGTGATCGACACCAGCACCGACACCGCCAGCGCCACTCTCCTCACTGTCGGCGGCGGTCCGACAGGAGCAGCACCCTCCCCGGACCAGGAGGACACGGTGGTCACCTTCCAGGTCACCCCCACCGACGGCCTGACCGCCGCCGTTCCCGCCTCCGCCACATTGAGCGAGGTCACTCCGGGCGGGACCGCCACTGGCCAGCTCGGTCAGGTCACGGTCAACGACGAGCGCTCGCTGGCCGATGCAAGCTGGGTGTCCACCGTCTCCCTGACCGATCCCTTCACCACCACCGGCGGCAGCCCCATCACCGGCAGCGCGGTGACCTACACACCGGGAGCCGCGATCGACCCGGTCAACGGGCCGTTCACTCCGGGCGCGGCCGGCACGCTCGCTTCCGCCCGGACCGCGTTCAGCAAGCCGAGCGGTTCCGGCAACAACTCCGTCAAGTGGAACCCCACCCTGGACGTCGCTGTGCCCGCCGCCGCGGTCGCCGGCACCTACACCGGGACGGTGACCCATTCTGTGGCGTAACTCCTCGCCCCAGTACCGGGTCTTCACTCTGATCGCCGCCGCGGCTCTCGCCACGGCGGCGATCGCCCTGGGCGTCCTTGCTCCGGCCGGCATCACCTCAGCGGCAGTGGCGGACGCGAAGGGGGACTTCATGGGGATCCGGCTCCTCCAGGCCCCTGTAGCACGGCGTAACGACCCACGCGCGCGGATGTATATCGTCGACCACCTCAAGCCGGGCATGACGATCAAGCGCAAGATCGAGATTTCCAACAAGTCGTCCGCTCCGCGCCGTATGGACCTGTACGCGGCCGCCGCCTCCATCGAGAACCAGGGGTTCACCTTCGCCCCGAGGCGCACAGCCAACGAGCTGACCCGGTGGACCAGAGTCGAACCCGCTACAGCGAACCTGGAGCCACACTCAAGAGCCAAGGCCGAGATCACGATCAATGTGCCGCGGACCGCGCAAGCCGGGGAGCGTTACGCCGTCGTTTGGGCCGAAAGCGCCGCGGCAGCGGACGCCACCCACAACATCGGCAGCATCACCCGTGTGGGGGTGCGGCTCTACCTGGACATCGGGCCCGGCGGAGAGCCCGTCTCCGACTTCAAGATCGCGAAGTTGAACGGTACGCGAGACAAACAGGGCCGTCCCAGCGTCACCGCCGCCGTCCGCAACCTCGGCAGGCGAGCGGTGGACCTGAACGGGGCACTCGACCTTCACCACGGCCCCGGAGACATCAGCGCAGGCCCCTTTCGCGCAGCCGCCGGCGTCACACTCGCCCCATACGGAACAGGCACCGTCACCGTCCCCCTTGATCCAGGCCTGCCCGACGGCCCCTGGAAAGCCACACTGACGCTGCAGAGCGGCACAGTGCAACACACGAGCACAGCCGCCGTGACGCTCACCGAAGAGAAGGAAGAGAAGAGGGAATCTCGCGTACTCCTCTACGCCGGAGCCGCCACAGCCGCTGCCCTGGTCGCCGGCGTACTGGCCCTGGCAGGCATCCGACGCCGTCGGCGAAACAGCCAGTAGGCCAGCTGCTCCCACTACGCCGCATCGCGCGGCGTGTCGGGGCCCACTGCGACCCCCTACGCATGCTCACCCCGGTCGGGCGCATGACTACGCGGATCCGGCATCCTCCCCGGTCGCACCCCCGGCGAGCGTGGCCACCATGACGGCCTTGATCGTGTGCATCCGGTTCTCCGCCTCGTCGAAGACGACGGAGTGGGCCGACTCGAAGACCTCGTCGGTGACTTCGAGCTCGGCCAGACCGTGGCGCTCATGGATCTCGCGGCCGATCCTGGTCTTCAGGTCGTGGAAGGCAGGCAGGCAGTGCATGAACTTCACCTCCGCATTGCCCGTGGCGCGCAGGACGTCCATGGTCACGGCGTACGGGCCGAGGACCTTGATCCGCTCGTCCCAGACCTCCTGGGGCTCCCCCATCGACACCCAGACATCGGTGGCGACGAAGTCCGCACCCAGCACTCCCTCGGCGATGTCCTCGGTGAGGGTGATCCGGGCCCCGCTCCCCTCGGCGACCCGGCGGGCCCGGGCGACGATCTCCTCGGCCGGCCAGTACGACCGGGGGGCGACGATCCGGATGTCCATTCCCAGCAGCGCGGCGGTGACCAGGTAGGAGTTGCCCATGTTGAAGCGGGCGTCGCCGAGGTAGGCGAAGGAGATCTCCTCCAGGGGCTTGTCGCTGTGCTCGGTCATGGTCAGCACATCGGCGAGCATCTGGGTGGGGTGCCAGTCGTCGGTCAGGCCGTTGTACACCGGCACGCCGGCGTACGCGGCGAGCTCCTCGACGACGTCCTGGCTGTCGCCGCGGAACTCGATGGCGTCGAACAGCCGGCCGAGCACCCGCGCGGTGTCCTTGGCGGACTCCTTGCTGCCGATATGGGAGCCGGCGGGGTCGATATAGGTCGTCGACGCCCCTTGATCGGCAGCGGCCACCTCGAAGGAACAGCGCGTACGCGTGGACGACTTCTCGAAGATCAGCGCAATGTTCCTGCCCCGCAGCCGCTGCACCTCGGCGCCCGCCCGCTTGGCCGCCTTGAGTTCCGCGGCCAGATCGATCAGGCTGCGGAACTCCTCGGCGGTGAAGTCCAGCTCCTTGAGGAAGTGGCGGCCTTCGAGATGTATCGCCATGGTGGCTGCTCCTGGGTCACTGATGCGGGTACCATGGAACTATATACGACACCCTGCATTGCTATACAGAGCCCCGCCGGGCTCGACGCGCCGAGCACCACGCCGGACGGCCCGCCGGTCTACCGGACGGGCTCGCGTTCGACCGGGCAGCTCATACAGCGCGGGCCTCCCCTGCCCCGCCCCAGCTCACTGCCGGGGATCTCGATCACCTCGATGCCCTGCTTGCGCAGATGCGTGTTGGTGGTGACATTGCGCTCGTACGCGATGACGACACCCGGCTCGACGGCGAGCACATTGCAGCCGTCGTCCCATTGCTCGCGCTCCGCCGAGTGCACGTCCTGCGTCGCCGTCAGCACCCGGATCTCCTGCAGCCCCAGCGCCGCGGCGATCGCACTGTGCATATGCTCCGGCGGATGGTCGCTGACCTTCAGCCCGTGGAAGCCGTCGGCCGGTTCGATGGTGTAGGAGCGGAGCATGCCCAGCCCCGCGTACTTGGTGAAGGTGTCCCCGTCGACCATCGTCATCACGGTGTCCAGATGCATGAAGGCACGCCTCTTGGGCATGTCCAGAGCCACGATCGTGCGGGCCGATCCGGCGGCGAACAGCCCGCGGGCCAGCATCTCCACGGCCTGCGGAGTGGTGCGCTCGCTCATCCCGATCAGCACGGCGCCGTTGCCGATGACCAGTACGTCGCCGCCCTCGATGGTGGACGGATAGTCGTCCTGACCCTCCGACCAGTGGTGGAAGGTGCCCGCATCAGGGCCGACGAAGTGGGGGTGGTGCTTGTAGATCGCCTCGAAATGGACGGTTTCACGCTGCCGGGCCGGCCAGCGCATCGCGTTGATGGAGACACCGTTGTAGATCCAGGCGGAGGTGTCCCGGGTGAACAGATGGTTGGGCAGCGGGTGGAGGAGGAAGTCGTCCAGGTCCATCGCATGGAAGCGGACGGACGTCGGCTCGGTATGCCCCGCGAGGAACTCCCGCTTGGTCATCCCGCCGACGAGCGCCTCCACCAGCTGGGAAGTGGGCAACTCGTCGAAGGCCGCTCGGAGGTGGTCGGTGGCGAGCGGGCCGTACTCCTTCTCCGCGAAGACCCGGTCCAGGACGAGCTTTCGGGCCTGAGGGATCTCCAGCGACTCGCGCAGCAGATCGCCGAAGAGGTGCACCTCCACCCCACGGTCGCGCAGCACGTCCGCGAACCCGTCGTGCTCCTGCCGGGCGCGCCTCACCCAGAGAACGTCGTCGAAGAGCAGTGCGTCCTTGTTGCTCGGGGTGAGCCGCTTCAGCTCGAGATCGGGCCGGTGCAGGATGACCTGGCGCAGCCGCCCGGTCTCGGAGTCGACATGAAATCCCATGCCTCCATCCTCACCGCGCGGGACGCCGTTCACCCGGCGAACGGCTGACCTTGTGGCATCGGACCGGTGACGTCAGGCCATGTGCTGCCGCCGTGCCCCCTGTCGCGGCTCGACGGCGGGCGCTCCTTCGGCCGGCAGGCGTTACGGGGAGGCACTGACGGTGCCTCCCCGTAACGCCCGCCACTCACTGACGCGCGGTCACGGCCACGGTCACAGCCGTGGGTCGACGGGCTCCGACTCCAGGGCCAGTACCGCGAAGACCGCTTCGTGGACGCGCCACAGCGGCTCCCCGTCGGCCAGCCGGTCCAGAGCCTCCAGGCCCAGGGCGTACTCGCGCAGCGCGAGGGAGCGCTTGTGGTTCAAGAACCTGCCCCGCAGCCGCTCCAGGTTGTGCGGGCGGGTGTACTCGGGACCGTAGATGATCCGCAGGTACTCACGGCCGCGGACCTTGATACCCGGCTGCACGAGCCGGCCCTTCCCGTCCCGCGCGAGCGCCTGCAGCGGCTTGACGACCATGCCCTCGCCGCCGCGTCCGGTCATCTCCAGCCACCAGTCGACCCCGGCGCGCACCGAATCCTCGTCGCCCGTGTCGACGATCAGCCGTCGGGTGACCTGGAGCAGGCCGGTGGGGTCGTGCTCCACCAGCCGGTCCAGCCAGGCGAGCTGTTCGTCGTGCGGCACCGCTGCGAGCGAGCGGCCCTGGGCGGCGAGGATCTGGAACGGCGCCAGCCGCACCCCGTCGAGACCGTCGGTCGTCCAGCAGTAGCGCCGGTACGCCTCGGTGAACGCGGCCGCGTCGGCCGCCCGCTCACGCTGCTGGGCGAGCAGCCCGTCAACGCCGACACCGCGTGCCACGGCGGCCTCCAGGGCGGCTGTGGCATCCGGCAGCACCGCGCCGGAGGCGGCGCCGACCGCCGCGTACTGCGAGCGCAGCAGTCCGGACGCCTTCAGCGACCACGGCATCAACTCGGCGTCCAGCAGCAGCCAGTCGGTGGTCAGCTGCTCCCACAGTCCGGCTTCGGAAATCGCCGTACGCAGTCGGCCGAGGATCTCCTCGGTGACGTCGGGGCCGCTGAGGGAATCAGTGAAGAACGGCCGTCCGGTACGGGTGTACAGGGCACCCGTGGCTCCGTCCACGCCGAACCGCTCCCGCGCGGCGGCCGCGTCCCGGCACACCAGCACCACGGCCCGCGAGCCCATGTGCTTCTCCTCGCAGACGACCTTGCCGACGCCGTCGGCCCGGTACTGGGCGAAGGCCTCGGCAGGGTGCTCCAGATAGCCCTCCTCCTTCGAGGTGGCGGTCGGGGCCATCGTCGGCGGCAGGTAGGTCAGCAGCCGCGGGTCGACCGCGAAGCGGCTCATGACCTCCAGCGCCGCCGCGGCGTTCTCCTCGCGTACACCGATCCGGGACATGTGGCGGGTCTCCACCACCCGACGTCCCTGCACATCGGCAAGGTCCAGCGGACGGCCCTCACGACCGCCCGGCGCCTCGGTGACCAGCGGCTTGGCCGGCTCGTACCAGACCTTCTCGGCCGGTACGTCGACCAGTTCACGCTCCGGCCAGCGCAGCGCGGTCATCCTGCCGCCGAAGACGGCACCGGTGTCCAGGCAGATGGTGTTGTTGATCCACGAGGTGCTGGGTACCGGGGTGTGGCCGTAGACGACCGCGGCGCGCCCCCGGTAGTCCTCCGCCCAGGGGTAGCGCACCGGCAACCCGAACTCGTCGGTCTCGCCGGTGGTGTCCCCGTACAGCGCGTGCGAGCGGACCCGCCCGGAGGTACGGCCGTGGTACTTCTCGGGCAGTCCCGCGTGGCAGACGACCAGCTTGCCCTCGTCGAGCACGTAGTGGCTGACGAGCCCGTCGATGAACTCCCGCACCTGCTCGCGGAACGCCGGGTCCCTGGCGTCCTCCCGTTCCATCTGTTCGATGGTCTCGGCAAGGCCGTGGGTGTGCTGGACGTTGCGTCCCTTGAGCCACCGGCCGAGCTTGTTCTCGTGGTTCCCGGGCACGCACAGGGCGGTGCCCGCGGCGACCATGCCCATGACGCGGCGCAGCACACCGGGACTGTCGGGCCCGCGGTCGACGAGGTCACCGACGAAGACGGCGGTGCGCCCCTCGGGGTGTGCCCCGTCGACATAGCCGAGTCTGGCGAGCAGGGTCTCCAGCTCGGAGCGGCAACCGTGGATGTCGCCGATGATGTCGAACGGGCCGGTGAGGTGGCGCAGGTCGTTGTAGCGGCGCTCGAGGACGATCTCGGCGCGGTCGGCCTCCCCGACGCTGCGCAGGATGTGCACCTTGCGGAAACCCTCGCGCTCCAGTCCGCGCAGTGAGCGGCGCAGCTCGCGCCGGTGGCGCTGGATGACATGGCGGGGCATGTCCGCGCGGTCGGGGCGTGCGGCGTTGCGTGCGATGCAGACGTCTTCGGGCAGGTCGAGGACGATCGCGATGGGCAGGACGTCATGCTGCCGCGCGATCTGGACCAGCCGGCGGCGGCTCTCGGACTGCACGTTGGTGGCGTCGACGACGGTCAGCCGCCCTGCGGCGAGCCGCTTGCCGGTGATGTAGTGCAGGACGTCGAAGGCGTCACCGCTCGCGCTCTGGTCGTTCTCGTCGTCGGCGACGAGCCCGCGGCAGAAGTCGGAGGAGATGACCTCGGTGGGCTTGAAGTGCTTGCGGGCGAAGGTGGACTTGCCGGATCCGCTGGCGCCGACGAGGACGACGAGGGACAGGTCGGTCACCGGGAGCCGACGGCCGCCCGGTGTGGTGCCGGCGGTGCTGGGGGTGGTGCTGGTCATGCGGCCTTCGCCTCCTTCTCGCTCTTCCCGGTCTTCTCTGTCTTGCCGGTCTTGCCGGTCTCTGTCTTGTCGGCCTTCTCGAACACGGCCATCTGCGTGGGCGGCCCCACCTCGGGGTCGTCGGGGCCGACGGGCACGAACCGCACCTCGTAGCCGTTCCGCTCGGCAACCGCCGCGGCCCAGGCGCTGAACTCCCCTCGGGTCCACTCGAACCGATGGTCGCCGTGGCGCACATGCCCTGCGGGCAGCGTCTCCCAGCGGACGTTGTACTCCACGTTCGGGGTCGTCACGAGCACCGTCTGTGGACGGGCGGACCCGAACACCGCGAACTCCAGGGCCGGCAGCCTCGGCAGGTCGAGATGCTCGATGACCTCGCTCAGCACGGCTGCGTCGTATCCGGTGAGCCGTTTGTCGGTGTACGTGAGGGAGCCCTGCAGCAGTGTGACGCGCGCGGCCTGGCGCTCGCCGAGACGGTCCAGCTTGAGCCGGCGACCGGCGATGGTCAGCGCTCGCACCGAGACATCGACTCCGACGATCTCGGTGAAGCGGATGTCCTTGAGGAGCGCCTGCACCAACTGGCCCTGGCCGCAGCCCAGGTCGAGCACCCGGCTCGCGCCCGCGGCCCGCAGCGCTTCGAGGATGGCACCCCTGCGCTGCTCGGCGAGCGGGACCGGCCGCTCCTCGGTGTCCGTGGTCTCGTCCACGGCGTTGTCCACGTCCTCGACGTCGAGGTCGTCGGCCTCGGCCAGGCGCACCAGCTCCAGGCGGTCCATCGCCTGCCGGGTCAGTCCCCAGCGGCGCGAGAGATAGCGACTGGTGATCAGCTTGTGCTCGGGGTGGTCCGCCAGCCAGCCCTCACCGGCCCGCAGCAGCTTGTCGACCTCGTCGGTCGCCACCCAGTAGTGCTTGGCGTCGTCGAGCACCGGGAGCAGCACATACAGCTGCCGCAGGGCGTCACAGAGCCGCAGCTCGCCCTCGAGCGCCAGCTGCACATAGCGGGAGTCTCCCCACTCGGGGAACTGCTCGTCCAGCGCCACCGGCCGTGCCTCGACCGACGTCCAGCCCAGGGGGCCGAACAGTTTGTGGACCAGCTCGGCGCCGCCGCGGGCGGGCAGGGCAGGCACCACGATACGCAGGGGAAGCGGGGCATCGGCGCGCTCGGGCAGAGCGGCGCACACACCGCGCAGGGCGCTCTTGAACACCGTGCTCATCGCGACGGACAGCAGGGACGACGCCGCGTACGGGCGGTCGTTGACATACTGCGCGAGCGCCGAGTCGGGCGCGCCGCCGCGGCCCTTGCCCTTGCCGCGCCGCACCAGCGCCACCGGATCCACCTCCAGCAGCAGCGCGGCGGTGCACCGCTCGACGGACGCCTCGGGGTAGAAGACATGCGCCGTGCCGTGCGAGGTGGAGAACGTCTGCGCCTTCTCTGGATGCTTGTGCAGCAGATGGCCGAGATCGGTCGCGGGACGCTCCGGGGTACCGGTCGTACTGATCGTCAGGAACACGCGTCCGAGTATCGCCCGGTTCGACTGCCCCCACCAGGGGTTTTCGCTCGTCGCACGCGTGGGCTCTGTGCGCGCTCCACGGCGGCTCCCGGATGGCGACCGTTGGTCCGCACCCGTTCTGCCCTGTGCCGCTGAAGCCCGGGCGGCCGGAGGTCATTCCTTGCCCAGCAGCCGCGCCAGTTCGCCGATCCGGTCCGGTCCCACCCGGCAGCAGCCGCCGACCAGCCGGGCCCCGGCCGCCTGCCAGTCGCACGCGCGTGCCGGGTCGTACAGCGAGCCCCCGCGCCAGGTCCGCCCCACGGGGTCCCACTGCTCTCCGCTGTTGGGGTAGACGACGACCGGCTTGCCCGTCACCGCTGCCGCGAGCTCCACCGCTGCGGCTGCCTCGGCCGGCTCGCAGCAGTTCACCCCCACCGCGATCACCTCGTCCCGGCCGGCGGCCAGGGCGAAGGCGTCGGCCGTCCGCTGCCCGGCCCTGGTACGGCCGCCCGCGACGGTGTACGACAGCCAGACCGGCACCCCGCATCCGGCGGCCGCCCGTAGCAGCGCCTCGGCCTCGTCCGTGTCCGGCACGGTCTCCAGGGCCAGGACATCCGGCTCCGCCGCCGCCAGGACCTCGATCCTCGGCCGGTGGAAGCGTTCGAGCTCCCGCACGCTCAGCCCGTAGCGGCCCCGGTACTCGCTGCCGTCCGCGAGCATCGCACCGTACGGCCCGACGGAGGCGGCGACCCACACCTCATGACGCGCCGCCTCCCCCGCCGTGCGGGCCAGCTCGACACTCCGTCCGAGCAGTCCCGCTGCCTCCTCGCGCCCGATACCGCGCCGCTCGAATCCCTCGAAGGTGGCCTGGTAGCCGGAGGTGATGAGCACCTGTGCGCCCGCCCGTACATACGCCGTGTGCGCTGCCTCGATCTCCTGTGGATCGTCGGCCAGCAGCCGCGCCGACCAGAGGTCGTCGGACAGATCGCAGCCCTGCGCCTCAAGCTGGTTGGACAGGCCGCCGTCGAGCAGGACGACCTCGTCGGCGAGCGCGGCGGCAAGGCTGCGGACGGGCTTCACAGGAGCTCCTCGTGTCGGCCTCGGCGCACGGCGCCTCAGCGGGACGAGTCTCGGCGGATCAGCCGAGCTGGGACTGGACCTGGGACGAGATCAGCTCCAGATGGTCGAGGTCGTCGAGGTCCAGGACTTGGAGGTAGATCCGGGACGATCCGATCGCGGCATAGCGCCCGATCTTGTCCACGACCTCGGCGGGCGAGCCCGCAAGTCCGTTCGCCTTCAGTTCGTCCACCTCCCGTCCGATGGCGGCGGCACGGCGCGCCACCTCCGCGTCGTCCTTGCCCACGCATACGACCAGGGCGGTCGAGTACACCAGCTCGTCAGCGGCGCGCCCGGCGGCCCGGGCGGCGGCTCGCACCCGGCCGAACTGGCGCTCGCTGTCCTCGACCGACGCGAACGGGATGTTGAACTCGTCGGCGTACTGCGCGGCGAGGCGGGGGGTGCGGATCGCCCCGTGACCGCCGATCAGCACGGGCACCTTCGGCTGGGCGGGCTTCGGCAGGGCGGGCGAGTCGGTCAGCTGGTAGTACTCGCCCTCGTACGAGAACGTCTTGCCGGCCTCCGTGGCCCACAGTCCGGTGATGATCGCCAGCTGCTCCTCCAGCCGCGCGAATTTCTCCTGGGGGAACGGGATGCCGTACGCCCTGTGCTCCTCCTCGAACCAGCCGGCTCCAAGGCCCAGTTCGACCCGGCCGCCGGACATCTGGTCGACCTGTGCCACCTGGATGGCCAGCACTCCGGGAAGACGGAACGTCCCTGCGGTCATCAGTGTGCCGAGGCGGATGCGCTTGGTCTCGCGGGCCAGGCCGGCCAGGGTGATCCAGGCGTCGGTCGGGCCGGGCAGTCCGTCGGAGGCGCCCATGCTCAGATAGTGGTCGGAGCGGAAGAAGGCGTCGAAGCCGAGGTCCTCGGCGGCCTTGGCGACGGTCAGCAGGGTGCCGTAGCTCGCACCTTGCTGGGGCTCGGTGAAGATTCGAAGATCCATACATCCATCCTGCACCGTCGGCCCTCGCGGCGTCGCGGGGCGTCAGGGGCCGGCCGGCCCCATCTCCGCGACCGGCCGTGCCGGGCCCGCCCTGCCCCGCACGGTGTCAGGAGGCCGGTCGCTCTCGTGCGCCGCGAGCCTGCGCAGCATGCCGCGCACCCGGTCGCTCGACTCGTCGGCTGCGTCTATCGCCTCGATGCACTGCCAGTAGAGACCTTCGTCGTCGGTGGCGCAGGCCACGCCGACGAGCGCCATCCCCACCTCCCCCAGCAGCGCATGCAGCGCGGTCAGCGCAGCGTGCATATCGGCCACTTGGGTCAGCTGCGCGGCTCGCACCCCGCCGCTGCGCACCATCGGATGATCAAGCACTCCGCAGGCCCGGCCCCCGATCTCGCTCAGCGCCCGCGCCTCGCCTCTCAGTCCCGGCGGCCCGCACAGGGCGATCTTGCTGCCGATCGCCTGTGCGAGAGCCTGGGCCTGCCAGGCCTCGGCCACGACGTCCGGCACCTCGCGGCTCTCGGCCAGGGCATCTCGGCTGATCGTGACGAGCCGTTCCGCGTCCATGTACGCACCCCCGTTCGTACGACTTTCTGCCCACTCAGTTCATTACCCAGAGTGAAGCCGCTTGAGCCGAAAAGCCAGGGGAATTCCGAAATCTGTGGACAGCACGGCCATTGTGGAAAACTCGGCAACTCCATAGAGTGACAACGATCTGCCGGGGGCCACCCGCGCAGCGGTCCCCGGGCGGTCCACAACAGTCCGCTTCGGTCCGCTTCGGTCGGCGGTCACCTCGCCGTCACTTCGCCGGGAAGCGCAGTTCATTGCGGTCGATCTTGTCGGAGAGTGCCGCCAGCACGTCGATCCCGAGTACCTCGCAGAACTGCAGGAGATACGCCAGAACGTCCGCCGCCTCGTCCCGCACCCGGTGCGCCGTGCCCTCCTCCTCCATCACCCGCGCCGACTGCTCCGGCGTCAACCACTGGAAGATCTCGACGAGTTCGGAGGCCTCGACGCTCAGCGCGACCGCCAGGTTCTTGGGGGTGTGGTACGGCTCCCAGTGCCGCGCCGCCGCGAACTCGGCGAGCCTGCGCTGCAGCCCCACCACGTCCAGTGGGCTCTCGTCCGGCGCGTCGTCTGTCGTCACGGCACCAGGTCTACCACTGTCGCACCGCCGATCCCGCGCGCGCCCGACGCATCGGCGAGCGTTCCGACCAGCCGGATGTGCCCCCGCGCGCACATCTCCGCGGCCAGAGTGAGAAGTTCACGCGTCTGCGCCGCGTCGAGGCAGCGGTCGAAGCCGTCGGCGAGCACCGTGAGCGACTGGTACGCCGTCGGCACCTCGTCCACCTGGTCCATCGCCAGCACCCCCGGCCCGGTGAGCAGCACCAGCGCAAGCCCGAGATACCTCAACTCGCCCTCGCCGAGCCGCCCCACCGGTGTGTCCGCCCGGCTGCCGCCCCGGCCGAGCAGCGCCTGCACCGTACCGTCCGGCAGCTCCTGAACGGCCAGGTCCGCCACCTCCCCGGCACACCCCGCACGCGCCGCGGCGGCGAGCCGCGCATGCCGTATGGCGCATTCGCTGCGGGTGCGGTGCAGAACCTCGGCGAGGTTGTCGCAGCCGCGGCGCAGCCGGCCCGCGCCCGCCGCGCCGGCCGCGACCGGCCCGCGCATGCGATGCGGCTGCGGATCGCAGACGAAGGCGGAGCGCAGTGCCAGCACGACCTGTTCCGCGGCGGCGAGCACCTGCAACTGCCCCTGGGTCTTGCCCGCGACGCGCAGCGGCAGCAGGGCGGTGCCGAGCCGGTCGCCCGGCAGCGGTGCGCGGGTGACGGCAGCGGATCCGGCGGTGTGCCAGGCGGCCTGAACCGTGGTGCGGCCGGGGTCCCGCAGCGCGGTGCTCAGCAGGGTCCGGCCGTCGCCGGTCAGCCGTTCGCCGACCACGCGCAGTTCCGGTTCGGCCTGCACGGCCAGATCGAGCCGGACGGTGCCGGCCGGACCCTCGACGGTGCAGCCGATCCGGAATCCGCGCCGCCCCTGGCGGTCGGCCGCCGCCCATTCCGGAACGCACCCGGCCGGGTCGGGGAAGGCCGCGGTCAGCTCCTCCCCCGCACCCAGCCGCGCCAGGGCCTCGTACGCCTGCAGCACGCTCGACTTGCCACTGCCGCTCGCCCCCGCGAAGAGCGTCAGGGGCCCCAGTCGGAACGCGGCGTTCCGGTGCGCTCTGAAGGCGGAGAGCCGCAGTTCGGTGACGGTGGGGCGGGCGGTCTGCACGCCGCTGCGAGCTGTGGTGGGGTCCATGAACGGGACGGTACGCAGCCCCGGTACGCCGAACCGTTCCGCCGCCGTGCCCTTCCTACGAATGAGGGACGGCCCCTATGAATGAGGGACCGCGGTCGCCGCGATTCCCTCTACCTCCGTGCCCTCGGGCGCGAGCAGGAAGACGCTGCGGTCCACCCGGTGCATCCCACTGCCCAGCCCGAAGACGACACCGCTGCTGAAGTCCAGGATGCGCTTGGCGACTTCGGTGTCGGCGCTCGTCAGATCGAGCAGCACCGGGATGCGGTTGACCAGGTACTCGGCGACCTCGCGCGCGTCGGCGAAGACCTGCACCCTGAGGACCACGAAGCGACGCTGCTCCGCGGCCTCGTACTCCTGGGGGACGGTGCGGTGATCGACTCGCGACGGCCACTCGTTGCGCCCGCGCAGCGGCACGACCTGGGCCAGGCCCTCCCACTGCTCGTCGGTCACGTCATACCTCTCGTACCTACTCATACGTCCATCCTCGCGCCCCTCACCCGTTCGGCCCAACAGCGACACGGGTGAGGGGGCGAGGACTTATGACGGTCAGCCGCGTTCGAAGACCGCCACGGTGCGCGCGGGGACCGTGAAGGTCCCCGAACTCCTCTCGTACGACGAGGACTTCGCCACCTCGTCGGCACCGGAGCGCTGCACGGGGTGAAGGGTGTAGGCCTGGTCGGCGAGCGCCTCGATCCGCTGGGTCTGCCGGTCCGGCGTGGCGTTGAAGACGGCCACGAGGTCACCGAGCCGCATGGTGATCACGCCCGGGGTCTCGCCCTTGCCCGACAGCGGGAAGGAGAGCGCGGACTGGACCTGGCCGGCGGTGCTCAGGCTGAACGCCTGCTCCGTGCCGCGGATCCTCAGCAGGTCCCGGTAGGCGGCGGAGGCGCCGTCGATCTGTGCACAGCCCACGGTGAGTGCCGGCGCGGTCAGCAGCGGCTTGGCGTATCCCCACTTGGACTTGTTGTCGGCCTCCGGCGGCAGGCCGCGGCCGAAGCCGTTGCCGTCGCGGCAGTCCCAGTGGATCGCGTTGAACCAGTCCCCGCTGTCGTACGAGTTGCGGTCCAGCGACTTGGAACGCAGCAGGTCCGTGCCCGCCTGGGAGAGCGCGGGCCCCTGCGACAGCGCCGCGGTGCCCATCGCGAGCACCTGCATCCTCGCCCGGTCCGCCGGGGAGGTGTCGGCCGGGAGCTTGAAGGCGAGGGCGTCGTACAGCGACTCGTTGTCATGCGCGTCCGCGTAGGCGAGCGCGTCGCCGGGGACGGCGGCATAACCGGCCGGGGAACCGTTGTAGTCGACCTCGGAGCCCTTGACCGTACGGCCGGTGGTGTCCGTGAAGGAGTAGCCGGCCAGGTTCCCGGACAGGCCCACCTTGATGAGGTCCTGGTAGTGCAGCAGCCGGGCCTTCTGCGCTTCCCGGGTGCCGTTCGCCGACGAGGAGTTGGGGTCGGTGTACAGACCGGAGGCGAAGCCCTGCACGCCCGGGTCCTCGTCGAACGGGCCACCACCGCGGACCGCGTCCCGTGCCCGGTCGGAGAAGGTCGCGATGCCCGTGCCCGCCATGTTCTTCTGGGTGGCCTGGACGAAGCGGGAGTCGTCAGCGATTTCGCCGAAGTTCCAGCCCTCGCCGTAAAGGATGATCTTCCGTCCGTCCACTCCGTCCTTGGCGAGGGTCAGCTCGTCGAGCGCGGCACGCACCGCGAGGATGTTGGCCTTCGGGTGGTGGCCCATCAGGTCGAAGCGGAAGCCGTCGACCTTGTAGTCCCGGGCCCAGGTGACGATCGAGTCGACGACGAGCTTGCCCATCATCGCGTTCTCGGGCGCGGTGTTGGCGCAGCAGGTGGAGGTCGCGACCGTACCGTCGGCGAGCAGCCGCTGGTAGTAGCCGGGCACGACCTTGTCGAGCACGGACCTGTCCGCCTGGCCGCTGGCCACCGTGTGGTTGTAGACGACGTCCATGACGGTGCGCAGCCCGTCCTGGTTCAGCGCCTGGACCATCCGGCGGAACTCGACGGTGCGCCGGGTCCCGTCCGGGTCGGTGGCGTACGAGCCTTCGGGGACGGTGTAGTGGAAGGGGTCGTAGCCCCAGTTGAACGCGTCCTTGGCCGCGGCCCTGGCCACGCACGCCTGCTGCTCGTCGGAGTCGGGAGCGTAGACCGACAGGTCGCAGTCGGGCTGCTGCTGGTCGGACTTCTTCTCGGGGATGGTGCCGATGTCGAACGCCGGCAGCAGGTGGACGTACGACGTGCCTGCGGCGGCGAGGTCACGCAGGTGCCTCGAGCCCTTGCTGTCCTTGTCGGCGAAGGCCAGATACGTGCCCTTGTTGTCGGCCGTCGGGTCCGCGATCGAGAAGTCGCGGATGTGCAGCTCCTGGATCTGTGCGTCCCGCAGCGGGAGCGCGGCCGGCTTCTTGAGCGTCGACCAGCCGGACGGGGCGAGGGACTTGTCCCGCAGGTCGGCGATGACACTCCGCTCGGAGTCGGCGGTCAGCGCGACCGAGTAGGGGTCGGTGACCTTGTTGGTGACGATCCGCTGGACGCTGGGCGCCCACACCTTCACCGCGTAGCGGTAGGTCTTTCCCTTCCAGGACCTGCTTCCCGTGACCGACCAGACGCCGCTCGCATGGTCGCGGCGCATGGCGACGGTCTTCCCGTCGAGCTCGAGCGTGGCCTGCTGGGCGGTCGGCGCCCACAGCCGCAGGGTGGGCACACCCTTGCGGTCGAAGGTCGCGCCGAGCTCGGCCGTGGTGGCCTTCGGGGAGTACAGGTCGTCGAGGACTCCGGCGATCTGCACCCCGGTGGCGGTGAGCACCGCGCCGGTGGCGGAGCGCTGCGTGGCCACCAGCTGGCCCTTGAGCGCCTCCCGGACCCGGTCCCGGTCGCGCGGGTCGACGCTGAAGGCGGGGTACGCCTTCAGATGCGGGAACTTCGCCTTCTGGGCGTCGGTCAGCTCCGATCTGTTCAGCCGCAGCCAGCGGGCGTCACCGGTCAGTGCTCCGTCCTTGACGGCGATCGAGCCGTCGCGGGAGTAGAGCAGCTGGCTGGATGCCGCGGCTTCGCTGCCCTTCCAGGCGAGGGTGTTCGCGTCGATCCAGACGGCGTGGGACTTGGACAGGTCGAGGGCCGCGCCGCCGCCCTTGGGCTGCGGAAGCAGGTACTTCTCCTGCCCGGCGAGCAGCCACACCTCGTGGCCGTTGGCCTTGAGGTCGAGCGACTGATCGGACGGCAGGTCCTTCTCGTCGCCCTTGTGCAGGATGTAGCTGAGCGAGGTGGCTCCGGCGGCCAGTGGCACCTCGAAGACCGCTCCGTAGGCGTCGGTACGCACCGGCTCGAGCGGCTTGGACCAGTCGGTGGGCGACGCGGCGCCGGTCCAGGTGTGCAGGCCCCAGCCGCTGTGGTCCCCGTCGGCGCGCTTGTAGTGCAGGACCGCCTTGGTGGTGTCCTGGGGCGGGTACGCGCCCTCGGGCGCGGAGTTCCTGACCTCCGGCCTGCCCTGCTCGATCCATACCTCACCGGTCTTGGAGAGGTCGATGGAGCGGTCGGCGTCGACGTCCTTCACGCCGTCCTTGTCGACGGCGATGAAGCCGACGGAGGAGGCGCCGGGCTTGAGCTTGACGTAGGCGAAGGCGCCGTAGGCGTCGCGGCCGGTGAACGGCTTGCCCGCGGGCCAGGTGGTGCCTTCGCCGTCGGCGATGTCGCCCCAGGTGTACAGGCCCCAGTCGGCGTAGTTGTCGTCGGTGCGCTTGTAGTGGACGATCGCGTAGTCCCGTTGGACGGCGGACGGCGGCTGCTCCACGGCGGGCGCGCCGCTGGTGGTGGCCGCCGTGGCGCTTGCCGTACGGTCGGCGCTGTCCACCACAACGGCCTTGTAGCGCAGGGTGGTTCCGGCCGGGACCTTGTCGGAGATGTGCTGGGTGACCTTGTAGGGGGCGTGGTCGGCCGAGCCGAGCACCTGCCACTTGGAGTTTCCGACCTGGGCGGCGAAGACGACGCGGCCGAGCTGTCCGCCGTCCACGTCCGCGGCGATCTCGACGGTTCCGGTGGCGCCCGCGGCCGGGGCCTTGAGGGTGATCGCGGGTTTGTCCGCCGGAGCCGCGAGCGGGCCGGCCGCTCGCAGCACCAGCGAGGACAGTGCCGGAACGGTGACGGTGATCTTCTTGTCGGAGCCGCTGGCGACCGTTGCGGAACCGCCGTAGATCGTACGGAACTTCATGGCGGCGGAGCCGGTCGGGATGTCGACGGTCTTCGGCTCGGTCGCGTTGTTCACCGCGACGACGTACTCGGTCCTCGACTTCGCGTCGGTACGGGAGCCGGCGTACACGCCTTGGCCGTCCGCTGCGTAGCGCTCGGTCTGGATGCCGTCGCGCAGCGCCGGGTGGGCCTTGGTGAGCGCGGAGAGCGCGGCGATCTGCCGGTACAGCGGGTGCTTCGCGTCGTACGCGCTCGAGGCGTGCGTGCGTTCGGTGCCGAGCTGGTCGTCGTCGAGGTAGTCGGCGGTCCTGGAGGCGAAGAGGGTCTGGCGGGCGTCCTTGTCGCCGCCCGCGCCGGTGAAGCCCTGTTCGTCGCCGTAGTAGACGACCGGGTTGCCGCGGGTCAGGAACATCAGCTCGTTGGCGAGCCGGTAGCGCTCGAGGAGTTCCGCGTCGTCGGCCTTGGCGTTGTCCTGCTTGAGGAAGGTGCCGAAGCGGCCCATGTCGTGGTTGCCGAGGAAGGACACCGACTCATAGGCATTGGCCTTGTCGGTGGTGTAGCGGTAGTCCTGCGCGAACAGCTGCGAGAGCTTGGCCGCGGAGCCGCCCTGGGAGGCGTAGGTGCGGGCCGCGTCCTGGAACGGGAAGTCCAGGGTGGCGTCGAGCCGGCCTTGGGTCACATATGGCGAGGTGATGGCCGGGTCGGCGGAATAGACCTCGCCGAACATGAAGAAGTCGTCCCGGCCGCGCTCGGCGGCGTAGGTGTCGAGCGCGGTGGCCCACTGGGTCCAGAACTCGGTGTTGACGTGCTTGACGGTGTCGATACGGAAGCCGTCGATGCCGAAGTCGCGCACCCAGCGCTGGTAGATCTTCTCCATGCCCTCGACGACCTCGGGACGCTCGGTCCACAGGTCGTCGAGGCCGACGAAGTCGCCGTGCGCGGAGGACTCGCCGGCGAAGGTCGAGTCACCCCGGTTGTGGTACATCGTCGGGTCGTTGAGCCAGGACGGGACCTTGAGGTTCTTCTTGGCCTCGGGGACGACGGGCGTGCGCGGGAAGGAGTCGCGGTCCGTCTTCGGGAAGTCCCTGGCGCCGTCGGTGCTGTCTGCGTAGGCGCTGTCGTCGAAGGGCACGCCGTCCTTGGTGAGATAGGGGAAGGCGCCCTTGGACAGATAGCCGTACGACTTCTCCTTGTAGTCGACGACATCGGCGGTGTGGTTGGTGATGACGTCGAAGAAGACCTTCATGCCCTTGGCATGGGCCTTGTCGATCAGCTTCTCGAGGTCCGCGTTGGTGCCGAAGTGCGGGTCGACCTGCGTGAAGTCGGTGATCCAGTAGCCGTGGTAGCCGGCCGAGGCATCCTTGCCCTCACCCTGCACCGGCTGGTTCTTGAAGATCGGCGCCATCCAGATGGCGGTGGTGCCGAGCCCCTTGATGTAGTCGAGCTTGCCGGTGAGTCCCTTGAGGTCGCCGCCCTGGTAGAAGCCCTTGTCGGTGGGGTCGTACCCGGTGGCGAGGCGGGTGCCGGTCAGCCCTCCCCGGTCGTTCTTCGGGTCACCGTTGGCGAACCGGTCGGGCAGGACGAAGTAGAACTGCTCGCGGGTCAGATCGTGGCGCGCGGGCTGGGCGGCGAGCGCCCGGTCCGACGGCGGCGCGGGCGGCTCGGGCACGGCTGCCGCCGGGACGGCGGGGACCAGCGCCGCGAGGGTGACCGCCGCGACGGCGGCCACCGTTCTGCGCAGGTGCGGGCGGGGGCGTATCAAGGCGGGGTTCTCCTCGAGAGGGTGGTGGAGAGGGGGTGCCGCCCCGTACGCGCAGACGGGAGACGGGGCGGCGGTTGCGAAGGCGGGTGTCAGCCGCGCCAGGTGTCGTTCAGCGTGACCTTGCCCGAGGCCGGGACGGTGGCGGTGCGGTTGATGCCGCCTTCCCAGGTGACAGTGCCCGAGCCGTCCTTGCGGAGGTACTTGTACTCGAACGACATGCCCGCGGGCAGCGTCACGTCGAGCTTCCAGACGGGGTAGCCCGCCGGGTCCAGCTTGAGCGCGCTGCCGGTGTTCCAGTTGCCGAGCGCCGAGTGGTTGCCGGTGACGTAGATGTCCTGGCCGACCACGGTGGTGGCGTTGACGTTGAACGACGCGCCACTGGTGGCGGGGGTGGAGTCGCCGCTGCAGGTCACGGCCCCGGTGTGCAGGGCGAGCGCGGTGTCGGGGCCGAGCGTCGCCGTGAACCGGCCGGAATCGTTCACCGTGACGGTCCGGTTGCTCTGCACGTCGCAGTAGGTGCCGGCGGGCAGCGAGGTCTGGAAGGTCCGGGTCAGCGGCGAGGCCTCGTGGTTGATGGCGACGTACGCCTTGTCGCCGCGTCCGAAGGCGATCTGGTCGCCGCCGTTGTCCCACCAGTTGGTGACGCCCTGGCCGCGGGCCACATTCCGGAAGGCGACCATCGAGGAGATTTCGCGCCAGGCGTGCTGGCACTTCCATCCGTCGCTGTAGCAGGCGTTCACCTTGCCGCCGGCCGGGGGCCCCGCGTCCTTGTCGGACCACTCGTAGCCGGAGTGGACATCGGGCGATCCGTACGGCCAGGCCAGCATGAAGACACCGGCGAGGGTGTAGTTGGCACCGTCCTTGTAGGTGAGCGTGTCGCCGACGCGCTCGGTGTCGTGGTTGTCCACGAAGACGGCGGACCTGCCGGAGGCCATGTAGCCCCAGCCCTCGCCGAAGTTCTTCAGATAAGCGAGGTTCTCGCTGGTGAAGACGCGCTTGAGGTCGCGGGCGTAACGGAACTCCTGGACGTCGCCGTTGCCGAGGTACTCGCTCGGGGAGACCGCCTCGCCGGCGCCATGGATGGCTTCCTGCTTCCAGTACACGCCGGTGTCGGTGAGCTTCGCCCTGATGGCGGCGAGGTCGGCGGCGGGCATGTGCTTGGCGGCGTCGATACGGAAGCCGTCGACGCCGAGGCTCAGCAGGTCGTTCATATAGCCGGCGATCCTGGTGCGGACGTACTCCTCGCCGGTATCGAGGTCGGCGAGACCGACCAGCTCGCAGTTCTGGACGTCGGCCCGGTCCTGGTAGTTGCTGATCCGGGCGGTGCAGTCGTCCATGTCGGGCGACGAGTACAGGCCGGGGTAGCCGTACTTGGTGTACGAGGAGCCGCCGGTACCCGTCCCGGAGGCGGCGGCCATGTGGTTGATGACAGTGTCGACGACGACCTTGACGCCTGCCGTGTGGCAGCTGCTGACCATGCTCCGGAACGACGCGCGGTCGCCCAGCCGTCCCGCGATCTTGTAGCTGACGGGCTGGTACGAGGTCCACCACTGCGAGCCCTGGATGTGCTCCTGCGGGGGCGAGACCTGGACGTAGCCGTAGCCGGCGGGACCGAGCTGGTCCGTGCAGGCCTTGGCCACCGAGGCGAAGTTCCACTCGAACATCACGGCGGTGACGTCCTTTTCGCCGGGCGGCGTGCCCTGGGCCGAGGTGGGGGCCGTGACGGCCACAGCGGCTCCCGCCAGGGTGGCGAGTGCAGCGGCCACGGTTCTGCGGGCCATGAATCCTCCTCTTCGGGGGAGGTGCGGATGCGAGGGGGAAGCCTCGTACGACAACGCGCCATGTCCGCAAGGCCTTTGACGATTCTTGCTGCAAGAAGTCTGAAACTGATTGCGGTCGAGACCGTACGGTTCTGCCGCGCACAGGTCAAGCCCTTGAGCACACTCCGGTGACGGCGCAGGAACATGGCCGTTTCGTGACCGCAAACTCTTTCGCAAGTCATTGCAGGGGTGTTACGTTCACCCACGACGCCGGTCCGGCCGGCCGGGGGACCCGGCCCTGCCGGGCCCTACGCGCCCGGCCGGCCGGACCGGTTCTCAAGCCGGGGAGGCCCGGGGCCACTTCAGACCCCGCCGCCCTCAACAGGGCAGGCCCCGGGCATCCTTGATCAGCTGCGCCGATCGTGCCGCTGGCTCGTGGAACCGCGGACGACCAGCTCGGGCTGGAAGACGAACTCGGTGCGGTGCACCGGGTTTCCCTGGATCTCCTCGATCAGCGCGTTCACCGCGGCCGTCGCCATCGCCTTGACGGGCTGGCGCACGGTCGTCAGCGGCGGGTCGGTGAATGCGATCAGCGGGGAGTCGTCGAAACCGACCACGGACACATCCCCCGGCACATCCAGGCCCCGCGAACGCACCGCGCGGATCGCACCCAGCGCCATCAGGTCGCTGCCGCAGACGATCCCGGTGCAGCCCTGATCCATCAGCAGTCCGGCCGCCGCCTGCCCGCCCTCGACGGAGAACAGCGTGCGCTGGATGAGGTTTTCGGCCTCCTGACGCGGCACACCGAGCACCGTGTGCAGGGCGTCGGTGAAGCCCTCCGCCTTGCGGCGGGAGGGCACATAGCGGGTCGGCCCGATGGCGAGACCGATGCGCTCATGCCCCAGTTCGGCGAGATGCGAGACGGCCATCCGCGCGGCCGAACGGTCGTCGGGCGAGACGAACGGCGCGTCGACCGCTTCGTTGTAACCGTTGATGAGGACGAACGGGACCCCACGGGAGGACAGCCGGACATAGCGCGAGGCGTCGGCGGTGGTGTCCGCGTGCAGCCCGGAGAGAAAGACGATGCCGGTGACACCACGCTCCACCAGCTGCTCGACCAGCTCGTCCTCGGTGGCACCGCCCGGCATCTGGGTGCACAGGACCGGCGTGTAGCCGTGCCCGGCCAGCACCTGCTCTATGACCTGGGCAAACGCCGGAAAGATCGGGTTGGTGAGCTCAGGGATCACCAGACCGACCAGACCGGCGCTGCGCCGCTTGAGGCGTACCGGCCGTTCATAGCCGAGGACGTCGAGCGCGGCCAGCACCCGCTGCCTGGTCGGGGACGCGACTCCGGGCTTGCCGTTGAGCACCCGGCTGACGGTGGCCTCACTGACAGCGGCCTGGGCCGCGATGTCCGAAAGCCGCGGGGTGCCGTTGTCGGCACCCCGCGGCAGCGGAACCGTCACACCGCCCACCACACCGTGCTGTCCGCGGGCAGATCCACCCGGCCGCCGTCCACGGCGACCGCGGCACTGGCCAGCAGCAGTTGACCGTACGCCGGCAGGGAGACCGCCTTGCCGGTCGTGTTCACGGTGCAGACGAAGCCCTCGCGGCGGAAGGCGAGCACACCCTCGGGGGCGTCCAGCCAGCTCACCGCGTCCCCCTCGCCGAGTCCCGGCTGCTCGCGGCGCACGGCCAGCGCGCTGCGGTACAGCTCCAGGGTCGAGTCCGGGTCACCGGTCTGCGCCTCGACACTGAGTCCGCCCCAGCTGTCCGGCTGCGGCAGCCAGCTGCCGCCGCTGCCGAAGCCGTACGAGGAGCCCTCGGCGGTCCACGGGATCGGCACCCGGCAGCCGTCGCGGAATCCGTCCTGACCGGCCGCGCGGAAGAACGACGGGTCCTGGCGCACCTCGTCGGGCAGGTCCGTGACGTCCGGCAGACCGAGCTCCTCGCCCTGGTAGAGGTACGCGGAGCCGGGCAGCGCCAGCATCAGCAGCGTCGCCGCACGGGCCCGGCGCAGGCCGAGCTCCCGGTCCCCGGCGTCGCGGATCTGGGTGCCGAGACCGGGCGGGTTGGCGAACCGGGTCGCGTGCCGGGTGACGTCGTGGTTGGAGAGCACCCAGGTGGCGGGGGCGCCGACGGGCCGCATCGCCGCGAGCGAGAGGTCGATGACCGAGCGGAGCTCGGTGGCGTCCCAGGCGGTGCCGAGGTACTGGAAGTTGAAGGCCTGGTGCAGCTCGTCGGGGCGTACGTAGTTCGCCGTGCGCTCCACGGTCGGCGTCCAGGCCTCGGCGACGGCGATCCGGTCCCCCGGGTACTCGTCGAGGATCTTGCGCCAGGCGCGGTAGATGTCGTGCACGCCGTCCTGGTCGAAGAACGGCATGACGTCGTTCCCGAGCAGCTTCAGCTGGTCGTGGCCGCCGATGTCGGGCAGACCCTCGGCCTTGACCAGGCCGTGGGCGACATCGACGCGGAAGCCGTCGACGCCCATGTCCAGCCAGAAGCGCAGGATCGAGCGGAACTCGTCGGCGACGGCCGGGTGGTCCCAGTTGAAGTCGGGCTGCTCGGGCGCGAAGAGGTGCAGATACCAGTCGCCAGGGGTGCCGTCCGGGTTCTCGGTGCGCGTCCAGGCGGGGCCGCCGAAGATGGATTCCCAGTCGTTGGGCGGGAGCTGACCGTTCGCGCCCTTGCCGGGGCGGAAGTGGTAGCGCTCGCGCAGTGCGGAGCCGGGGCCCTCGGCGAGCGCGCGCTTGAACCACTCGTGCTGGTCGGACGAGTGGTTGGGGACCAGGTCGACGATGATGCGCAGGCCCAGCTCGTGGGCGTCGCGGATCAGGGCGTCGGCGTCGAGGAGGGTGCCGAACATCGGGTCGATGGCACGGTAGTCGGCGACGTCGTAGCCGGCGTCGGCCTGTGGGGAGGCGTAGAAGGGGCTGAGCCAGACGGCGTCGACGCCGAGGTTCTTCAGATACGGCAGCCGGCTGCGTACACCGTCGAGATCGCCCATGCCGTCGCCGTTCCCGTCGGCGAAGCTGCGCGGATAGACCTGGTAGATCACCGCGTCGCGCCACCAGCCCGGTCGGGTGCCGTCGAGTGTGTGCGTGGGGGCAGCGAGGTGCTGGGTCATGTCTTCCCTGAGTACGAGATGGCGGACGGGAACAAGTGGGGGTGCGCGTCAGGACTTCGCCGCGCCGGCGGTGAGGCCGGTGACCAGATGGCGCTGGACGAGGTAGAAGACGAGCGACGCCGGCAGGGCGATGAGCACCGCGGTCGCGGCCATCAGGTCCCACTGGGTGTCGTACTGGCTGACGAAGGTGGTCAGACCGATGGACAGGGTGTACTTGCCCTCGCTGAGCATGAACACCGATGCGTAGGCGACCTCGCCCCACGCGGTGAGGAAGGTGTAGAAGGCGGCCACCGCCAGGCCCGGCCGGGCGAGCGGCAGGATCAGCCGGTAGAAGGTGCCGAAGGGGGTCAGTCCGTCGACCCGGCCGGCCTCGTCGATCTCGTGCGGGATGGTGTCGAAGTAGCCCTTGAGCAGCCAGGCGCAGTACGGGACGGCCGTGGTGCAGTAGACCAGGATGAGCGCCCCGTAGGTGTCCAGCAGACCCAGGTCCGCGACGATCTTGTAGAGCGGGACCATCAGGATGGCGACCGGGAACATCTGGGTGACCAGGAAGGTCCACATCAGCTGGCGGTGGCCGGGGAAGCGCATCCGGGAGACGGCGTAGCCGGCGCTGGCGGCGATGAACACGCCCAGCAGACAGGTGCCCAGCGCCACGATCAGCGAGTTGACGAACCACTGGAGGAACTCGGTGTCGTTCAGCACGGCCGAGTAGTTCTCGAGGCTGATCTTGCCGGCGATCTCGTCCGGGTGGAGGAAGTCCGTCTTGTCCGGGCCGAGCGAGATCCAGGCGATCCAGCCGACCGGGAAGAAGGCGATGAAGCTCGCCACGATCAGGGTGGCGTGGATGGCGACGGAGGCGCCGAAGCTGCGCTGTCCGCGGCGGCGTTCGCGGCCGCGGCCGCCGGGTGCTGCGGTCTTCGCCGCGGTGGCCGCCGCGGGGCGTTCGGTCGTGATGCTCATGTCGGTGGCGTCCTTTCGTGTCTCAGGCGGCGGTCTGCTCGTTGCGGGCGAGCCAGCGCCGGTAGAAGGAGGCGAAGACGATGAGCATCGACAGGATGATCACGCCGTAGGCCGCCGATCCGGCGTAGTCGCGCGGATCCTGGCCGAAGCCGAGGCGGTAGGCCCATGTGACGAGGATCTGGGCCTCGGGTGCACCGGTCGCGCCGAACAGCAGGAAGATCACGACGAACTGGTTGAACGTCCAGATGATGCCGAGAAGGATCACGGTGGAGCTGACCGAGCGCAGGCCGGGCAGCGTGACATGGCGGAAGCGCTGCCAGGGAGTGGTGCCGTCCATCTCGGCGGCCTCGTACAGATCGGTGTTGATCGACTGCAGTCCGCCGAGCAGCGAGACCATCATGAAGGGCACACCGACCCAGACATTGACCATGATCGCGGAGGTGCGCTGCCAGAAGACGTCGCTGAGCCAGCCGGGCTGCGGCAGATGAAGCCAGCCGAGCGCGGCGTTCAGGATGCCGCCCTCGTCGGCGAGTATCAGCCGCCAGGAGAAGACGGTGACGAACGTGGGCACCGCCCACGGCAGGATCAGGACGAGCCGGTAGAAGGTGCGGCCGCGCAGCTTGCGGTTGAGCAGCATCGCGAGGCCGAGCCCGATGCCGTAGTGGAACGCGACACAGACGATCGTCCACACGATCGTCCAGGTGAAGTGCGGCCAGAACTGGCCGTCGGAGCCGGAGAGGATCTCCGTGTAGTTGTCCGCGCCGACGAACGAGAAGGCGTCCGGGATCTCGTTGACACCGATCGTCCGGCCCACGTTGAGGCTGGTGGCGTCGGTCATCGACAGATAGATGCCGCGGATGAGCGGGTAGAGCACCAGCACGCCGAGCACGAGGACGACCGGAGCCACCATGGCCCAGGCGTACCAGTGCTTCTCGTACGACAGTTTCATACGGGCGAAGAGCCCGGGGCGCGGGGCGTCACCACGCCCACCCTTTCGGGTAGCACCCTCGACGGCGACGGTCATCTTCGGCACCTTCTCGGCAGATTCCTGCGGGGGTCGGTTGGGGGGTACGGCTGCACGGCCGGCCCGCCCCGGTCAGGCGGGGCGGGCCGGCCGTGAGGATCAGGAGTAGTCCTTCAGCAGCTTCTTGTAGGCCGCGGCGGTGTCGTCCAGACCCTTCTTCACGTCGGCCTTGCCCTGGAGGACCTTGGTGACGTTGGTCTCGAAGTCGGTGTACAGGGAGCTGTAGCTCGGGTCCGAGCCGCGCGCCTTACCGGCCTCGGCCAGAACCGTCTGCATGTCGGCGAAGCCGGGCAGCGCCTTGACCTCGGCGGTGTAGGCGGAGGTACGGGTCGGCAGGGTGCTGTTCTTCAGCGCGATCTTCGCCTGGCTCTCGGCGGAGGTCATGAAGCCGACGAACTTCTGCGCGGCCTTCTGGTGGGCGGCGTCGGAGCCGGCGTAGACGGACAGGTTGTGGCCGCCGATCGGGGCGCCCTTGCCGGCCGAGCCGGCCGGGACCGTGGAGATGCCCAGGTTCGCCGCGTCCTTGAAGGCAGCGCCCTTGTATATGTTGGTGAGCTCCCACGGGCCCTGGACGATCATGGCGACCTTGCCGGTCGTGAAGGCGTCCTGCATGTGGGCGTAGGAGTCGGCGGAGACATCGAGCTTGGCGACACCGTCGGCGGCCAGCAGGCTCTTGCTGGTCTCGATGGCCTTGACGGCCTTGTCCGAGTTGACGGTGATCTTCTTGCCCTCGGAGTCGATCAGGTCGACGCCCTCGCCGTAGAGGAACGGCATCTGGTAGTAGCCGGCCTTGTTCAGCCAGAAGCCCTCGGCGTCGGTCTTGGAGGCGACGGCCTTGGAGACCTTCTTCAGCTCGTCCCAGGTCGTGGGCGCCTTGTCGACGCCGGCCTTCTTCAGCAGTTCCTTGTTCCACATGAGCGCGAGCGAGTCGGTGACAATCGGCGCACCGTAGGTCTTGCCCTCGTACTGGGCCTGCTTGAGCAGGGCCGGGGTGATGTCCTCGGAGTTCTTCAGCGCCTCGGTGCCGTCCAGCGGCGCGAGGAACTGGGACTTCGCCCAGTTGGCGGTCCAGCCGACGTCGGCACGGACCACGTCGGGCGCGCCCTTGCTGCCGGCCGCGGTCTGGAACTTGTTCTGCGCCTGGTCGAAGGGGACATTCACGTACTTGACGGTGATGTCCTTGTTGGCCTTCTCGAACTCCGAGATCAGGGCCTTGTAGTTGGGCGCCTCGTTGGTGGCATTGGAGGTGTCCCACCAGGTGATGGTGACGGGGCCGCCTTCGCCCTTCGAACCGTTGTCGCTGTCGCCGCCGCAAGCCGTTACCGCAAGCGCCAAGGTCGCGGTCAGCGCGGTGGCCGCTATGCCACGTCGCATGTGAACTCCTTCAACGAGGGGACCGCTCCATCGCGGCGCCGATTCGTCGAGGAACGTAACAGGGCTGAAAACTATCCGAAAGACCTTGCGGCAAATTTCTGCAAGGCCGATTGATCGTTACATCCGTGTGTCCGGAGAGTTGCCGGTGCATCGCTTGACACCTGCGCCTTCCCCAGGTTGCGCCGCCCTCGACGACCCTCGCAAGCCTTCCGCAAGAGTTTGCAGGCCTGTTACGTTTCTGTCCTGACCGTCCGAAAGGGGTCGTTCATGGCGCGCAAGTCCCCGATGTCGCACGAAGCCGCAGATCCCGTATCCGGTGGGCAAGCCGACACGCGACAGGTACAGTCCCCTCCCATGACCGCGCGGCTCTCCGACATCGCAGCCCAGGCGGGGGTCAGTGAAGCCACAGTCAGCCGCGTACTCAACGGCAAGCCCGGTGTGGCCGCGGCCACCCGCGAGTCCGTCCTTGCCGCGCTCGACGTCCTCGGCTACGAGCGGCCCGTGCGGCTGCGCCGCCGCAGCGCCGGCCTGATCGGCCTGATAACCCCCGAGCTGGACAATCCCATCTTCCCGGCGCTCGCCCAGGTCATCGGACAGGCACTGACCCGCCAGGGCTACACGCCGGTGCTCGCGACCCAGACGCCGGGCGGGTCCACGGAGGACGAGCTCACCGAGATGCTGGTGGACCGCGGCGTTTCCGGGATCATCTTCGTGTCCGGTCTGCACGCCGACACCACCGCCGATATGCAGCGGTACGACCAGTTGCGCGGCCAGGGCGTCCCCTTTGTCCTTGTCAACGGCTTTTCTCCGCATGTGCAGGCCCCCTTCGTCTCCCCCGACGACCGGGCGGCGATGCAGCTCGCGGTCACGCATCTGGTCTCGCTCGGTCACACCCGCATCGGTCTGGCACTGGGCCCCAGGCGGTTCGTTCCGGTGCTGCGCAAGATCGAGGGGTTCCAGCTCGGTATGAAGGAGCGGCTGGGGCTCACACCCGAGGAGTCCGCGCAGCTGATCCAGCATTCCCTCTACACGCTGGAGGGCGGCCAGGCCGCGGCCACCGCGCTGATCGCCCGGGGCTGCACCGCCGTCGTGTGCGCCAGCGACATGATGGCGCTCGGCGCGATCCGGGCCGCCCGCCAGCAGGGGCTGCACGTCCCGAAGGACATCTCCGTGGTCGGTTTCGACGACTCGCCGCTCATAGCGTTCACCGATCCCCCGCTGACCACGATCCGCCAGCCCGTCCAGGCCATGGGGCAGGCGGCCGTCCGTGCCCTGCTGGAGGAGATAGGCGGTACGCCTGCCCCGCACAGCGAGTTCGTTTTCATGCCGGAGCTGGTGGTGCGCGGATCGACCTCCTCCGGTGCCAAGCGGGCTGCTGTCGCGGAGTGAACACCGGCATGAACACTGACGTGAGGGCACCCGATCTCGACATGCTGGTGGTCGGTGGCGCCGGAGTGGACACGATCGTACGGGTGGAGGCTCTTGAACTGCCGCCCGGGGACTCGGTGTTCGTACCCCCGGTGCACGACTACGTGGCGCACACGGGCAACGGTGTGGCGCTGGGCTTCCATGCGCTGGGCCTTGCCACCAAGTTCATCGACTTCCTCGGCGACGACGCGCAGGGCCGGGCGGTGCTCGCCGCGTATGCCCGGAGCGGCCTGGACTTCAGCCACGTCCACTCGCCGCACGGCACCCCCCGCGGGGTCAACCTCGTCGACCCCCAGGGCCGCCGCTTCTCCTTCTACGACGGCCGTCACCCGGCGGATCTACGGCTGCCGCGCGCCTTCTACCTGCCGTATCTGGAGCGCGCCCGCCATGTCCATCTGTCGATCGTCGGCCACAACCGGGACATGTACGAGGACATCCGCCGGCTCGGGGTGAGCAGCTCCACCGATCTGCACGACTGGGACGGCCGCAATCCGCACCACCGCACCTATGCCCTCGCGTCCGACTACGTCTTCCTGAGCGCCGCCGCGATCCACGACCGGCTCGACGACGTGCTGCACACGATCCTCGACGAGGGCCGGGCACGGCTGGTGGTGGCCACCGACGGCGCCGACGGCTGCCACCTGCTGGTGCGCGGCGAGCAGTACGTACGGCACTTCCCGGCGGTGCGCCCCGAACGGCCCGTCGTCGACACCAACGGTGCGGGGGACGCGTTCGTCACCGCGTTCCTGCAGACGCTCCTGGAGGGGGGCGAGGTGGAGGAGTGCGTGCTGGCCGGCTCGGTCTCCGGGGCCTTCGCCTGCGCCTCGGCCGGCACGCACACCGAGTTCATCGACCGGCCGGGGCTGCGCGCCGCCTGCGCGCGTGCCGCCGGCCGGTGACGGTCACCGCCGGTACACGATCTCCCGGCGGGCCGGGTCGCCGAGCACATTGACCACGAACAGCCCCAGGTCGAAGTGCTCGGCCGCCACGAAGGGCGTCGGGTCCTCGGCCGGGTCGACGACGGTCTCCGGCACCGGGTACTCGACGGACATGCTGCCGACGGTCGGCCGACAGCGGTCACCGTCCCGCTCGTGGCGCGTCTCCAGATCCCCGTCGGCGACGACGTCCCGCTCCGCGAGGCGCGGCCGGAGAACGCCCCGGGCCCGGTAGAGCACCAGCCGGACGCCGGCGAGCTCGCCGTACTCCCCCGCCGGGTCCCCGCCGCCGCACCGGTGCGAGATCTCCCGTCGCCGGGTCGAACCGGGCCCACTCGTCGCAGCGGTCGAACGATCGAACAGTGATCATTTCCTCGTCCCCGGGTTCAACGGTCCGCCCCGCCCAGCCCCGGCTCGCGCCGCCGGCGCCGCGACACCTGTCGTGGTCTTCCGCATCTGCCGCGTCCTGCCTCTGGCCGACGGCACATTGAATCAGGGACGCCACCCAGGCCCGTAGCCCGTCAGGGGATCCGGGGCACCGGTCAGTCGACCGTCACCGGGTGCCGCACCACCGCGTCGAAGAGATAGCCCTGGGTGTTGTGCACCGCCACCTCGGACTGGGTGCGTCCCGTCGCGTCCGTCGCACGGGCCAGCAGTACGGCCGGTCCCCGGCGCCGCGGCACCCACCCGGCCGACCAGCGCACCCAACTGCCCCTGCGCGGGGTGTCGCGCAGCCGCGCCGGGCACCAGTACCGGCCGCCGTCGGTGCTGATCTCCACCTTCCGCACGGGCGCTCCTCCGGACCACGAGCGGCCGGTGAGCTCGACCTCGCGGTGGACGGGAAGGATCGCCCCCGCGGCCAGCTCGAAGGCGCTCTTGAGACCCTGCCGGGTCAGCGGGGCGCTGCCCCCGGCCGGATGTCCGGCGCCGAACAGCCGGTACATGTCGGTGTTCCACGGGGTGTACAGCGGTTCGGCGCTCACCTCGATGTCGCCGACCCATTTGATCGAGGAGATGCCCACCCAGTTGGGGACGATCAGCCGGACCGGATGGCCGTGATCGGGCGGCAGGGGCTCGCCGTTCATCTCGTAGGCGAGCAGGACGTCGTCCAGTGCCTTGGCCACCGGCAGCGGCCTGCGGACCCGGCCGAGATTGATCCCGCCGCTGACGACCTCGTCGTCGAGGCCGCGCGGCAGCACGTCCACGGCGCCCGGGGAGATGCCGGCCCTGCGCAGCACATCGCCGAGCCGGGCACCGCGCCAGCGCGCGACCCCGATGGCTCCGAGTGTCCACGCGGTGCCGCTGACCTGCTGCCCCTGCTGGGTCGTGTAGAAGCTGCGGCCGTTTCCCGCGCACTCTACGAATGCGGTACGGGTGACCGCAGGCAGGGCGCGCAGGTCGTCACAGGTGAAGTGCACCCCGGGGCCGGTCAGTCCGCTGCCCCATACGCCGAGTCGCCAGTCGGCGGCCTCGATGCGGGGCGTCACGGTGTGGTTGCGTACGAAGAACCGGTCGGCCGGGGTGTGCAGTCCCGTGCCCCGCAGGGAGGCGAAGTTGGTCTCGGCGTTGGTGCCGCGGATGGTGAACAGTTCCGGCGGCAGGGGCTTGACAATGCCTGCGGCCACGGCGGCGGGCACCGCGCCGGCCGGGCCGGCAGCCAGGCCGAGCGGTACCGCCGCGGATGCGGCGGCGACCAGTTTCATCAGGTCCCGGCGGTCGATCCCGGATGTTCTGGCGCTGCCGCGGGTCCACTGGCGAAGCCGCCTGCGGTCGTAGGCGGACTCGGACAGGGGCACGAACGACATGAACACTCCACAGGTGCGAGCCGGGCGGGGACGTCACCCCCAGGGTTCCGGCTGCCTGATACGGACGGTAGAGGCCGTTTCCGGACGCCTGGAAGCGCACCGCCGCAAAGGCCATGAAGCCGCAACGCGTCCGCAACACGGGGCTGTCCATGGCGGACGGGGCGGCCCGGCCGGGCCGGGGACATGGCCGGTCCCCGACCCGGTCGGCAGCGCACGGTCAGGAACCGGTGGCCCCCACCTCGTCACGCACCTGGCGGGCTGCCGCGACCAGGTTCTCCAGCGATGCCCTGGTCTCCGGCCAGCCACGGGTCTTCAGCCCGCAGTCGGGGTTGACCCACAGCCGCTCGGCCCCGATCGCCGCAAGCCCTTTGCGCAGCAGGTCCGCGGCCTCGTCCCGGCCCGGTACGCGAGGCGAATGGATGTCGTACACGCCAGGCCCGACCTCGCGCGGGTAACGCGCCGTGCTCAGTTCACCGGCGACCTGCATGTGGGAGCGGGCGGCTTCCAGGCTGATGACGTCGGCGTCGAGGTCGTCGATGGCCTGGACGATGTCCCCGAACTCGGCGTAGCACATGTGGGTGTGGATCTGGGTGTCCGGGCGTACGCCACTCGTGGTGAGGCGGAACGCCTCCGTCGCCCAGGCCAGGTACGCCCCGTGGTCGGCGGCCCGGAGCGGGAGCGTCTCGCGCAGCGCGGGCTCGTCGACCTGGATGACCGAACTGCCCGCCGCTTCCAGGTCGTTGACCTCGTCGCGCAGGGCGAGCGCGACCTGGCGTGCGGTGTCGCCCAGCGGCTGGTCGTCGCGGACGAAGGACCAGGCGAGCATGGTGACCGGGCCGGTGAGCATTCCCTTGACCGGGCGGTCGGTGAGCGACTGGGCGTAACGCGTCCAGCGGAGTGTCATCGGCTCGGGGCGGGAGATGTCACCGGCCAGGATCGGCGGGCGGACGCAGCGGGTGCCGTAGGACTGGACCCAGCCGTGCTGCGTGGCGAGATACCCCGTCAGCTGCTCGGCGAAGTACTGCACCATGTCGTTGCGTTCGGGCTCACCGTGTACCAGGACGTCGATACCGGTCTTCTCCTGGAAGGAGATGACCTCGCGGATCTCCGCCTCGATGCGCTCCTCGTAGCCGGCGACGTCGATCCTTCCCGCGCGCAGATCGGACCGGGCGGCGCGCAGTTCAGTCGTCTGGGGGAAGGAGCCGATGGTGGTCGTGGGCAGCAGCGGCAGCCCGAGGTGGGCGCGCTGGGCGGCGGCCCTCTCGGGGTACGGCTGGTAGCGGCGGCCATCGGTGTCGGTGACGGCCGATGCCCGGGCGCGGACCGCGGGGTCGTGGGTGAGTGCCGAGCCGGCACGGGAGGCCAGGTCGGCTCGGTTGGCGGCGAGTTCGGCCGCGACGGTTTCCGTGCCCTGGGCAAGGCCGCGGGCGAGGGTGACGATTTCGGCGGTCTTCTGGCGGGCGAAGGCGAGCCAGCGGGCGATCTGGGGGTCGATGTCGCGCTCGGCCGCGGAGTCGAGCGGCACGTGCAGCAGGGAGCAGGAGGCCGCGACATCGACCCGGTCGGCGAGGCCGAGGAGCGTACCGAGAGTGGACAGGGACTTCTCGAAGTCGTTGATCCAGATGTTGCGGCCGTTGACGACTCCGGCGACCAAGCGCTTGCCGGGCAGCCCGCCTACTGCGGCCAGGTCGTCGAGATTGGCCGCGGCGGCATCGGTGAAGTCCAGCGCGAGACCGTCGACGGGGGCCTTGGCGAGGATGGGCAGGGCTTCGCCGAGACGGTCGAAGTAGGAGGCGACCAACAGCTTGGGCCGGTCGTCGAGACCACCGAGGTCGCGGTAGGCGCGGGCGGCGGCGTTCAGGTCCGCGCGGGTGCGGTCCTGCACGAGAGCGGGCTCGTCCAGCTGCACCCACTCGGCGCCGGCGGCCCGCAGATCGGCGAGCACCTGCGCGTACACCGGCAGCAGCCGGTCCAGCAGAGTGATCGGCTCGAAGTCGGCGGCGACGCCGGGTGCGGGCTTGGCCAGCAGCAGATAGGTGACCGGTCCGACCAGTACCGGCCGGGCGGTGTGACCGAGCGCGAGGGCCTCCTTCAGCTCGGCGACCTGCTTGGTGGAGTCGGCGGTGAAGACGGTGTCGGGGCCGAGTTCGGGGACCAGGTAGTGGTAGTTGGTGTCGAACCACTTGGTCATCTCCAGCGGCGCCACGTCCTGGGTGCCGCGGGCCATCGCGAAGTAGCCGTCCAGGGAGCCTGCCTCGACGGCGGCACGGTGGCGGGCGGGGATCGCACCCACCATCACGCTGATGTCCAGGACGTGGTCGTAGTACGAGAAGTCACCGGTCGGCACCTCGTGGATGCCGGCCCCGGTCAGCTGCTGCCAGTTGGCGCGGCGCAGCCCGGCGGCGGTCTCCCGGAGGGCATCGGCGGTGACGCGGCCCTTCCAATAGCCCTCGACAGCCTTCTTCAGTTCACGGTTCTGGCCCTGACGGGGGTAGCCGTACACGGTGGCCCGTGCTGCCGCGGCTGCGGACTTGCTGGTCAAGGAACTCTCCTTCGCGAGTATGTCTCCTGTGGCACCCGGCGACGGGCAGAGAACGCGAAGAGGTGACGAACCGGACGGCACGGTCTCGCGCCGTTCGCGCGGCCGTCCGTCTGGTATGCACGCCGACCCTCCCTCGAGGTCGCCAGGATCTCCGCACGCGATCGGTCGCGCACGGGCAACGGGCAGGTCTTCGGACTCGCGGGCACGTCTGCCGGTCTCCCGGCGGACTCCTACTGGCCGTCGCTTCCCAGACCCGGCCGGGCCCAGTGCGTATGACGGCGGTCGTTCCCGCTCACCGCTGCGGGGCAGTCCCGGATTTACACCGGGTTCCCTCTTACGACGCTCCCATCTGGATGACAGGGCGAACCAGCTGCGCCTGCCAGCCTAGAGGGCAGCCCTCGAGCGCGGATACAACCGTTCACATTCCGGCGGTGATCTGAGACATGCTGCTCAGCCACGGACAACACAGCAGGGCGCGGGGCAGCTCGGTCACACCGCTCCGCGCCCCGCTCCACAGCAGCCTGGGCCCCTCGGCCCCGGCGGCGAACCCGGGCCCCTCAGCCCCGGTCGTAGGTGTGGAACCCCCGGCCCGACTTACGGCCGAGCAGCCCCGCCTCGACCATCCGCTGGAGCAGCGGTGGCGGGGCGTAGAGGGGTTCCTTGAACTCGTCGTACAGCGACTCCGCGATGGCCGCGACGGTGTCCAGGCCGATCAGGTCCGCCAGCTTGAGCGGCCCCATCGGATGGGCGCAGCCGAGCTCCATCCCTGCGTCTACGTCGGTGGCGGTGGCAAAGCCGGACTCGGCCATACGGATCGCGGAGAGGAGGTAAGGGATGAGCAGGGCGTTGACGACGAAGCCGGCCCGGTCCTGGGAGCGGACCACTGTCTTGCGCAGCGTGCTGGTCGCGAACTCCTCGACTGCCGTCACCGCGTCGGGCGCGGTGTGCAGGGATGCCACAACCTCCACCAGCGGCAGGACGGGTACCGGGTTGAAGAAGTGCAGGCCGAGCACGCGGTCGGCGCGGTTCGTTGCCATGCCCAGGCGCATGACCGGGATGGATGAGGTGTTGGTGGCCAGGATCGCCTCCGGATCTTCGACGATCTTGTCGAGCGCGGCAAAGACCTCGGTCTTCGCCTCGGCGTTCTCGACGACGGCTTCGACGACGAGCTGCCGGTCGGCCAGGTCGTCGAGGCTGCCGCTGAAGACGAGCCGGGCAAGGGCGTCCTCGGCGGAGATACGGTCGAGCTTGCCTCGCTGGACGGCGCGTTCGAGGGAGACAGCCACCCGTTCCCGAGCGCCGCGCGCGGCGGTGGTGTCCGCCTCGCAGACCACGGTGTCCAGCCCGGCGCGGGCGCAGACTTCGGCGATTCCGGCGCCCATCTGCCCGCCGCCGACGACGCCGACCCGTGTGAGGGATCCGTTCATGACTGTACTTCCGATCGTCGGACGAGGTGGCGGGGGTAGGCGTCGGTGGTGAAGAACTCGGGCAGCGTCCTGGCGAGGGCGGTGCGTTCGAAGATCTCGCGGACCTCCTCGACGCGGGCCCAGGGGTACTCCCGGCCGAGCGCCGCGATCTCCTCATCCAGGATCGCGAGAACGCTGTCGCGGTCGACGGCGCCGTGTCGTAGCCACTGCCAGACTTGGCTGCGGGCGATTTCGGCGGTTGCGGCGTCCTCCATGTGGCCGTCCAGGGGGACGGCGCCCTGGCCGCGCAGCCAGGCATCGAAGTAGCGCAGGGCGAGCGCAACGTTGGAACGGACACCGTCCGGCGTGGGCGGGCCTGAAGTGCGGCGGACGGCCAGGAGGTCATCGGCGCCGACGTCGACGTCTTCGCGCGTGCGGTCGAGCTGGTGGGGCCGGCCGCCGAGGACGCCGTCGAAGATGTCGCGGCAGAGGGGGACGAGTGCCGGGTGGGCCACCCAGGTGCCGTCGAAGCCGTCCTCCGCCTCACGTTCCTTGTCGAGCCGGACCCTGGCGAGTGCGGATTCCTGTGCCGTGGCGTCCTGGACGGGCACGTGTGCGGCCATGCCGCCGATGGCGTGGGCCCCGCGCTTGTGGCAGGTGCGCACGAGGAGTTCGGTGTAGGCCCGCAGGAACGGGGCGGTCATGGTGACCCGGTCCCGGTCGGGAAGGGTGAAGTCGGGGCGGTGGGCGAAGTTCTTGATCAGGCTGAAGAGGTAGTCCCAGCGGCCCGCGTTGAGTCCTGCGCTGTGTTCGCGCAGTTCGAAGAGGATCTCCTCCATCTCCAGGGCCGCGGTGACGGTCTCGATGAGAACGGTCGCGCGGATGGTGCCGCGCGGGATGTCCAGGAGGTCCTGGGCGAGGACGAACACGTCGTTCCACAGGCGGGCTTCGTCGCGGTGCTCCAGCTTGGGGAGGTAGAAGTACGGCCCCTGGCCCGCGTCGATCTGCCGCTGGGCGCAGTGGAAGAAGTACAGGCCGAAGTCGACGAGGGACGCGGACAGCGGACGGCCGTCGATCACCAGATGCTTTTCGGTGAGGTGCCAGCCGCGGGGGCGGACCATGATCGTGGCGAGGTCGTCGCCGAACCGGCGCTTCCCGCACTCCGGGGTGGTGAAGCCGATGCGCCGCTCGACGGCGTCGAGCAGGACGAGCTGACCGCCGACAATGTTGTCCCAGGTCGGCGAGGTGGCGTCCTCGAAGTCCGCCATCCACACCTGGGCACCGGAGGTCAGGGCATCGGCCACCGTCCGCCGGTCGGGCGGTCCGGTGATCTCCACGCGGCGGTCGGTCAGGCCAGGGCCGGGCGGGGCGACCCGCCAGTCGGGGTCGTTGCGGATGCCCGTGGTGGCGCGGGAGAAGTCGAGCGGGAAGCCGGAGGTGAGCCGGCCCGCCAGCCGCCGCCGCTCGGCGAACAGCTCGAAGCGACGGCCGGCGAAGGCGGCGTCGAGGCGGGCGATGAAGTCCAGAGCCTCGGGTGTGAGGATCTCGTCGAAGCGGTCGCCGGGTGCGCCGAGGACCTGGATACGACCGGTCAGTGCGGTGGTGGACATGAGGTACTCCTCAGCGGGAGTGGTGCGGGCCGGACGGGGACGGCCGTCCGGCCCCCACCTGGACACGGGTTCGCTTGACGTGCGGGTGCCGCGCCTCGCGTCGAGGCCGGAGGAGCTGCCGGTCCCGGCCGCGGACGGGACCGGCACTGATGGGGCTCAGTGGAACTGCTCTTCCTCGGTGGAGCCGCTCAGCGCTGTGGTTGAGGAGGCGGGGTTGACGGCGGTGGAGACGAGGTCGAAGTAGCCGGTGCCGACCTCGCGTTGGTGCTTGACCGCGGTGAAGCCCTGGGCCTGTGCGGCGAACTCGCGCTCCTGCAGGTCGACGTAGGCGGTCATGCCGTGCTCGGCGTAGCCGCGGGCCAGGTCGAACATGCCGTGGTTGAGGGAGTGGAAGCCGGCCAGGGTGATGAACTGGAAGCGATAGCCCATCGCGCCCAGCTCCCGCTGGAACTTGGCGATCTGGTCGTCGTCCAGGGCGGCCTTCCAGTTGAAGGACGGCGAGCAGTTGTACGCCAGCATCTGGTCGGGGTTCTCGGCGTGGATGGCCTCGGCGAACTCGCGGGCCTGTGCCAGATCCGGGGTGCCGGTCTCGACCCAGATGAGGTCGGCGTACGGGGCGTAGGCGAGACCACGGGCGATGACCGGAGCCATGCCGTTCTGCACCCGGTAGAAGCCCTCGGCGGTGCGCTCCCCCGTCACGAACTGCGCGTCGCGCTCATCCACGTCACTGGTCAGCAGGTTCGCGGCGAGCGCGTCCGTACGAGCCACGATCAGCGTCGGCACATCGGCGATGTCGGCCGCGAGACGGGCCGCGTTGAGGGTGCGGATGTGCTGGGCCGTCGGCACGAGGACCTTGCCGCCGAGGTGTCCGCACTTCTTCTCGGAGGCCAGCTGGTCCTCGTAATGGATACCCGCGGCACCGGCGGCGATCATGGCCTTGGTCAGCTCGAAGGCGTTGAGCGGTCCGCCGAAGCCGGCCTCGGCGTCGGCGACGATCGGGGCCAGCCAGTCCGTGGTGTCCGTGCCGCCCTCCGCGGTGGCGATCTGGTCGGCACGCAGCAGCGCGTTGTTGATCCGACGGACCACCTGTGGAACCGAGTTGACCGGGTAGAGGCTCTGGTCGGGGTAGGTGTGGCCGGCCTGGTTGGCATCGGCCGCGACCTGCCAGCCGGAGAGATAGATCGCCTGCAGGCCCGCCTTCACCTGCTGCACGGCCTGGCCACCGGTCAGGGCGCCCAACGCATGGATGTAGTCCTGCTCGTGCAGCTGCCGCCACAGCCGCTCGGCGCCGCGCCGGGCCAGGGTGTGCTCCTCGCGGACGCTGCCACTCAGCCGGACCACTTCCTCGGCCGTGTACGTGCGTTCCACACCCTGCCAGCGCGGCTGTGTCGCCCATTGCTGCGCCAACTGCTCGGCCTGCTGAGCCGCCGTTGTCCCTGTCTGCGCCATGACCGTCTCCCGGTGATGTTCTGTAAAGGGTGCGAAGGACATGCTCCTTCGTATGCTGTGCGGCCCGCCGATCCCCGCCCGGTGTGTGGAGCGGTGAGCAATGCGCCGGAGTCGCCGTGCCGGGATGCCGGGATGTGCGACGTCAGGGCATGAAATCGCGCCCGAAGTTCCGGCTTGGTCGCCGGGTCCGGCGGGCCGCAGCACGACTCTGACAGTGGCACTGAGTGCCATCAAGCAGGGACGCATGCCAACCTTTGCGAATCTTCCCTCTCCATTGTGCCAACCTTGCCAATGCTGGACTGGGCTCACTGAGGCCTACACTCGCTGCCATGGGCAAGACGTACGCGGGAGCGAGACTGCGCCGGTTGCGCGAGGAACGGCGGCTCAGCCAGGCAGAGCTGGCCCGGGTGCTGGCCATCTCGCCGAGCTATCTGAACCAGATGGAGCACGACTCCAGGCCGCTGACCGTGCCCGTACTCCTGCGGTTGACCGAGGCGTTCGGCGTGGACCCGGGCTTCTTCTCCGAACGGGACACCGGCCGTGTCCTCGCCGGTCTGCGCGAAGCGCTCGCCGACGATCTCGCCACGGCCCGGGTGTCCCCCGGCGATCTGTCCGAACTGGTCTCCCGGCTGCCGTCGGTCGCCGCCGTCCTGCTGGACCTCGGGCGGCGCAACCAGGAATTGACCGAGCAACTGGCCGAGGCCGCCGAGGGCCGTGCGGACGCCACCCCGCCCACCGCACCGCGCTCGCCCCACGAGGAGATCCGCGAGTTCTTCTACCGTCGGCAGAACTATCTGCACGACGCCGACACCGCGGCCGAAGAGCTGGCGGGCGCGCTCGGCATCCGCCCCGGCGAGGTGCTGCGGGCCCTGTCGGCCCGGCTCACCGAGCAGCACGGAGTACGCATCGCCGCCGACTCCGACCGACTGCACCGCTACGACCCCGCCGCCCGCGTCCTGCATCTGTCGGCCCGGCTGCGCCCCGGCCAGCAGGCCTTCCGCATGGCCACCCAGCTCGCCCTGCTCGAGTACGACGACGAGCTGTCGCGCCTCGCCTCGCAGGACCACGAGGAGGGCTCGGCGAGCTGGTCGCTGGCGCGGATCGGGGTCGCCAACTACTTCGCCGCCGCACTGATCCTGCCGTACCGCGCTTTCCACGGTGCCGCCGAGGAACTGCGCTACGACATCGAGCGGCTCACCGACCGGTTCGGGCTGGGCTACGAGACCGTCTGCCACCGGCTGAGCACCCTCCAGCGGCCGCGGCTGCGCGGTGTGCCGTTCTCGTTCGTCCGGGTCGACCGGGCGGGCAACCTGTCCAAGCGGCAGTCCGCCACCGGCTTCCACTTCTCCCGGGCCGGCGGCACCTGTCCTTTGTGGAATGTGTACGAGGCGTTCGCAGCGCCCGGCCGTATCCATGTCCAGATCGCCGCCATGCCCGACGGTCAGCGCCATCTGTGGACCGCCCGCACCGTCACCCGCCACCGTGGCGGCTGGGGCGAACCCGGCAAGACCTTTGCGATCGGGCTCGGCTGCGAGATCCGCCATGCGGGACGGCTCGTCTACTCCGACGGGCTCGACCTCGACAACGCCTCCGCCGCCACCCCGATCGGCATGGGCTGCCGTATCTGCGAACGGGTGGACTGCCCGCAGCGTGCGGTTCCGCCGCTCGGGCGGCCGCTGGCGATCGACGAGCGCAGCAGCACCTTCGTGCCGTATCCGGTGGCGGACGGTCCGCGCTGAGGCGCCTTGCCGGGCCGCCGCGCGGGATCGCGCGGCCGAGCCGCCGGGCCTGCGGATACGTATTGCGGGGTTGTGGCGGTGGGCGCGGGCGGGGACATGGATGATGGGCGCGGCATGACCTCACCCGAAGCATCCCTGGCCTCCGTGATCTGCTCCCCGCCGGCCGCCCGGCGGAGCGAGCGGTGGCTGAGGGCCGGGCTCTTCACGGTGATCAGCTCGGTCCTGGCCACGGTCGGCCATCATCTGGGGTCCGGGGACGCCGTGCAGTGGGCGCGGCTGACGGCTGCGACGGCCGCGGTCCTCCTGGCCGTCCTGCCGGGTGCGGGGCGTGTCCGAAAACCCGCGCCGGCGCTGGCGGCGACCCTCGCCGCGCAACTGGTGCTGCACCGCGCCCTGTCCCTGCCGGTGAGCTCCCGGGCCGGAGAGCCGGCCCATGAGACCCATCGGGCGACGGGTGCGCAGTACCCGTCGCATCACAGTGCCTCCATGATGCTCGTCGCGCATGCGGTGGCGGCCGTGACAGTCGCGGTGCTGATGCAGCGCGCCGACCGGCGGCTGTCCGAACTGCCGTCCCTCATCGACCGGTTGATCGGATCGGCGACCGCGGCGCTGGCCGCGGCGGCGGGGCGGCTGTCGCTGCGGTCGGGAGGCACGGCCGGGGGTAGAGGGCTGCCGCTGCCCGTCGTCCGCGATCCGTCCCGGGTGCGGAGGCAGCTCGTTCATGTCCTGGTGCGCAGGGGGCCACCGTCGGCGGTGCGCTCCGCCGGCCTTCCCCCTGTCATGCGCTGATCCGCGCTGATCCGCGCCGAACCGAGAGATCCGTACATCCATGAACACACCACGCATGTACCTGACCGTCCGCCGGCTGGGCCTGGTTGCCGCGGCGGCCGTGGTCACCGTCGTCGCCGGGGCGACCACAGCGGCCGCGCACGCCCACGTGACCGCGTCCGAGGCCCGCGCGCTCGCCGAGAACGTCACCCTGACCTTCACCTCCGAGGCCGAGTCGGACACCGCGGGCATCAAGGAGCTGCGGATCGTCCTGCCCGAGGGCATCAAGCCGGATGCGGTCGCGCTCGAGGAAGCCCCGAAGGGCTGGAAGCTGTCGACCACCGAGGACGGCTACACCGTGGGCGGCACCGCCCTGAAGACGGGTACGGACGCCGAGCACAGCATCGTCGTACGGCAGTTGCCCGATGCGACGTCGCTGGTGTTCAAGACCGTCGAGACGTACGGCGACGGCAACGTCGCGCGATGGATCGAAACACCGGGCGACGGCGAACAGGCGGACAACCCCGCTCCGGTACTGAAGCTGGAGCCCGCCGCGCGGGGCGCCAGGCCGATCACACCGAGTCCGAGCGCCAGCGCCGAGTCCTCGCCCGAGCAGAGCGCCACCACGCCGACACCTTCCGCTGCGAAGCCGGCGGAGGCGACGAAGCAGGACGACGGCGGGAACGGCACCGGCCTCGTCGTGGGCGCGGTCGCGGCCGTCGCCCTCGTGGGTGCGGGTGTCGCGCTGTGGTCGCGGCGTCGTAACAGCGCCTCGGCGTAGAGCAGTTGCGGGTACGGGGCGGGAGCGGTGACTCCGCTCCCGGCCGCCGCGTCCTTCTCGCCGTGCCGTGCGGGTCCCGTACGGCACGGCGGTACTCGGCCGGCGTGACGGGTCAGATGAGCCCCTGGGCGAGCACGGCATCGGCGACCCGCTCGAACCCCGCGATATTGGCGCCGGTCACATAGTCGCCGGGCGCCCCGTAACGTTCGGACGTCTCGTGGCAGATCCGATGGATGTCGCTCATGATCACGGAGAGTTCGGCCTCCACCCGCGCGGCGGTCCATGACTCGCGTGCGGCGTTCTGGCGCATCTCCAGGGCGCTGACGGCGACACCGCCCGCATTGGCGGCCTTGCCCGGGCCGAAGGCCACACCCGCGTCCTGCAGGGTGCGCACCGCTTCCGGGGTCGTCGGCATGTTGGCGCCTTCGGCGACGGCCTTGACCCCGTTGCGTACGAGGGCGAGCGCGTCGTCGTCGGCGAGCTCGTTCTGCGTGGCCGACGGGAAGGCGAGGTCCGCGGGCACGTCCCACACCCGGCCGCCGGGCACGTAACGGGCGGAGGAACCGCGGCGCTTGGCGTACTCGCTGACCCGTGTCCGCTCGACCTCCTTGATCTGCTTGAGGAGTTCGAGGTCGATACCCTTCTCGTCCACGATGCAGCCCCCGGAGTCGGAGCAGGTCAGCGGGTGGGCGCCGCGGCGGTGGAGCATCTCGATGGTGTGGATGGCGACATTGCCGGAGCCGGAGACCACGGCTGCCTGGCCCTCGAGTTCCTCCCCGCGCATGCGCAGCATCTCGGCGGCGAAGAGCACGCTGCCGTAGCCGGTCGCCTCGGTGCGGATCGCCGAGCCGCCCCAGCCCTGGCCCTTGCCGGTGAGGACGCCCGCCTCCCAGCGGTTGGTGATGCGGCGGTACTGGCCGAAGAGATAGCCGATCTCCCGGCCGCCGACGCCGATGTCACCGGCCGGGATGTCGGTGTGCTCGCCGATGTGCCGGTGGAGTTCGGTCATGAACGACTGGCAGAAGCGCATGACTTCGGCGTCCGAACGGCCCCGGGGATCGAAGTCGCTGCCACCCTTGCCCCCGCCGATACCGAGACCGGTGAGGGCGTTCTTGAAGATCTGCTCGAAACCGAGGAACTTCACGACGCCCAGGTTCACCGACGGGTGGAACCGCAGGCCGCCCTTGTACGGGCCGAGGGCGCTGTTGAACTCCACCCTGAATCCCCGGTTGACGTGCACGTCACCGCGATCGTCCTGCCAGGGCACCCGGAAGATGATCTGCCGCTCCGGCTCGCAGATCCGCTCGATGAGCCCTGGTTGCGCGTACTCGGGACGCGCGGCGAACACGGGGGCCAGGCTCTCGAGCACTTCCCGTGCTGCCTGATGGAATTCCGGCTGGGCGGGGTTGAGGCGCTCGAGTTCGGCGCGCAGCGAATCCAGTCGGTCGGTCGAGGATGACAGTGTCACAGATGTCCCTTCCTGCCCTGACGGCGGATGACGGCCGGGCCGCGGTGGTGGCGGGCCTGGTGTCGTTGCCGGCGATCAGTACGGCCAGGTCGCCCTCGCCGTTCAGTCGACGACCGTATCGGTCGTCCTGTCGCGGCCGTCGTGGCACCGCCGCTGAAGCCGCGTTGGACCGAAGCAGTACCAGGAGCGCCGGGCCCGTGTCCGCGACCCGCTCAGGCCTGAACCCGGACGGGCAGCGGGACGGGTTCGGGGCCTGATTATCGGCTCAGGAGTTCATGCCCGTGAGCTGCGTCAGCTCGCCGCCGAGCTTGGTGCGCAGCGTGGTCAGGACATCCTTCCTGGCTCCGACGGCCCAGCGGGGGCCGGCGAGGTAGGTGCCGCCGTACATGCTCGCGGTGTCGAGCCAGAGCGGCCGGGCAGGTCCGGAACAAGCCGCCCCCGACGGCACGAGAGGTCCGCTACCAGGTCCGCGCGGCCTGGAGGAGGTGGTCACGCACGAGAGCGACATGAGGGTTCCCGGAGGAGCCGGGGCGCTGGACGAGGTAGCCGGTGTTGATGGGCGGGTCCCGGGGTTCGTGGAGCAGTACCAGCGCGCCGGAGGCGAGTTCGTCCAGACACAGATAGCGGGGCAGCACGGTGAAACCGGCACCCGCCACGACCGCGGAGAGCACGCCCCGCAGGTCGGGGACGGTCACGGCGGCCTGGCCGGTGAGGCGTCTGCCGAAGACGTGCCGCCAGTAGCGGCGGGCGATGGGCAGGTCCTCGGCGTAGCTGATCAGAGGGATGCCGTGCAGCGCCGCGGGCCCGTCGACGGCCGTCCGGTCGGGTCCGCCGATCCTCTCGGCCCAGGCGGGTGCGGCGACCAGGACGAACTCCTCGTCCGTCATCGGTACGGCGGTCAGCGCCCGCCCGCGCGGCCGGTGGGTGGCGATGAGCAGGTCGTGACGTCCGGAGCGCAGTTCGTCCAGGAGCGGGTCGGTGAGCCCCGTGGTCACGCGCACGCTCACGCCGCCTTGGACGAGCGGAGCGAGCGCGGGGAGCGCGCGTACGCACAGCAGCTCGGCGGGGCCGGCGAGATGAACGGGCTCCGCGGTCCCTGCCTCGTCCGGTCCCGCCTGGCCGGTGACGGCGGCGAGCGCGTCGAGCGGGCCGACAATCCGGGCGGCGAGTTCGTCGGCGAGCGGGGCGGGGGCCACTCCGCGCGGCAGCCGCTCGAACAGCTCACGCCCCAGCTGCCGTTCCAGCGAGCGGATCTGGGTGGTCACCGTGGGCTGGGAAAGACCGAGCAGATGGGCCCCTGCGGTGAAGGATCCGGACCTGTAGACGGCGAGGAAGGTGCGCAGCAGATTCAGGTCCATGGGTGCGCCGGCGGCCGCCCTGCGTGGTCCTGCGGACCCGTCGAAGCCATCGGAATCCTTGTGCCTCATAGGGCGCACTGTACGCCAAGCCATTGGTTTTCCAATGGCAGGCAGTGAATCCCCTATTGGATTCCTATCGATGGGCGGCCTACCGTCGAGGCATGGCAAACATACTTTTCGTCGTGACCGGCGCAGACTTCTGGACGCTGGCCGACGGCACCAAGCACCCCAGCGGCTTCTGGGCCGAGGAGGTCGTCTCCCCCTACGAGGCGTTCACGGCGGCCGGCCACCGGATCGTGGTCGCCACTCCCGGCGGCGTCGTACCGACCGTGGACCGGGCGAGTCTGGACCCCACGGTCAACGGCGGCCAGGACGGCGCCGACAAGGTGGCGCGTGCCCTCGAGGCGGTGACCGAACTGCAGCAGCCGGCGAAGCTCGAGGACGTCGACCTCGCGGACTACGACGCCGTCTTCTACCCCGGCGGCCACGGCCCGATGGAGGACCTGGCGGTCGACACCCGCTCCGGCGATCTGCTCACCGCGGCGCTGGCCTCGGGCAAGCCGCTCGGCGTGGTCTGTCACGGCCCGGCCGCGCTGCTCGCGGCCCGGGGCAGCGACGGCACCTCGCCGTTCGCCGGCTACAAGCTGACCGGATTCACCAACGCCGAGGAGACCCAGGCAGGTCTCGCCGACCGGGCCAAGTGGCTGCTCCAGGACCGTCTCGTGGAGCTCGGCGCCGACTTCCAGGAAGGCGAGCCGTGGGCCCCGCATGTGGTCGTCGACCGCAACCTGGTCACCGGTCAGAACCCGGCCTCCTCCGCCCCTCTGGCTGCCAAGGTCCTGAAGGCGCTGGGCTGACGACTTCCCCGGACGGTCGGCACTCGCGCCGGACACGCGGTGGCGGCCTTGCAGCGAGGTCGGCACCGCGTGCGGGCAGTTGATCGGAAGCAGCCGGACGCAGTGGGCAGTACGCTCCGGCCATGACCACGGACACGGAGTGCCTGACCCTCACCCGGAATCTGCGCCGGCGCGGGGCCACGGTCCTCGCGGTCTTTGCCCTGGTGTGGGCCTTCGCCGCCGGTTCCGGAATCCCCGCGATGGCTGTCTCGGTCACCGTCGCAGTGGTGGCCGCCGCGCTGACCGTCGCGGCCGTGGCCCTGGCCTTCCGCGGCGCCACCCGGCCGATCACGCGGGTGGTGCGGCTGCCCGCGAAGTGGAACCGCGGGGTCGGCCTGGTGAACGCCGCCGAAGTGGTGGCGATCCTCGCGGTGATCGCCGCCTCCAACGCGTCCGCCCACCCCGATCTGATCCCGCCCGGCATCTGTCTGGTCGTGGGGCTGCACTTCTTTCCGCTGGCCCGCCTCTTCGACCAGCGGCAGTACACGTGGACGGCCATTTTTCTGACGGCCGTCGCGGTCGTGGGCTTCGTCGTCGCGACGGCCGGCACGACCGGGGAGACCGCGCGGGTCGTGGTCGGTGCCGGAGCCGCAGTCGTTCTGTGGGCGTCCTCGTTCCACGTCGCCGTGCGCGGCTGAGGCCGCCCTCGGCTCACCCTTGGCCATCCGGCCGCGGACGAGCGCTCAGGGCCCGCACCGTCGGCGTCAGATACAGCCGGCGCAGGGAGAGCGCCGGAAGTCCGCGCTCGCGCAGGGCCGCGGCGATGCGCACCGCGTAGAGGGAATTGCCACCCAGATCGAAGAAGTTGTCGTCCGGCCCCACGGGAACCCCGAGCACGGCTTCCCAGACCTCGAGCAGGGCGGCGCTCAGCGGGTCCGCGCCGGCCGCTTCCCGTCCAGGCGCGGGGAGAGCCCGGGTCCCGGCAGGCGGGACGGCCGGCTGTGCGGGCTCGGGCAGTCCCTTCGGATCGAGCTTTCCGTTCGCGGTGAGCGGCAGCCCGGTGAGGGCGGTCAGCGTGGTGGGCACCATGTAGTCGGGCAGCAGCCTCGCCGCCCGCCGCCGTACCGCCTCGGTGTCCGCTCCGTCGAGCACCGCGTAGGCGTCGATACGGACTCCTGCCGCGTCCCCGCGCGGATCGCCGCCGAGTACCACCGCGGCCGCCGAGACCACCGGATCGTCCAGCAGTACGGTGCGGATCTCGTCGAGCTCGATACGGAAGCCACGCACCTTGACCTGGTTGTCCAGCCGTCCCAGGTGCTCCAGCGAGCCGTCGGGCAGGAGTCTGCCGAGGTCGCCGCTGCGGTACATCCGGCCCCCGCGGTACGGATCGGGGACGAACCGCTCGGCGGTCAGCTCCGGACGGCCCAGGTACTCCAGGGCCACGCCCGCGCCGCCGACGCAGACCTCGCCCGCCACGCCCGCCGGCACCGGACGGCCCCGCCCGTCGAGCACGTACAGATACCAGCCGGGCAGCGCCAGCGTCAGCGGGAACGGGGCTTCCTGACAGCGCAGTTCACGCATCGCCTCGGTATCGGGACGAAGGACCGACGGGAGCACGCCGACGGCGAGGCCGTCCCCGTCGCACGCCTTCGCCCCGTCCGCACCCCGGTCCTCCTGACCCGGACTCGTCGGCCGACTGCACACGGCGGCCGGAAGATCCTTCGCAGAGTGCGCGCCTGACCGAGGTCGGCCGTATGGACCCACACCTCGTCCAGCGCGCCGAGCACGCGATGCGGGCGGCCGGGCGGACTGGTCACCACGCCGATCCGCGGGGTCTCCCGGCTCTCGTGGCGTCCGAGGACGACGGCCGCGGCAGCGACGAGAAGGGCCGGCGACGCCTCGGGCGGCAGGGGCACGCTCACCACCCCGGTGCGCTCCCCGGCGCGCGGGTCACCGGTCGCCCATTCGATCCGGGGCCCGCGGCCGGCGGCCACCGGGCCGCCGGCGGAGCCTCCCACGACGGCCGGGGCCACCGTGACCTGCCAGGCGTCGAGCCGGCCGAGCACCACGTCGGCGATCAGACGCAGCGAGGGGCCGTCCAGAGCGGCGCGGTGGGCGACCAGGACCAGATCGGCGGGCCCGTCGGCGTAACGCAGCAGAACGGCCCGGAACACCGGGCCCGGTGCGCCCACTCGGCGATGTGTCTCGGCCCGCAGCCGACGGCCGGCGAGCTCGCTGTCGGCGGCGGCGGGCACCGGCTCGCTCCACAGGGTGGTGTGCCCCACTGCGTGGTCGGGCCACCACCGGCGGAACGCGGAGCGAAGCGTACGGCCGAGTCCGTCGGCGTCGGCGTCGGCCGCCAGCCGCACCGTCAGCGCATGGCAGTGGGCGGCCGGCGGGGTACCTGCCGGAAGAAGCCGGGCAAGGGCTCACGGGGCGGCGGAAGATGACACCGATGGCTCTCCAGGGTCAGCGGGCAGTGAAGCCGCCGTCGACGCTCAGAACGCTGCCGGTCACCTGCCGGGACTCGTCCGAGGCGAGGAAGACGGCCGCGGCGGCGATGTCCCCGGGATCGATGAGGGCGTTCATCGGCTGGGCCTGCACGAAGGTCTCCTCGTACTCGGCGACCGGTACCTCCAGGGACCTGGCGATCTCCGCGAGCATCCGCCCCTCCACCTGCGGGTCGTCGCGGACCGAACCGGGGCACAGGGCGTTCACCCGCACCTTGCGCGGCGCGTAGTCGAGCGCGACGGCCTTCGTCAGGCCGATCAGCCCGTGCTTGGCGGCGACATAGCCGGCGAAGTGGCGGTAGCCGACGAGCCCCGCGGTGGACGCGACATTGATGATGCTGCCGGATCCCTGTGCGGTCATCCGGCCGCCGGCCGCCCGGATGGTGCGCCAGGCGCCGGAGAGATCCACATCGATCATCAGCTGCCATTCGTGCTCGTCGATCTCATGCGCCGCCTTCCCCGAAGGGGCCGCGATCCCGGCGTTGTTGACCAGCACGTCGACCCTTCCGTAGCGGGCCACCATGTCGGCCGTCGCCGCCTCCACCTGCGCCAGGTCGCGCACGTCGACCTGGCGGGTGTGCACCGCCACGCCCTGGTCCCGGCAGACTTCGGCGGTGTACGCGAGCTGGCTCGCCGAACCCAGCGGATAGGGCACACCGGGCAGGTCGCCCGCCACGTCGAGGAGCATCAGGTCCGCTCCTTCACGGGCAAAGGCGACGGCGCAGGCACGCCCAAGACCGCGGGCCGCTCCGGTGATCAGGGCCGCCTTGCCGGACAGTCGCCCGGTCACCGCCGCACCGCTTCCCCGGTGGTGCCCAGTTCCGCCGCGATCAGCTCCAGCAGCCGGTCCGCGCTCCCGGTGAGGTACATGTGCCCGCCGGCGACTTCCGGCGTCGTCAGCTTGCCCGTGGTCGCGCGCGACCACTGTGCGGCCTCGACGGCGCTGACGAGCTGGTCGACGCGGCCCCGGACGGAGGTCACCGGCACGGAGAGCGGCCGGGCCGAGGACGGCAGATACGTCTCGTGCATGTGGACGTCCGCACGCAGCACGGGCAACAGCAGTTCGCGCATCTCCGGATCGTCCAGCGCCGGATGCGTGTATCCGGCGAACGTGCGGACCCGGGCCATGAAGTCGTCGTCGGCCAGAGTGTGCGCCTGCTCGGTGCGGCGGGTCCAGGGGCCGGGGGCTCCGCTGACGACGAGCCGCTCGAAGCGCACTCGGGGGTCTGCCTCCAGCCGGCGGGCGAGTTCGTAGCCGAGCACCGCACCCATGCTGTGGCCGAAGACGGCGACCGGGGCCCCGTCGCGGAGCTTGCCCGCCAACCGGGCGTACACCTCGTCGACGGCCGTGGCCGCGTCGGTGTGCGGAGGCTCGGTGAAGCGTTCCTCGCGGCCCGGCAGCTGCACCGGCAGCACGCGGATGCCGTCGGGTGCCTGGGCCTGCCAGGGCATGAAGAACGACGCTCCGGCGCCCGCGAAGGGCAGGCAGATCAGGATGGTCTCGTCCACAGGTGGGGTCTCTCCGTTGTCCGGGGGCGGGAAGGCGGCAGTGATCTCGCCGGCGACTGCGTCGGGGCCGGCCCTCCGTCAGACCGCCGGGTCGGCCGTGATGAATTCGGTGAGTGTGCGGGCCAGCAGCCAGGGGTCCTCCGTGCCGCACAGCTCGCGCGTGGAGTGCATCGACAGACCGGGCACCCCCACATCGATGGTGGAGATGCCCATCCGGGTGGCCATCAGGGGACCGATGGAAGTGCCGCAGGGAATAGCGTTGTTGGAGACGAACGACTGCCAGGGCGTGCCTGCCTGCTCGCAGGCGGCGGCGAAGGCGGCGAGGCCCCTGCCGTCGGTGGCGTAGCGCTGGTTGACGTTCACCTTCACCACCGGCCCGCCGTTGGGCAGTGGCCGGTGGTCCGGGTCATGGCGCTCCGGATAGTTCGGGTGGACCGCGTGCGTCATGTCGGCGGAGAGCGCGAAGGTGCCCCCCACGGCCCGGTGCCAGTCCTCCCGCGAGCCGCCCCGGGCGGCGACCGAACGCCGCAGGATCCGCTCCAGCAGAGCGCTCTGCGCCCCGCTCTCCGAACCGCTGCCCACCTCCTCGTGGTCGAAGGCGGCGAGAACGGGGATCCGGGCAGGCTCCCGGTCCGCCGCGCAGGCCAGCGCGGTCACCCCGGCGTGGACCGAGACGAGGTTGTCCAGGCGGGCGGAGACCAGGAACTCCTGCCTGGCCCCCAGATACCCGGGCGGCTGCACGTCGTGGAGCATCAGGTCCCAGCCGAGCACTTCGTAGAAGTCCACGTCCGCCTCGTCGGCCACCCGGCTCAGCAGGGCCCCCTGCTCGGTGCCCCCCAGCCCCCAGATGGGAGCGGTGTGCCGCTGCCGCTCGAGGGCGAGTCCCTCGTTGACGGTCCGGTCGAGATGGATCGCCAGCTGCGGCACGCGCAGCAAAGGCTCGTCGACACAGACGAGGCGGCTGGTCCCGTCGCGCAGGGCGAGGCGGCCCGAGATGCCCAGGTCGCGGTCGAGCCAGCTGTTAAGCGGGACACCGCCGTAGACCTCCACGCCGATCTGCCGCCAGCCCACCGAGCTGGTGTCCGGTGCCGGCTTGACCCGCAGGTTCGGGGAGTCGGTGTGGGCGCCGACGATCCGGAACGGGGCGTGCGCAGGCGCGTCGGGCAGCGCGTACCAGGCGATCAGCGCACCGCCGCGGACGACGTAACAGCCGCCCGTCGCATCGCTCCAGTCATCGGTCTCGCGCAGCGCGCGGAACCCGGCCTTCTCCAGGCGCCGGGCCCCCTCGGCCACGGCGTGATAGGGCGAAGGGCTGGCCCGGACGAAGGAGATCAGGTCGTCGCCGTGCGTACGGTGAGGGCTCGGGATCATGCGGTGTCCGCCTTTCCGGGGGTCTGCTTTCCAAGGGGCTGCAAGAGAGATCCGACCCGGGCGTCGGGACGGGAACAGAACGCGTCCAGCAGGGTGGTGTAGGAGGCGAGGAGCTGTTCGGCCGTGTCCGGGTCCCACAGGTCGGCGGAGTACTCGAGGAAGGTCCGGTAGCCCTGTGCGCGGTCGCGGTGCGGTGCGAGTCCGAAGCTCAGCTCGGCGCGCGAGAGCGGTGGCGCGAGGTCCGTCACCTCGACGCGGAGACCGGGAATCTCGATGTCCGTGTCGACCGAGTTCTGGAAGGCCAGGATGTGGGGTACCCGGTCGGGGACATCGCGCGCGCCGGCGTCCCGCATCGCCTGCATGATGCGCGCGGTGGGCAGCACATGGACCATGGCGTCCAGGGCTCCGGAGCCTGTACGGACGGTGAGGGCCGCGCAGGTCTCGTCCGGGTCGACCTGGACCCTGACCATGATGGCCGTGGAGGTCATGGCGACGAGCGTCTCGAACGCCGTGCCCTCCCGGTTGGCGTACGGCACGCCGAGCAGCAGGTCCCGCTCCCCGGAGAGCCGTGCCAGGAAGACCCCGAGAGCGGACGCGGCGACGGCGAACGGCGTCGTGTGCCGCTCTGCGGCGAACCTCTCGACCACCGCGCGCTGTCGTGCTGACATCGAGCCGCGGACCGTACCTCCGCGGCCGCTCGGCTTCTCCGGCCGCGGGCGGTCTGTGGGGATGCCGGTCCGGGACGGCACCCCGTCCAGATAGGCGGCGCAGTGCGCGGCCCTGCGCGCCTCGGCCCCGGGGTCGTGCCGGGCATGCGAGAGGCGTGCGTAGTCCGTCGCCTGGGCCGTGGGGGCAGCGAGGCCATGGGGCGCGCCGGCGGCCGCCGCGGTGTAGAGCTCGGCGAGCTCCGCCAGGACGACCGAGAGCGACCAGCCGTCGGCGCAGATGTGGTGCAGGACGAGCATCAGGGCCCACTCGTCCTGCTCGATCCGGATCAGCCTCAGGTGGGGCAGGACCGGCTCGGAGAGGTCGAAGCTGTGCATCGCAGCCGCCCGGCACAACTGCGCGGCGTGCGGCGCGCGTTCCTCGGCGGGGAGGCCGGTGAGGTCCTCGACCGGCAGCTCGAGCACGGGCGGGGCGACCACCTCCTGCCACCACGCTCCGTCGGCTCCCTGTACGAAGCGGGTGTGCAGGGCATGGTGCCGCTCGATCAACTCGCCGAGGGCCGCCCGCATCGCGTCCGGGTCCAGGGCCCCGGTGAGACCGACCCTCGTCGGAATGTTCCACACCTCGGAGTGCGGCACGCGGTGGTGACCGTCGATGAGCCGGGCCTGCTGGTCGCTGACCGGGGCCCGGTCGACCACCCGGTACGGCCCCGTCGTGTCGCCCCCGAGGCGGGCAAGCAACTCGCGCTTGCTCAGGCGTAGTTCTTCGATCAGGCGCTCGGTGAGGGCGGCGCGCGGCGCGTCGTAGCGCAGGACGCCGCCCGGACCGGCGCTCAGCCGGATGTCCTGTGCTGCCAGCCTGAGCAGCAGGTCGTCGACGTCCGTGGTGCGCCCGGTCACAGTTCCCCCTGCACACGCGCGGTACCGGCGGGCTCACCGGCCAGTCGCTCGACCATGGCGCGCAGCGTCGCGTCGGCGAAGAAGTCGGCCAGTGGAAAATCGACGTCGAACGTGTCGCGCACCCGGTTGACGAGCCGGATGGCGGTGATCGAATTGCCTCCGAGGTCGAAGAAGTTGGCGCTCTCGGGGATGTTCTCCACCCCCAGCACCGACTCCCAGACCTCGCGCAGGGCCGCGGCCGGTGCGATCGCGGGCGGCTGCGGAAGCTCCTGGGTGCCGGCCGGCGCCAGAAGGTCGCCCACCCGGTCGGCGCTGCCGTCGGTCAGCGCGGCCAGCACCCCCTCGAGCTCGTCCAGGCAGTCGCGTACGGTGCCGGCGTCGAACAGATCCGCGTCGTACCGGATGCGCAGCGCGAGACCGTCGGCTGTGCGGATCGCCATCAGGGCGAGTTCCAGCGGGGCCGACGTCGTGCCGCCCTCGACGGGTTCGGCCCGCAGCCCGGGCAGTTCGAGGCGGGTGAGTGTCTCGGTGCCGAGGTCCGCCGACACGGTGATCAGCGGGCGCGGGTTGCCCGGATCCGGGTGACCGCCGGCCAGCAGGGCGTCCAGGTCGACGTACTGCCGCTCACCGGCCTCCAGCAGGATGTCCCTGGTGGCCCGTACGGCCTCGGTCGGTCCGGTGTCGTCGCTCAAACGGGCCCGTAGCGGCAGCAGGGCGACATGGAAGCCCACGCAGCCGCGGGTGCGTTCGCTGCGGCGGCCGAAAGTGGTGCCGACGACGAAGTCGTCCTGCCCCGACCACCGGCGCAGCACGATCTGCCACGCGGTGAGCACCGTCGCGAAGAGGGTGACGCCCTGCCTGCCGCTCCACTCCTGGAGCCGCACGGTGCGCTCCCGCCCCAGCCGGACGGCCACCGCCCCGCCACGGCCCCCGACGGTGCGCTCGCGCGGGCGGTCCGTGGGCAGCGACAGTACCGGCGGCTTCTCGCCGATGTGCTCGCGCCACCAGGCCAGATCGTCGGCGGAGCCGGCGGGCGCGGGGTCCACGCCGGGCAGGGCCGCCGGGCGTTCGAAGACCGGCGTCCGCCGCTGGACCGCTGCCCGGTACAGCTCCTGCAGGTCCCCGGCGACGGTCTCGGCCGAGTGCGCGTCGGTGACGATGTGGTGCATCCCGAGGAGAAGCACGTGGTCGTCGTCGGCGAGCCGGATCAACCGGGGTGTGATCAGCGGCCCTTCGGCCAGGTCGTAGGGGCGCTCGCTCTCCTCGCGCTGTGCCTCGGCGATCGCCCCGTCGGCGCTCTGCCCCCGGGCGTCGGTCACCCGCAGCGGGCTGCGCAGGCCGGGACGTACGACCTGGAGCACCGGCTCGTCCCCGTCGCCCGTACGGAAGACCGTGTGCAGCGCGGGATGCCGGGCGACGAGTGCGTCGACCGCGGTACGCAGGGCCGCCGTGTCGAGCCGGCCGCGCAGCCGCACGGACTGGATCTCGTTGTACGCGGCGGGGTTGCCGATGAGCCGCGAGGCGAGCCAGAGCCGCCGCTGCGCCGCGGTGGCGGGAACGGCCCGCCCGGGCACGACGGCTGCCGCATCCGCCTCCGGCCGCCGGGACCCTCCCGGGGTGAAGGACTCGGCCGTGACGGACCTGACTGCCGCGTCGGACGCTCCTTGTGCAGCGGCGGGCGCCCAGGGCCCGTCCCCTCCGGCCATCCGTCCCGCTTCGGGCGCGTCCGGTCCGGCCGCCTGCGCCGCGGCCGGTGACACCGCAGCCGTACGCACCGTCCCGCCCGGCGCCTCCCGCGTCGCGTCGTCGTGGTAGCGCCGGCGCAGCGTGTCCAGCTGCTCGAGTCCCGCCCGTAACTGCTGCGGCGCCATGCCGAAGTCGACCAGGGCAGCGACCTCGTCGACGCCCGCCGCCCGCAGGGCGTCGACGAGACCGGAGCAGCTCTCGGGCGTGCCGATCAGCGCCCGCTGGTCGCAATAGCGGTCGTAAGCCCGCCGGAACAGGTAGTCCAGGTCGTCCTCGCTCGCCGTCGCAATGTCCTGCGGGCTGCTGCCGAGCGCCGTCGCGGCGGACCGCATCTGCAACGAGGACCGGAGGTAGCGGCTCATCGGCTCCAGGGCATCCGCGCGCGCCGCCGCGTGGTCCTCGGCGAGGTAGGTGTGGACCAGTACCGTGACCCGGCCGGCGTCGGGATCGAGTCCGTGCTCGGCCCGCACTTCGCGGTAGTGCCGGACGTTCTCCGCGAGTTCGCCGACGCTCTGGTTCATCAGGTTCGTGACGACGCCGAGGTCACGCCGGGCCGCCTCGGCGTAGGAGGCGCGCCGCCCGGAAGTGGCGAGGTACATCGGCGGCATGTCCTGCACGGGCCGGGGCCGGATCCGTACGTCGGTCTCCCGGCCCTCGCCGGTTCGTCTGCGCAGCGGTTCGCCGCGCCACAGCCGCCGTACCTCCTCGAGCTGCTCGAAGGCGATCTCCTTGCGGCGTTCGAAGCGGTCCGGATGGAGTACGAAGTCGCCCGCGTGCCAGCCGGTGGCGCAGCCGATGCCGACCCGGCCGCCGGAGAGGTTGTCGGCCATCGCCCATTCCTCGGCGACCCTGACCGGATCGTGCAGCGGCAGGACCACCGACCCGGCGTTCAGCCGGATACGGCTGGTCTCCCTGGCGAGCGCGGACGCCAGGACGGCCGGGTTGGGGAACAGGCCGCCGAAGGAGTGGAAATGGCGCTCGGGCAGCCACACTGTGCTGAAGCCCCGGGTGTCGGCGAACCGCGCCGTCTCGATGAGATGGCCGTATTTGTCGTCCACCGGCCCTCGCTTCCCGGCGGCCCCGCTGCCGGGCGAGGGCGTGTCCTCCGGGTAGTCGCCGAAGAAGTAGAGACCGAAGTCCGGGGCGGGACGCTCGCGGGGCTCGGACACGGCCGCCGGTCGGCGCGTGCGGGATGCGGGGAAGAATCCTCCCCGTCGCAGCTCGCGCAGCGAGCCCTTGACGGCGTCGCTGATCCGCTCGGTGTCGGAGTCGGTGTGGGCGGTGGACAGGTAGAAGCTGCGCCACTCCCACACATAGATGCCCCGCAGCAGCAGGTGGTAGTAGAGCAGGTCCATGTCGGCACGGTGGGTGAACCGGAACATCGAGCCGAAGTGGGCGAGTTCCAGCGGGAACTCCTCGTCCTCGAAGAACGTGTTGAGCTCATCGGCGAGCGTGCCGGTGCGGGCGTTGAGCCGCTCCTGGAGCCCTGGCCCCTGCTCCGTGAGGTGGGTCAGCACCGCCTTGGCGGCGGCCATCGACAGCGGGTGCTGGATGTACGTACCGCCGAAGAAGGTGGTCTCGCGCATCGGCCGGCTGTCGTCTCCGTACTGCCAGACTCCGCCGTCGACACCGTCCATGATGTCGGCGCGCCCGGCGATCGCACCGATCGGGAAGCCGCTGCCCAGCGCCTTGCCGTAGGTGGCGAGGTCGGGCACGACCCCGAAGTGGTGCTGGGCGCCGCGCGGATGGGGGCGCAGACCCGTGAGCATCTCGTCGAAGAGGAGCACGATGCCGCGTCGGGTGGTGAGTTCGCGCAGCGACCGCAGGAACTCCACCGGCCTCAGACCGGGGTTGCGGCACTGGACCGGTTCGACGAGCACGGTGGCGATGCCGTCACCGAGTGCGTCGATGGCCTCCAGAGCCTCCTGACTGCCGTACTCGAGGACGATCAGCTCGGCGACGGCGCTGTCCGGGATGCCTCGGGAGAGCGGCACCGCCTGGCGGCCGTCCGGCCCCGGGCGGCCCAGCACGGAGTCGACATGCCCGTGGTACGAGCCGCGGAACATGACGACGCGGTCGCGGCCGGTGGCGGCGCGGGCCAGTCGGACGGCCGCGGAGTTGGCCTCGGTGCCGGAGTTGGCGAAAGCCACGCGGTCCAGGCCGGTCAGACCGGCCAGCAGCTCCGCGGCCTCGCCCGTCTCGGTGGAGCGGGGGCCGAGCCGCAGCCCGTCGGCGAGGTGGCGGCGGACCGCCTCGGTCACGAACTCCGGTTCATGGCCGAAGAGCAGGGCGCCGAAGCCCATCGTGATGTCGGTGTAGTCGTTGCCGTCCACGTCGGTGAGTCGTGCGCCGCACGCGGAGCGGGCCGCGAGCGGGTACAGCATCTCCTTGGTGCCGCGGCGGAAGCCCACCACGGCACGGCTGTCGGCGAGCACCGGGCGGTGCCGCTGGACCAGTTCCCTGGAGGTGCGGGTGCGCTCGGTGAAGCGGCGTACGAGATCCTCGGTGTGGGCCCGGTGCGCGGCACCGGCGCCGTCCCCGGCCATGCCGGAACCGACGGGGAGCGTGACGTGCGGACCGTGCATTACGGCGAGGCCGGGGACGGCGCCGCCCAAGGGTGCGGCAGCCCTTGAGGCGGATTCCGACTCGGGGATGCCCGGGCCGTGGGCCGGCGCGGCGGTATCGCAGGGGGGTGTGGGCGAGGCAGTACCCGGGGCGTCGGCGGGTTCGGCGGCCCATGAGGCGCGTGCCGGCTCGGCGGGCCCCAGGCCGCAGGCGGGTTCCGACCCGGCAGTGCGCGTGCCGCCCGTCGGCGCAGCGGTACACGTTCGCCGGGCCCCGGCCAGCTGCTCGGCCAGCCGTCGGGACGCCTCCACCGCCCGTGCCGTCGCCTGGGCCGACGTGTCCGGGCCGCTCATCGGGACGCCGCACGACGGCCGTCGGTGAGCAGGGCGACCGCTTCGGAGAGCTGGGCCAGCATCTGCGTCTGCACGTCGGCCAACTGACGTATCTGCCGGGCCAGTTCCTCGACCTCGGCTCGTGAGGCGTACCCGGGAGCGGCGTCACCGGCGGGCGGTACGGGCTCCGCGTCCACCTGCACACGCGTGGCGGGGGCTTCGCCCGAGGGCACGGCCCCGCCCGTGTCACCTGCCCCATCGGCCGGCTCCGCCGGAAGTGCCGCCTTACGGGAAGCGATCAGGCGCGCCGTCAGCTCCGGCGTGCCCGCTTCCTCCAGCACCTCTCGCATGGCGAGTTCGACACCGAACTCGCGCTCCAGCTGCCGGAGCATGCCGATCAGCTGGAGGGAGTCCGCGCCGAGTGCGACGAACGACTGCTCGGCCCCGATCTCCGTGGGCGCGTAGCCGAGGTGGCGCGCGGTCAGTTCAAGGACCCGGTCCGGTAAAGCCTGTTCGGTCATGCCGTCCTCCGTGGTGCGGTCGAACTCGTCCAGTGGTGGGCCCGTCCAGTACGACTGGCGCTGGAACGGATAGGTGGGCAGCGGGATCCGGCGGCCGTCGCAGCCCTCGAGGAGCGCGGCCCAGTCGATGTCGGAGCCCGTGCACCAGAGGCCGGCCACGGCGGCCCAGAGGGTGTCGAGTGCCTTGCCGTGGCGCTGGGTCGGCACGGCCACCGCGGTCGGCAGGACACGGCGGGCCATCCCGCTCAGCGGGGCGTCCGGGCCGATCTCCAGCAGCACATCGGCGCCGCCCGCCGAAGCCGGGTCGAGCGTCCGCAGCACCGCGTGGAAGTCTGCCGTCCGCCGGGCCTGCCGGACGAGGTAGTCGGCGTCGGGCAGCCAGCCGGCGGGCCGGACCGCGCCGTCAAGTCCACTGACGAACGCCGTGTGGGTGGGCCGGAGGCCGGCCTTCTCGACGGCGCCGCGCAGTTCGTCGAGCACGGGGTCGAGCAGGGCGGTGTGAAAGGCCCGGTCGACGGCGAGGGGTTCCGCCGCGTGCCCGTGTTCCCTCAGCCGGCCGCAGGCCGCCGCCACGGCCTGCCTCGAACCCGCCACGACGTGGTGGCCGGGGCCGTTGACGACGGCAATCTCCAGTCCGGGGACGTCCCGGAGCAGCGACCGCACCCGTTCCTCCGGCGCGAACACGGCGATCATGCCGCCGGGTGCGGTGTCCCGTTGCATGAGCCGGCCGCGTCGGCACAGCAGTCGCAGGCCGTCCTCCAGGGTGAGGGCCCCCGCCGCGTACAGAGCCGCGTACTCGCCGACGCTGTGACCGGCGACCGTCGAGGGCTTCACCCCCAGCTCCCGCCACAGTCGTACGTGGGCGACCTGCAGGGCGAAGATCGCGGGCTGGGCGAACTCCGTGTCCCACGAGCCGGGTTCGGTGTCGGTCCACAGCCGGTCGTGGAAGGTGCGGGTGCCGGTCTCGTCGTGGTGGATCTCGGCACACTCGGCCAGGGTCTCGGCCACGACGGGGAAGCGCGCGGCGATCTCGGCGGCCATCCCTGGACGGCCGCTGCCCTGCCCGCTGAAGAGGAACGCGGTTCGCGGGCCCGCGTCGGTGTCCTGCGGCACGATGCCGACGGTGTACGCGGAGCCCCACGGCGCGGGGTCGGCCCCTCCTTGCGCGGCACCGGGGGGCTCGACGGTCTCCCGGCGGGTACCGGCCTCCTGCTGTGCGGCCTCCAGGTACGTCCCGAGGGCGGCGGCCAGGTCGGCGGGCGCTGCGGTGACCACGAGCCGGTGACTCAGCCGGCGCCGTCCCAGCGCGGTGGTGAGCAGCAGATCGGCGGGTTCCGTCCCGGGGTGACGGAGAAGATGGTCGCGGAGCGAACGGGCGTACTCGGCCAGGGCCTTCGGGCTCCGCGCGGACAGCGGGAGCAGCGCGGGGACGGGCCGGGCAGGCGCCGTGCCGCGTGGGGCGGGGGCCGGTGCCTCCTCGAGAATGACATGGGCGTTGGTGCCGCCCATCCCGATGGAGTGCACCCCTGCCCTTCGCGGGCCGGTCATGCCCGCGGGCCAGGGGCCGAGCCTGGTGGGCAGGACAAAGGGACTGTCGTCGACGCCGAGCGCCGGATTGGGCCGGGACAGATTGACCAGGGGTGGTATCTCGCCGTGGCGCAGTACCAGGATCGTCTTGATGAGTCCGGCCAGACCCGCGCAGCTGTCGAGATGGCCTATCGCCGGCTTGGTGGAGCCGATGGCGCAGAACCCGGTCCGGGCCGTGGAACGCCGGAAGGCCTCGGTGAGCGCGGAGAACTCGATCGGATCCCCCTTCAGCGTCCCGGTGCCGTGCGCCTCCAGATAGGCGATCGAGTCCGCGGGCACGCCCGCGGCGCGCAGGGCGCCGAGCAGCGCGTCGCGCTGTCCCACCGTGCCCGGCGCCGCGAACCCCTGTTTGTCCGCACCGTCGTTGGTGACCGCCGAGCCGAGAATCACCGCGTGCACGGTGTCGCCGTCGGCGCGTGCGCGCTCCAGTGGCTTGAGCACGACGGCCGCCACGCCGTTGCCCCCGACGGTGCCGTCGGCCGCCGCGTCGAAGGCCCGTACCGCTCCGGTCCTGGAGATCGTCGATCCCTTGACGTGGCGGTGCCCGGTCACCTGCGGCAGATGCAGCGCCGAGGAGCCGACCACCATCAGGTCCGCGTCCCCGTAGCGCAGTGCCTGGCAGGCGAGGTGCACGGAGACCAGCGCACTGGAGCAGGCCGTTGCCACGTTGACGGCGGGGCCGGTGAGACCGAGCCTGAACGCGGTGCGGCTGGCGGTGAAGTCGGGGTAGTTGCCCACCTGTATCTGCTTGCCCGCCGTCCAGTCGTCCGTGGCGCTCTCGGCCGGGAGCTGCGCGGCCAGATAGCTGTGCAGGGAGTAGAGGCGGTAGCCGGTGCTGGCGTGAACGCCGATCCGGACCGTGGGGTGGGGCTGTGCGTATCCGGCGTCCTCCAGGGCATGGTGGACGCATTCCAGGAAGATTCGCTGCTGCGGGTCGGTGAGCGTGGCCTCGCGGCGGCTCATTCCGAAGAACGTGGCGTCGAAGCGGTCGATGCCGGGCAGCCTGGCGGAGGCCCCGACGAAGTCCGGGGCCTGGCGGACCTCGGGCGCGAGACCCGACGCGGCCAGCTCCGCCTCGGTGAAGCGGCGTACGTGCGAGACGCCCGCCCTGATGTCCGCCCAGTACTGCTCGGGTGTGTCAGCCCCCGGGAACCTCAGCGCCATCCCGATGACAGCCACGCGGTTGTCCGGCATGAGCTTCCTTCCGGTCCTGTTCCGTCCGCGTGTTTCTCCGGCTCAGCAACCCGAGGAGGAACACGACTGCGACGGCGATGGCGACGCCGTGCGACCAGGCGACGACGGCGAACGGCGATGCGGCGGTCAGGGCGGCGGCAACGAGGATCATGCCGACACCGAAGCCGAGGTTCTCGACGGTGGCCGAGATGCCGAACGCATGCCCGCGCAAAGTCTCCGGCAGGGTCTGCAGATGTGAGGTGTAGGAGACCTCGGTGAGCCCGTCGGCAGCCCCCGCGGCCACGGCGATCACGATGGTGGCGGCCATCGGGAATCCGGCGAAGCCGAGGATGAAGGCCGAGGACATCGCCACGGTGCCCAGGCCGAAGCCGAGCGCACCGACGGATCGCCCGGTCCGTTTGACGTACCGCTGGATCACCTGTTGCGCCAGGACGTTTCCGGCCGCCCAGAAGAGCCAGAACCGGCTGACGAACGCCGCGGGGTCGTCGGGGTCGAGGGCGCTGGAGTACACCGGCAGGGCCGCGTTGTGCGACGAGGATCCGAGTGCGTCGGCGCCGCGCAGGCCGACCATCAGGGGGAGCAGCGGCGCCGCCGCCAGAGCCGTCAGCGCTACCGGCAGCCGGCGCCCGCCCGATGTCGCGTCCTCTTGGTCCGGCGTCACGTGCCGATCCGGCGTCTCCTTCGGGTCCTGTGTCGGTACGGTCCCGATCCCCGCCGGGTCCGCCCTGTGGGCCGTCGTCGCGGGCAGCCACAGCACCGTCACGGCGCAGAGCAGGAAACTGGCCGCGTCCGTCAGAAAGGCGGCGGTGAAGCCGAGCAGCGGCACCACGACACCGGCCGAGGCGAAACCGGCCACCATGGCCAGTGAACGCCCGCCGACCATCAGCGAGTTGGCCCAGCTGCGCCGGTCCGCCCCGACCATGTCGGGGATGGAGCTGCGCAGCGCGACCATGAACAGGGTGCTGAAGGCGCCCACCACGGCCGAGACGACGAACAGGACGGCCGTGCCGAGCCCTTCCGGCGCCAGCACCAGGAGGAACATGGTCGCCGCCTGGGCGACATTGGCCCAGAACATGAGGGGCTTCACCGCGACCCGGGCCAGCAGCGAACCCGCCACCAGGCCGGCCACGAAACCGGCGGCCAGCCGGACCGCCATGAACAGGCCCATGGCCAGCGCGCTGCCCGTTGTCGTGTAGACGAACAGGTTCAGCGCCACCATGTTCAGGAAAGTCCCGTACGAGGAGACCGCGTACCCGCAGATCAGCATGCGGTAGCGCCATAGCTGCGTCACGACCGGGATTCGGTTTCGGCCGGAACGCGGCTGCCCCGGGCCGAGTCGGCACGAACGTCACCGGCCGAGCCGCCGTCGAAGGAGCCGTAGCCGCGCACAGCGACACCGTCCACGGCGACGGGGACTGTGACATGGATCAGGTGACGCATGCTTCCTCCTTTCGACGCACCGGGTGCGGTCTTCACCTCGTGCACGGCCCAGCACTTTCACGTCATGCTTGCCGAGAGGTCCGGCGCGACCCAGCGCGGGGCAAACGCACAAATGTAATCTGCACACTTGTGAACCACGAGCATTCCACCAACATGACGTGCAATTGCGACAGTTCGCATCTGGGCGGGCCATGCGCCACCGCGCTTCACCGCTATCGGTCAGCTCTTTCCAGAGGGACCCTTCCTCGGACCGAGGTGCCGGATTGCCTACGGAGACTGAAACTGGTCACCGATTGCCCTGGTTCGCCGGAACTGGCCACCGCGGTCCCGCCCGAGGCGGCTGCTTTCGCGGTACTCGGTCCACTGGAGGACGCGATAGCCGGCCGGCAGAAAGAACTGCACGCCACCAAGGCGGTGTTCGCGGCCTTCTCGGAGATCTACACCGAGACCCGGCGGCATGAGCAGCCGCCACTCACCCTCCTCACCGGAGGGGACCTGATCAGCAAGGCCCTTGAAGCGGCCGTGAACGACTGCCGGAACGAACTGCTGACCGCGCAGCCGGGCGGCGGACGCCCGCCCAGAGTGCTCGGCGAGGCTCTGGAGAGGGATCTGCGGCTGCTCTCGCGCGGCGTGAGCCAGCAGACCATCTATCAGCACACCGTGCGCTCCCACCAGGCGACGATGTCCTACATCGAGCAGATCACCGATGCGGGCGCCGAGGTACGGACGCTGACCGAGGTCTTCGAGCGGATGATCATCTGCGACCGGAAGATCGCCTTCATTCCGGTGTCCGAGGAACGCGGCATCGCGGCACTGCAGATCCGGCACCCGGCGCTGGTCCGCTTGCTGTCCCAGTTCTTCGACAACGCCTGGGCCCGCTCCATACCGGTGCACCCGGACAGCGCGTCGGTACGCTCGCCCACCGTCACCTCCGACGTCCAGCGGGCCATCCTGCAGGCCGTGGTCTCCGGCGAGACGGACGACACCATCGCCCGCCGGCTGGGGATGAGCAGGCGCAGTGTGGCCGAGCACCTGCGCAAGGTGTCCCAGCGGCTCGGCAGCAGCAGCCGGGCCCAACTCGGATATCTCCTGGCCACTTCCGGACTGCTCGAGCCGGCCGAACCGACCGGCGGCGCCGGTGGCGCGACCATGGTTGCGGACCCCTCCGGCACCGCGACGTCCGCGAGCGGCCTGCCCGGCGGGGCCGGGACCGTCCCCGCGTAGCAGAGGGCCACGGCGATCGGAAGCCGGGCCGGCCGGCGGGCCGTCTCAGGGGGCACAAGAAACGGACCACGGTCGGGCGGGCGGGGACGGAGAACGACCGCGTGGTCCCGGCGTCAGGCAAGAGTCTGCTCTGTCCAGATGGTCTTGCCCTTCCCGGTCCGTCGGGTGCCCCAGCTCCGGGTGAACTGCGCGACCAGGTACAGGCCGCGGCCGCCTTCGTCGTCGTCCTCGGCATACCGCAGATGGGGGGCGGCGCTGCTGGAGTCGGAGACCTCGCAGATCAGGGCGTTGCCACGGATCAACCGGAGTTCGACCGGGCCGGTGGAGTAGCGCAGGGCGTTGGTCACCAGTTCGCTGGCGATGAGTTCGGTGCCGAACGCGAGATCCTCACGCCCCCAGTCCGCCAGCCGGTGACTGACGAACCGGCGGGCCGCGGCGGCGCTTTCCGCGCTGTCGGGCAGCGTCACGGACGCCACCTGGTCCGGGCCGAGTGCGCGCGTGCGGGCAAGGAGCAGCAGGGCGTCGTCGTCAGGGGGCTCCGGGAGCAGGGAGGAGACCAGGGTGTCGCACATGTCCTGCAGGGTGCCGTGGGGGGGCTCCGTGAGAGCTTCTCGGTACAGGGGCAGCCGGCTTTCCGCGGCGCCTTGGAGCAGTCCCATGTTCTGAAGGCTGAGGATGCTGCCCTCGGGCAGGTCCACCCAGGTCGTCGTGTACGAGGCAACACCCCGGCCAAGGCTCGTCCCCTCCTCGACGTCGATGGTCCCCACCGCGCCGTCGGGAAGGGAGAGGATCGGTGGAGGGTGGCCTGCCCGGGCCAGCGCACAGCTGCGGGTGACGGGGTCGTAGACCATATAGAGACAGGTGGCCGTCAGCCGCGGCTCGCCGGGGCCCTGCCCGGGCAGGTACTCGCTCGCGAGTTGCGAGGTGAGGTCGTGGAGGCGTTCGAGGAGCTCGTCGGGCTGAAGATCCATGGCGGCGAAGGCACTGACCGCCGTACGCAGCCGTCCCATCGTGGTCACGGAGCGCATGCCGTGCCCGGACACATCGCCTGCCACGAGTGCCACCCGCGCACCGGACACCGGAATGACGTCGTACCAGGCGCCACCGGAGGCCACCGGCAGATACGTGTACGCGGTCTCCACGGCCGTGTGTACGGGCAGACGGGCCGGAACGAGTGCGCGCTGGGTGAGACGGGCGAGGGTGTGCTCGCGTGAGTAGTGACGCGCGTTGTCGACGCACACCGCGGCCCTGGTCACCAGGTCCACGGCGAGGCCGAGGTCGGCGTCGTCGAAGGGCGGCGAGCCTCTCGTACGGTAGAAGGCCGCGATCCCGAGCACCACCCCGCGGGCCGCGAGCGGGACCGTGATGAGTGAGTGCGTGCCCGTCTCCCGCACCAGCTCCGCTTGGGCCGGGTCCCGGAGCAGCCACGCGTCGTCGGCGCGCAGCGCGCGTACGAGACGAGGCCGCAGATCGCTCATGGCCTGGGAGTACGGGGTGCCGAACCGCATCACTCTGACGTCCCCGATCTCGTGGGCGACCCGGACGGAGACCCCCTCGGCCGCCCGGAACCCTGCCCGGCGCACCGTGACCTGCCCGAGCTGTGGCCCGGGCGCGGGAGCCTCGCCGTGCAGCACGGGGTCGAGGATCTCGACAGCCGCCGCATCGGCCAGCTCGGGCACGGCGGCGTCGGCGAGTTCCTGAGCCGTACGGAACACATCGAGGGTGGTGCCGATCCGCTCACCCGCCCGGTACAGCAGCTCCAGACGCCGCTGCGCACGATCCCGCTCCGTGATGTCGACCACCGTGGCGGCGACTCCCAGGACACGGCCGTCGTCGTCCTGCAGGCGGAATGCCGAGACCGACCACACCCGGTCCTCGTCGGCGCCGGGCAGGCGGCCACGGTGCCGGAAGTCATTGACCGGCTCCCCGGTCTCCAGTACGCCGTGGAGCATGCGAATAACATCGTCCGCGACCAGTCCCAGCTCCTGCCAGGAGCGGCCCACCACGTCCCGCTGGTCGATGCCCCGGGCACCCGGCGCACCGACGTTGAACCGCAGGATCCGCAGCTCCGGGTCCAGCACGTGCAGACCGATCGGCGGCTGTGTGAACAGGGCGTGCAGCAAAGCTGCGGCATAGTCAGGCTCCATCGCCCTTCCATTGACCGGCAGAGCGCCTGGTCGCGCACCCTGCCCCACCCGTACGGGTGAGGACTGTGGCAGGAAACCGCGATGCCCGGGGTCCCCCGAGCCCCGGGCATGCATGCTGGTCGGCCGGCCGGACGATCGCCGGCCCTCTCCGGCCGCGTCCCGGCCCGGAGTCACAGATCAGTAGGGCCCGTTCACATTGTCGATCGAGCCGTAACGGGCGGCGGCGTAGTTGCACGCGGCCGTGATGTTGGCGACCGGGTCGAAGCTGTCCATCGACGTACCGGGGACATGATAGGCGCGGAAGGTCGGATCGATGACCTGCAGGAGGCCCTTGGACGGCGTTCCGGCCGCTGCGTTGGAGTCCCAGTTGTTGATCGCCAGCGGATTGCCCGAGGACTCGCGCATGACGTTCCGGTGGATGCCCTCGTAGGTGCCGGGAATCCCGTGCCGGGCCATGATGTCCAGCGATTCCTTGATCCAGCCGTCGAGGTCGTTGGAGTACGTCGGCGCGGACTGCGGGGCGGCGGCACCACTCTCGGCGGACGGTGCGCTCTTCCGCTCGGAGCGGCCTGCCCGTTCGGCTCGCTCCGAGGAGGAAGGCGCCTTGGGGGACGCCTTGGAAGGAGCCGCCGAGGACGGGCGGTCCGTGGCGGGCTTGGCCGGTGCCTCGGCCTTGGCCTTCGCTCCGACCGTCAGCTTGAGACCGGGATGAATCAGCGAGGGATTGTCGCCGACGGCCTTCCGGTTGTCCTTGTACAGCTTCTTCCAGCCGCCGCTCAGGGAATGATCGCCTGCGATCTTGTAAAGAGAATCCCCGGTGACCACGGAGTAAGTGATCGGCCTGATCTTCTGCGCGGCTACCTGCGTGGCGACGACAACGGTCGGCGCTGCAGCCTTTTCGACGGTGACGGCCGTCGTCGGCTGCGCCGCGCCGGCAGCGGTCGCTCCCAGCATCGGGAGGGCGAGCGCGGCACCTCCGGTACCCGCCGCGACGAAACCCCGGGAGAGCGGACCGGACTTGGGACGGCGGTGCTTACCCTTTGCAGGCATGACAATTCCTCTCCTTCGCCTGCGAGGTGAGCTGTCGGGTTCGGGCTGGAGATGCCCGGCCGCAATATGCATCGCGACTTCACCCCGAGCCGTTCCTTAATCCGGATCGGCGGCTTACCTGGGTTCCCCGCTCCTGCCGTGCGTGAGTGGGTGCGGTTTCCGGACGGCGGCAGGATTCGGCGGTCCACCCGGATTGAGGGTGACCGTAAGCGAGATTGCAGAGGCGGAACAAGACCTGAATTCCACGGAGCAATCCGCATGATGCTTCGGGCGGGGAATTTCCGTGATCCATTCGATACCGCGCGGCTCAACTGTCTTTCCGTAGACAGGAACTGGGCGGGGGGCAATACCGGCCACTCCGTGCGTCCGTGACCGATATCACTGACAACGACAGGAATCGATCACCCGGTGACACCGCCCCAGAAAACGAACAAGCCGCGCAACAAGCCACTATATGGACTCCATGATGAAATTCGGACAGTTCATCTCATACAAGGGATTTCCCCGGGTTGTCCACGCATGGGCATAGTCGGGCAATTCAGACATTACGAGAGGGGGAGGCGCGCGGTTCACGCAGGACACTCACGCGACGCCCCGCACGGTGCCCGGGAGCGGCGCTCCGCGGCCGGTGGGATCCGCGCAGCCGTCGGGGGCGTGTCCAAGGCGTCCCGGTGACCGTCGATGGTTTCAGCGGCAGGCTGTCCCCGGCGCGCGGTTCTCGACCCCGCGGTACCGCATGCCTGTGCCGCCCGGGGGCCCGACCCCGGCCGTGCCGATCGCCCCGCCCGGTGGCGACGGCCTCGAGGGCATGCACGCCCACTCACCCGGGCGGACTTCCCATGCACCCCGACGGACGGCATGGCGTCGGGACACAACCGGGGCCGGGCGCCGGCCCCACGCAGGCGGGGCGTCAGGGCGTCAGGTAGGAGTGGAAGACGCCATCCGGGTCGTACCGCGCTCTCAGGGCCTGCAGCCGCTGCCAGTCGCCGGTCGTGAACGACCGCTCGGCGCGGGTCGCGCCGGCGGTCAGGTCCGTCTCGGCGATGTAGTGCCCCGTCCCGAGCGGCTCGACGGTGCTCATCGCCTCGCGCAGCCAGCGGACGCTGATGTCATCCTCGGCGGGGTCGTCCCATATGGCGTAGGGGACGACGTAGCTCGAGCCGAGCACCGAGAACGCCATGTCGCGCAGCAGATCCTCGTCGCGCGAGGCAGGCGACACGGGTGCGAGGACAAGGCACGTGTCGGAGGGCGCACGCTCGACCGCGTCACTGAGCTGGGACAGCAGCGTCCCGAAGTCCGCCTCCGACCACAGCGTGTCGACCGCGTAGCGGCGCTCCGCGGGCCAGAGGCCGCCGGAGTCGTACAGAGCCTCGGCGGACGTCGGCTCGTTCAGCTCCTGGAAAAGGGCGCGATCGGCGATGGGACATTTCTGCAGCGGCCGTAGGGCCTGAACGGCCTGTTCGCTCGAATCCGCGAAAGCGGTGGCGGCGACGACGATCACCTTCGGCCGCGGCATCGCCTGTGTCATATGGGAGGCGGCTATTGAGAGGACGAGAGTAAGTTCCACGTTCGGCTCGAGCTCATTCGCCGCCCCGGTGGCCCAGTTCGACACTTCTTGGACCTCCGCAAGCGGAAAAGCGTACGTAGTCGACATGATCGCCCCGGGAAGTCCGTACAGGCGAAGCCGAAATCTGGTGACGACGGCGAAGAAACCCGGCCCAGCTCCACGCGCTGCCCACAGCAGGTCCGCGTTCTCGTCCTCGTTGCACCGGACCACTTCACCGTCCGCGGTCACGGCTTCGATCTCGTACACGCTTCGACAAGCCGGCCCCAGGGCACCGGAATTCCACCCGAGGCCGCCACTGAGGAGATATCCGCCGACGGCGACCGACCCGCAGTGCCCCGTGGGGAAAGCCAGACCGCTCGCCGTGAGTTCCGAAGCGAGTTCGCTGCCGGTGACGGCGGGCTGCACAGTCGCGGAGGCCATATCGATGTCGCACCGCCGGAGCCGGGAGAGGTCGACAAGCATCCCGCCGGAGCGGAGGGACGACCCGCACCAGCTGTGCCCCCCGGACCGGACCGCGACGCGGAGTCCTCGGGAACGAGCCAGCCCGATGGCTGCGGGAACATCTCGCTCCGAGGCGGCCTGGACGATCACCTCAGGAAATCGCTCGGGCTTGAGCCCGTTCCACACCATGCTCGCCCGGACCGCTTCGTAGTCGGCGTCGCCTCGCTGGACGACCGCCCCCTCGATCCCTCCGGCCTGCCCTGGTTCGCGCATCACGGGCTCCTGGACTTGCACTGGCTACGGCTGCGGATGAAGCTGAAGATCCGGTGTGAAGAACCGCACGGCGCGAGCGGGGACATCCCATTTTACCGGCCGCCTCGCAAGCTCGCGGCCTGGAGTTTGTGCCATGGAGATGGCCATCGACAGCAGGTGGTCGCCGAGCATTTCGGGTGTCTAACCCGTGGTCATCCCGAAGATCGTGATGAGCACCAGACAGCACAACGCAACGATCGCGGCGCCCGCCACATGAATGCGCGCGGACTGCGCCCGACCGGGCAGCAGCCAAAAGGCGAGCGCTCGGTTGACCAGCGGCATCAGCAGCCAGGTAAGGATGCTGACACTCAGTACATTGCTGATGAACAGAGCCAGATATCCGGGTACTCCCAGGCTGTCGAACCAGTCACCGACCGTGAGTTCCAGAATCATCACCGTGGGATACAGGGCCAGTACCACGGACATGGCCTGTTTCCAGTTGGGTGGAACGCCTTCATCGGTGCCCTCGCCGAATCGGAACCAGCCGCCGAACGCCGACCCGATCTTGCGGACGTCGTAGGAACGGAAGGAGTCGCGTCCCTCGTCCAGAAGCTTCTCACGGGCCTCGGAGTCGAGCCACCCGTCGAGGTGTTCACGTGTGTCGAAGCGGAAGGCGACCACCCAACGGTCCTGGATGCCCTCCACGGGCTTGAACAACTCCGAACCCATGAAACCGGGATATCTCTCCTGCTCCTTGAGAACCTTGTCCTGCCAGCGCATGAAGTCCTGCTCGTGCCCCGGCAGGACATCGTGCGAGATGACCGCAGTGACGACGTCCTCGGCCGGCGTGCCACCGGTGAGCACCTCTTGCGTCGGGGTCCCGTCGAACAACGGGCGGGCTTCATCGAGGAGTTGTCGACGCGCACCCGAATCCAGCCAAGCGCTCAACTGCTCGATACCGGAGAAGCGGAATACGACGACCCACTCGTTCTCGTCGCCCGGGACCGGTGGATACGACTCCGTGCCCTGGAAGCCGTCAAAGCCTCGCACAACCCGGTTGGTCTTCTCCTGCCAGCGCTTGTAGTCGGCGTCCCGGCCCGCTCGGACCTTCTGGGAGGTCACGACCGTGGCGCTGCCGCCGGGAGCACGGCTTGCACGGGTACCCATACGGAGTAGTCTAGATCAAAAGGGAGTTATCGGACACACGAGGAAACTCTGCGCCGGTCGGGGCCGGACGAGCGGGAGGATTCTGCGATGGGACACAAGGAGTTCATGGACGAAGCGGTCCGACTGGCCACCGAGTCCGTCGAGAACGGCTGGGGCGGTCCGTTCGGCGCGGTCATCACCAATGACGGTGAGATCATCGCTCGCGGCCAGAACCGCGTACTCCTCACGGCCGACCCGACCGCGCACGGCGAAGTGGAAGCCATTCGCAAGGCCGTTCAGCTGTTCAATCCTGAAGCGCCCACCATCTCCGAAGAGCACCAGGACGAGTACACCCTGAAGTTGGTGCCTCGCCCCGAGGGCTCCCCCGACGTCGTGCCGGAGCGCGCTCGCATGCTGCAGGGGTGCACGATCTACACCAGTGGCGCCCCGTGTCCGATGTGCATGAGCGCCATCTACTGGTCCCGGATCGGCACGGTCTACTACAGCTGCGACTGGAAGGCGACTCAGGAGATCGGCTTCGACGACGCCTTCCAGTACGAGGACTTCGCGAAGCCCCCGGACGCGCGGAGCATCACCCTCGAGCAGCTCCACCCCGAGTTGGGGGCCACGTCCTACCAGGCATGGGCGAACAAGGCCAACAAGCACCCGTACTGACGGACGGCGCACCCCTCAGGCCCGCCGGCACGTGCGGACATGGAGGAATCAGCGCGAGAGGGCAAGGACGCCAATGGTGCAGCCCTCCCCGTCGACCACCGGCGATGCTTCGAGTTGCCGGTCCCGCATGGCGCGTTCCGCTGTCCGCACAGGCGTTGCGGAGGAGGTGAACGGCGCCCGGTCGTGGACGATGTCCCGCAGACGAGTGCGTTCGGTGTACCAGGAGTCTCTGCGGTGGTTCTCGAGCTGCGCCCGGGTGACCAGGCCCGTGCACCGGCCGTCCTGGTCGCAGATGATCAGGTGGCCGGAGCGGGCGCTGACGAGAACGGACAGGGCCACGTCGACCATCATGTCGTCACAGACCTGCGGCCCGAGCGGGCCCATCACGTCGCCCGCGGATCCTGTGGAGCGGTTCATCTGTCGGGGGTAGGCTTGACGCAGCGTCAAGAGAGCCTCCTGGCTTGAATGTCCAACGGCCGAATGTGCATCCTGACCATGTGCCTGTGCGGCCGCGACCTGCTCAGGCGGCGCACGCGAAGGGGTCGGTCGAGTGGACGACCGGGTCCTCGAGGTAGCGGCGGACCAGCAGGTCGACATTGCGGTCCGGCGTGGCGGAGAAGAGCATCCGCTGGCCTTCGGGGCGTACCTGGTCCAGGAGTTCGGCGACCTGGGGCATGAAGCCCATGTCGGCCATCTGGTCCACGTCGTCCAGGACGGTGATGCTCACCCGGTCCAGACGGCATTCACCGCGCTCGATGAGGTCCGTGAGGCTGCCCGGGGTGGCGACCACGACCTCGGCCCCGCTGCGCAGGACGTTGGCCTGCCGTCCGATGGACATGCCGCCGGCCACGGTGGCCAGCCGCAGCTTCAGCGAGCGGGCAAAGGGGGTGAGCGCGTCGGTGACCTGCTGGGCCGACTCCCGGGTGGGCACCAGGACCAGGGCCAGCGGCTGCCGGGGCTCCGCGCGCTGCCCGGCGGTATGCGCCAGCAGTGCCAGACCGAAGGCGAGGGTTTTGCCCGAGCCGATCGGCCCACGGCCCAGAATGTCCCGGCCGGCCAGCGAGTTCGGCAGCGTGGCACTCTGGACCGGGAAGGGAACCGACATGCCCGCGGCGACGAGGGCCGCCAGCAACGGCGCGGGCAGGTCCAGTTCGGCGAAGGTCTTCACCTCGTGGAGCGCGAACTCCCCCTGCGGCGCGGGGGGTCGACGGACGTAGCCACCGGAGCGGCTCTCGCCGGTGCCGGGACTACCCTGGGAGCTCTGCAGGCTCCGTGCCTGCCAGCGGAATCCTCCGCCGCTGCGCTCCGACGTCGCGGAGATGCCCCCACGGGTGCGGGTCTGACAATCGTTGGTGCCGGTCGTGCGGTTCACAGTGAACCTTCCTCGATGCGGCATCGTATCCAGGAATTCCCGCCGCCAATAAGCGCGTGCAGCATCACAGGAACGAGCCGAGAAAAGACGAACGCCTGACCGGCAAAAGAAGGAAAGAGCCGGATCCGACGGGTCGAAACAATGGGACGTACGCCCGGGCGTAATCCAGGAATGCCCCATCGTGAGGCGCGGACGGATGGGGTCCGAATCCGCGGGCGGAACGTGTCCGCCGCATGGTGAGTCAAGAGAGCGTTGCCGGTCCGCCGGCCATGAACCCATCACAGCGCAGGCTGCTCTTCGAACAACGCAACGAGCTGGGGCCCACACCCCAAGGTGCGGGCCCCAGCTACGAAGTGCGCGTCAGCGTCAGGCGGGAACGATGTTCTCTGCCTGCGGGCCCTTGGGGCCCTGTGTGACGTCGAAGCTCACCTTCTGGCCTTCCTGAAGCTCGCGGAAGCCGGAGGCGGCGATGTTCGAGTAGTGGGCGAAGACGTCAGCGCCGCCACCGTCCTGCTCGATGAATCCGAAACCCTTTTCCGCGTTGAACCACTTCACGGTGCCAATGGCCATGCTGAATCTCCTTCGGGGCAGAGCCCAAGGGCGCGCACTGTGCGCGCCACGAGTCGCCGCGATGATTACCCGTCCGGAAAATCCGCACCGGAAATACAGGAGTACGCCTGCCGGAGTAAATCCGCTCAGAGCACATGCAAGTCTTGGGAACCACAACTGCAACCGAGGTCAACAGTAGCACGGTGCCAACATCCGGACACGCCGAGTAATTTCACTCCGCCTGTCACGCCATAAAACCTCACTGCGCATTGTGGGAATCTCTGCTGCCGCCGCCATAGATTTCCGCGGGCGCCTGCTCCAGGGTCCAACAAGCCGATGCCGGGCCGCTGCGAGACGGCCCGCCTCCCGGTACCGGCCCTCAGGAAGCAGCCGCGTCATCGGAGCCGGCGGTGGACCGCCGCAGCTCCGCGTTGAGACGGAGAGCTTCCTCGAGCTGGTCCTCGAGGATGATGATGCGGCAGGCGGATTCGATTGCCGTGCCGGAGTCGACGAGTTCGCGGGCGCGGGCGGCGATGCGCAACTGATAGCGGGAGTAGCGGCGGTGACCGCCCTCGGACCGCAGCGGGGCAATCAGCCGGGCCTCCCCGAGAGCCCGGAGGAAGGCGGGGGTGGACCCGATCATTTCCGCGGCGCGGCCCATGGTGTACGCGGGGTAGTCGTCGTCGTCGAACCGGTCGGTGGTATGCGGCGGGGTTCCTGGGTTCATCGGCACCTCTTCGTGATAACGCGTCGAGGGGCCCCGGTGCCGTTCGGCACCGGGGCCCTGAGGGGGTTAACACCATCTGTCGGCACTGAGCGCCGATTCTCGTTTTCCGCTGGTCCGCCCGACAGGACGGAGGCGCGGGGATCGCGGCTGCTTGACCGGGGACCACCTTCCAATCCGGGGTCTGCGGCACCCGGGCGAACCGATTGTCGCCCGGGCGATCCTGATGGCGTCCGCTCCTCTCTCTCATCTCTTCTGGGTCGGTACTGCATTGATGCGGTGCTGCTCGGAGACCCCTGAGGGCCACCCGGCCCGGCGATCAGCCAGGGGACCCTCTTCCGTTTCCGGCCCCATGACTCCATTGCCGTGCCTGTCCTGCTCGCGCCGGCTCATCTCTGCGGCGCCTTGCCGACTTCCTTGGCTACGTCAGGAACCCTAACCATGAGAGGAGCGAATGTCTATCGTCACCACGACAGATTTTCGTCGACGTGGACGCAGATATCCCGACGAACCGCATGTGAGCCCGCCTGCAGACAGGCGGGCTCACATCGGGGCATCGGTACGCATCCCACGATCGGGTGAACACGGACGGCCGGACGCGGGTTGCCTTTACATACGGACGTACGTATTCTTTTTCTATGGCTTCGACACAACGCACCGAGGAGTCCGATCCGTTCTGCCTGCAGTCACTGGACGCGGCAGCGCTTCTCTTCGACGCCCCGTGGCACCGGTTCGCCGTGATCGGCGACAGCCTGTCGGCGGGCACCGGAGACCCCAGCCCCGGCTATGCGAACGTGGGCTGGTCCGACAGGTTCGCGGACATCCTTCGCCGAGTACGGCCGGATCTGGAGTACCTGAACACGGCCGAGGTCGCAGCCACGACGGCGCAGACCCTCGAAAGGCAGATCGATCGCATGCTGGAGTTCACCCCGGACCTGCTCCACCTGCCATGCGGCGCGAACGATCTCGTGCGACGGAAGCCGGACTTCGACGAGATCGAGCAGGCACTGCGGCGCATGTACGACCTGGCGTCAAGGACCGGGGCCCAGCTGACGACGTTCACCTTGGGCAGGGCCTATGTCGTTCCGGTCTTTCCGGACTGGAGTGAGCGGGTCGCCAGGGCCAACGACATCACTCGCGCTCTGGCCGCCGAGTTCAAGGCAGTTGTCGTCGACATGTGGGACCACCCCGTCAACGCCCGGGATGATCTGTTGAGCGAGGACCGTATCCACTTCTCGGCTTCGGGGCAGGCGGTGATGGCGACCGAGATGGTCAAGGGCCTGGCTCACGTACTCAGCCGTACGACACGCGACTGACGGAACCGGGTGACCTCGAACAGGCGGCTCGACCGGACCGGCCACACGATCGCCGTAACGCCGACCGAGCCATTGCGGCGGCCCGCCCGGAGCAGAGGACTGCTGCGAGTTCCCGTGCCCTGCGGAATGGGTACGATCGACCGTATGGGAAGTGCAACGGAACCGGCCGCCTCACGAGCCGGTGGTCCCGGATCGCAGGCGCTCCTGCCCTTGGAGCGGATACAGCCGGAGGTCACGGACAAACGCCTCCTGCGCGGCGCCCGGACACGGAGGATCGTGCTCCGGCAGGCCGTCGACATCGCCTCGCTCGAGGGGCTCGGCAGCGTCAGCTTCGGCCGCCTCGCGGTCGACACGGGACTCAGTAAGGCAGGCATCCAGACTCTCTTCAAGACGAAGGAAACCCTGCAGCTTGCGGCTGTCGAGTTCGCGCGCGCGATGTTCATCGACGCCGTCATCCGCCCGGCCGGGTCGGCACCCCGCGGCGTAGCCCGCCTTCGTGCGCTGCTCGACCACTGGATCGTGTACGCCGAGACACCACTGTTCGCCGGTGGTTGCTTCAGAGCCGCGAATCTCGCGGAGTTCGACAGCCGGCCGGGACCGGTCCACGACGCGCTGTTCCAGGACCAGCAGGAGTGGCGCGAAGTCATCGCGGCCGAGTTCCGGCTCGCCGTGGCCACCGGCGAGCTTGCTGAACTCGACGTCGATCTCACCGTCTTCCAGATCGACGCCCTGCTGTGCGCCGCGAACACGGCCCTGCGGGCCGGAGAGGCCGACGCGGTGAGCAAGGTCCGCCGTATCGTCGAGGGCTTCCTGGTCTCTCCGCGCTGACAACGGGATCCTCCCCCGTGCCGCGCATGCTCTTCGCGGTCCGGTGGAAGCTCGGGGAACTGTTCGGCTGGGACAAGCTCGACGCCGGCATCGGCGCCCGGGTACGAACGCTGCGGGACCGGCTGCCCGCGGACCTCCGCGACGGTCCCCGGGGCCCGGCCTCCTTGCGGTTCCGTTCAACGTCCGTCTACCAGACGCACGACGAGTGGGTGTCCGAGATGGCCAACCGGACCGTGCACGCGGTGATGCTCATCGGCGGGGTCGCCGACGGGGCAGGCGCAGCGAGGTCGGCGACAGCCGGAACCGGCCGAAGGGCGCAGTCGTCGCAACCCCGGGCGCCGGCGCGGTCCCGTGGTGTCACAAGCCCGGCGCGCCCCACAGCGGGAACCAGCGGCTCAGGTCGGGCTCGATGCGCAGGTCGTCCTTGACCGTCGCCTTGACCTGGAGCTCCAGCGCGTTGTCGCGCTTTTGGCCCGGCAGCGGAGCGAAGGGGTAGAAGGTGCCGCGTTTGTAGAGGTAGACCAGCGCGAGGGGGCGCTCGGGGTCGTGGAAGGTGACCAGGGAGCAGAGGAGCTGCGGGCCGAATCCGCTGTCCTGCAGGGCGGTGTTCACCGCATGCAGGTCGTTGACCAGGGCGGGCAGGTTGTCGGGGTCGCGGCGGGAGATCAGCCAGGAGTATCCATAAGCGTCACGGGTGAACTCCACCGGCACACCGCCCCGTTCGGAGTCGGCGTCCAGGAGGGCTCGTACCTCCTGCTGGACCTGGGCGAACACCCCGCCCTCGATCGCGGCGAAGCACACCGAGCCCACTCCGGTCGGGGTGAAGCCGATCGCCGCCTGGAGGGTGATCGCTGCCGATGGCAGGCCGAAGAGCTGGTCCAGGTCGGGCTTGACCGGCTTGCTCCGGCCGAACAGGACGTCCAGGAGACCCACAGGGCATCAGCTCCTTCTCACGTCGTCCGGCCGCCCGGCTCGCCCAGTTCGGCGGAGATCGCTGCGAGCGCCTCCAGTCGGCGTTCCAGGCTGGGGTGGGTGGAGAACAGGTTGGCCAGCGCCGTGCCGGGCCCGAGGGCGGGCGTGAAGAAGAACGCATTGAACGCCTGGGCGGTGCGCAGATCCTGGGTGGGGATACGGGCGATGTCGCCGCTCACCTTGGTCAACGCCGAGGCCAGCGCGGAAGGCTTCCCGGTGAGCATGGCCGCGGCCCGGTCGGCGGCCAGTTCGCGGTAGCGGGACAGCGCCCGGATCAGCAGGAAGCTGATGGCATAGACGAGGGCGGAGACCCCCATGACGATCGCGAACACGGCGGCGGTGTTCTGGTCACGCTGGTTGCGTCCGCCGAACAGCTGGGAGTAGAAGGCGAAGCGGACGACAAGACCTGCGATCACGCCCAGGAACGAGGCGATGGTGATCACCGCGACGTCGCGGTGCGCGACGTGGGAAAGCTCGTGGGCGAGAACGCCCTCGAGTTCCTCGGTCTCCAGGCGGCGCATCAGTCCGGTGGTGACGCAGACGACGGCGTGGTCGGCATTGCGGCCGGTGGCGAACGCGTTGGGCAGGTCCATGTCGGAGATGGCCACCCGGGGTTTGGGCATGTCCGCGGTGGCGCACAGACGGTCGACGACGCCGTGCAGCCTGGGCTGTTCCTCGGCTGTGACGAGGCGGCCGTGCATCGCGTACAGGGCGATCCGGTCGGAGAACCAGTACTGGGCACCAAGCAGCCCGGCGGCGATGACGACCACCAGGAGGACGGACTTGAGCAGCACGATCAACGCGGCGATGAACGCCACGTACAGCAGCCCGAGCAGGAACATCGTGACCAGCATGCGCGCGGTCAGCTGCCGATCGGGCTCGAAGCGGCTGCGCATCGCCATCACCCCGGGATCAGGCCTTCGTCGGAGAGCAATTCCCGCACCTGCGTGAGGCCGGCGTCCTCGTCGGGCAGTACCAGGCCGGACGGGGTGATCGTCTCGTCCGGAAGCGACCTGCCGAGACTGCGCACGGCGTCCAACAGAGCCGACAGGGCGACGGTGAACACCGCCTCGTCGCCCGCATCGGCGGCCGGCTCGACCCGTTTGCGGCTGGTCGCCACATCGGCCACGCCGCGCCGTACCCGCTGCAGCATCTGCAGCTGCTGCTCGTAGGAGTACCCCAGGACCTCGCGCGGATCCCCGGCGTTGTCCAGCGCCTTGTCCGCCTTGATCCGGAACAGGGCGGCGATGCGGTGAGTGATGCTGGTCATGGCGACCGCCTTCCTCTCGGCCTCGGCGTCGCCTCGGAGAGATCGGCCGAGACGTACCGCGAAAAGCCGCAGACCGGCCCCGTCACGGTTCACGGCAGGGACCACGCCTCTTCCATTGTCCAGGCGCGCTCCTCACCCGGCAGCTTGATCGTGTTCCGCGGGCTCTGCCTGGGCTGGTCACGACGACTCCGAGGTCGGGGCACCGTCTCTCTTGCTCCTGGTCAGGCCGTCTCGGCGGCCGGTGCAAGGCGTTGGCCTAGAGTGCGGGTGTGCCGTCGTACAGCATTGGACAGGCAGCAGAGCTGCTGGGTGTGAGTTCGGAGACCGTTCGCCGGTGGGCGGACGGCGGTCGGCTGCGTATGGATCGGGACGGCTCGGGGAACCGCGTGATCGACGGGGTGGGACTGGCGGCGTTCGCGCAGGAGCGTGCCGCGGGCATGCATCCTGTACCGGACGGTGTGGCCACCTCCGTACGCAACTCGTTCGCCGGGATCGTGACTGCCGTACGCGTCGACGATGTGGCAGCCCAGGTGGAGATCCAGTCCGGTCCTCACCGGCTGGTCTCGCTGGTGACCCGTGAGTCCGTCGAGGAGCTGGGCATCGAGGTCGGCGTCACCGTCACGGCGCGGGTGAAGTCGACGAACGTGCACATCGACCTCCCGTGACGAGCGACGCGCGTCAGCGGCAGAGCAACGCGGCACGCAGGTCGAGCTTGTGTCGAGGCGGGACAGCTCCCGGTCGGTAAGGGCACCGGCAGGCTCGTGCCGTGCCGCGCGACACCGGCTGGGACGATGGCCTGGAAGATGCCGGGGCAGTATTCGTAGCAAGCTCACAATCACAAGGGAAAACGGCATAGAAGGCTTGCAGACACGATTCCCTGGAACGATGGTCGGGTAGTACTGGCCGCAGTCGCCGCACCGACCGTTCGAAGGGGAAGCCGATGAGTCGACTCAGCACCGCACCCCTGACCTTCGCCGTCTGCGGAGAGGTCCGCCGCCCGACGGCACTGAGCGTCGCGGACCTGCGGTCGGGCTGGGAGCAGCACCGGGCCGACGTGGTCTTCGAATGCGCCACCAGCGGCCCGCAGCACCACACGTTCGAAGGACCGCTGCTGCGTGAGGTGATCACCGACGCCGTCCCCGCCTTCGACCCGCGCCGCCGCAAGGACCGTTCTCGCTTCCTGCTGACGGTGAGCGGCGGCGACGGCCACCACACGGTGCTGTCCTGGGCGGAGATCGACGCCGACTTCGGAAACACACCGATGCTGCTGGCCACCCGCCTGGACGACCGCGACCTGGACACGGCGGGCAGTCAGCTCGTCGTCCCCTCGGACCGCTGTGGGGCGCGCTACATCAGCGCGATCACCACCATCTGGATCGGCACGTGCCGGCTCCCGGTCGGTTCGTCGGCTTGAGCCAAAAGGCCGCGCACAGGGCGCGTGCGGGGCCTTCTCGTGATCGCGAGGGAGCGGTCCGTCGCGGCCTGCCCACACCCATCGCAGCCGACAACCACGCGTCGCATGCGCCAGGGCGTCTCTGGGTCCGGCCTGGCAAACCAGAGGAGACCTGGTTGCCGCGCGATCACACAACAGGATGCCCTGCGCGGTGCCATTGCGCGTTCCTCCAATCTCCATCGCAGCTGCCATGGAGAATCGACTGATCAATTGCAAATGAGAGGGGAAACGCCATACGGTGTCGCACATGCAGTCCTACACCATCGGACAGGCGGCACGTCTGCTCGGCGTCAGTCCCGACACCGCGCGCCGCTGGGCGGATGCCGGCCGGGTCGCGACCCATCGCGACGACAGCGGCCGCCGTCTCATCGACGGCCGTGATCTGGCCGCCTTCTCCATCGAGGTCGCCCAGGGCGGCAACGGCGAGGACGACACCTCCTACACCTCGGCCCGCAACGCCTTCCCCGGCATCGTCACCGCCGTAAAGCTCGGCGACGTCGCCGCGCAGGTCGAGATCCAGGCAGGTCCGCACCGGCTCGTCTCGCTCCTGACCCGGGAGGCCGTGGAGGAACTGGGTCTGGAGGTCGGCATGCAGGCCACCGCCCGCGTGAAGTCGACCAGCGTGCACATCGACCGCACCTGACCCCTCGCGCAACCAAGCGGCGTCGCCCGTCACCGGCGCGGCTCATCAGCATCCGCTCGGACGGCACCGGCCGACCACGTCCCCAGGGAGTCCCACCCTCATGTCCCTCACCTTCACCAGACGCCGCGCCGCCGCTGCTGTACTGGCTGCTGCACTCCTCGTTCCGCTCACGGCATGCGGCAACGACGACCCCGAGAAGGACACCGGCAGCGCGAAAGCCGACGAGTCCGCCACCGGGGCTCCCAAGGCCAACTTGACGGTGCTGGCAGCCTCTTCGCTGACCGACGTGTTCAAGACCGCCGGCGCGGCGTACGAGAAGAAGAACCCGGGCACGAAGATCACGTTCTCCTTCGCCGGGTCGCAGGAGCTGGTCGCCCAGGTGAAGCAGGGCGCCCCGGCCGACGCCCTGGTAACCGCCGACACCAAGAGCATGGGCGGCGTCAAGGCGGACACCGGCACCCCGACCGTCATCGCCAAGAACCGCCTCGTCATCGCGACCGTCGAGGGCAACCCGCACAAGGTCGACGGACTCAAGGACCTCGCGGACGCGAAGCTGAAGGTCGTCCTCGCCGCCCCCGAGGTGCCGGCCGGCAAGTACAGCCAGAAGATCCTCGACGCACAGAAGATCACGGTGAAGCCGGTCTCGCAGGAGCCGAACGTCCGCGCCGTGCTGAGCAAGGTCGAGCTCGGTGAGGCCGACGCGGGTCTCGTCTACAGGACGGACGCCGAAACGGCCCCCGACAAGGTCGACGCGGTCGAGATCCCCGACGCGCAGAACGCCATCGCCGAATACCCGGCCGCCGCGCTGAAGGAGTCCAAGAACGCCGAGGCCGCCGCCGCGTTCGTCGCGTGGCTGTCCACGCCCGAGGCACAGAAGATCCTCCAGGAGGCGGGCTTCCAGAAGCCGTAGTCCCGGCGACTGCCGTGAGGGGGCTGTCCGTTCCGGGGGAACGGACAGCCCCCTTCATCCATCACCCCGAGTCCCAGGGATCTCCGATGAAACGAATCCGCAGTCGCGCACCGGGCCCCCGCAGCCCGGTCACCCTGGCGATCCCCGCACTGCTGGCCGTCGCGTTCCTGTTGCTGCCGCTGATCGGGATCCTCGTACGGACTCAGTGGGGCGAACTCGCGGACCATCTCACGACGCCGGGAACCATCGAGGCGCTGCGGCTCTCGCTGCTGGTCTCGTTCTGGGCGCTCGGCCTGTCGCTGGTCCTTGGCGTACCGCTGGCGTGGCTGCTGGCCCGGGTGCCGTTTCCCGGCAAGGCGTTCGTGCGCTCCCTCGTGCTGCTGCCGATGGTGCTGCCGCCCACCGTCGGCGGTGTGGCGCTGCTCCTCGCATTCGGCCGCCGCGGGCTGCTCGGTCCATGGCTGGAGAACACCTTCGGCATCACCCTGCCGTTCCACACCTCGGGAGCGGTCCTCGCCGCGACGTTCGTCGCGATGCCGTTCCTCATCATCAGTCTGGAGGGGGCCCTCGGCGGACTCCGGCCCCGCTACGAGGAGACCGCCGCCTCACTCGGCGCCTCACCGGTACGGGTGTTCTTCACCGTCACGATGCCCATGGTCGCCCCCGGCCTCATCGCCGGCGCCGCCCTCACCTGGGCCCGGGCGCTGGGCGAGTTCGGCGCCACCATCACCTTCGCGGGCAACCTCCCCGGCACCACGCAGACACTGCCGCTGCAGGTGTACCTGCTGCTCCAGGACGAGCCGGAGGCAGCGACATCCGTCTCTCTGCTGCTGCTCGCCATCGCGATGCTGGTGCTCATAGCGCTGCGCGGTCGCTGGACCGGTACGCCCGCCGTCCGCTCGCACGATTCCCGGCCCCCGGTGGACGAAGCCGAATCAGGTGTGGCCCCGCCCCCCGAGGCCGCCGACGCACAGCGCGCGGCTCCGCAGGAGCTCTGGCCCCTGCACGCCGAGGTCACCGGCTTCAACCGGCTCACCCTGGACGCCGAACCCGGCACCACCATCGCCGTCGTCGGCCCCAACGGCGCCGGGAAGACCACCCTCCTGCGCGCCCTCCTCGGCCTCACCCCACGCGCCCACGCCGAACTCCGGCTCGGCGCCACCGACGTCACCACACTCCCCCCGCACCGCAGGGGCGTGGCCTGGGTCCCGCAGGACGGTGCCCTCTTCCCGCACATGAGCGCCCTCGCCAACACTGCCTACGGACTGCGCGCCCACCGCGTCCCCCGCACCGAGGCCCGCCGCAGCGCCCAGGAATGGCTCGGCCGGCTCGGCGTCGGCCACCTCGCCCATCGCAAACCGGCTCAGCTCTCCGGCGGTCAGGCCCAGCGTGTTGCGCTCGCCCGGGCGCTGGCCGCCCGCCCCCGGCTCCTCCTCCTCGACGAACCGCTCGCCGCCCTCGACCAGACCACCCGTGCCCACGTCCGGCACACCCTTCGCCGCCACCTCGACGGCTTCGGCGGTGTATGCCTGATCGTCACTCACGACCCCGTCGAAGCCGTCGCGCTCGCCGACCGGGTCCTCGTCCTGGACGACGGAAGTGCCCTGCAGGACGCCCCGCCCACCGAGGTCACTCGCCACCCCCGCTCCCCCTGGGTCGCCCGCATGCTCGGCCGCAACGCCTGGCCCGGCACCGCCACCGCCGAAGGCATCCAACTCACCAGCGGCGGTACGCTCGTCGTCGCGGACCCGCTCCCCGTCGGCATGGGCGCCCTCGCGATCATCGCTCCGGAAGCCGTCGCCGTGCACCGAGACAAGCCGAGCGGCAGCCCTCGCAACGTGTGGCCCGGCACCGTACGGGAGATCACCACCAGCGGGAGCCGCCTACGTGTCCTGATCACGTCGGAGCAGGCGCCGGACCTCGTCGCCGAGATCACCCCGCAGGCCGCCGCCGAGCTCGGCCTCGCCGATGGAACTCCCGTCTGGACCAGCGTCAAAGCGACCGAAGCAACTGTCGTGGCCCTCTGAGCCGACCCCGCACGCAAACCGGGCGGACGATGACCAGCGAGCCGGAACCGGCGCGCACTCCTGTTCCACCAACGCGCATCAGTAGACGTCGCGGACATACCTCTTGTCGGCGGCGAGCTGCTTGACGTACAGAGCCGCCGCGTCCTGGTCGAGACCTCCGTGGGTGACGGCGATGTCGCGCAGCGCCTCGTCGACGTCCTTGGCCATCCGCGCGGCATCGCCGCAGACATAGAAGTGTGCGCCGTCCTGGAGCCAGGACCAGAGCTGGGGACCGTGTTCGCGCATCCGGTCCTGGACGTAGATCTTGGCGCGCTGGTCGCGGGAGAAGGCGGTGTCGAGGCGGGTGAGGGTGCCGTCGGCGAGGAAGGCGGTCAGCTCGTCCTCGTAGTAGAAATCCGTGGCGCGGTGCTGTTCGCCGAAGAAGAGCCAGCTGGGGGCTCGGTGGCCACGGGCTCGGCGTTCCTCGAGAAAGCCGATGAAGGGAGCCACTCCGGTCCCGGGGCCGACCATCACCATCGGGGTGTCGGCGTCTGCCGGCGGCCGGAAGTGCGGGGAGCGCTGGACGAAGACCGAAACCGGGGTGTCAGCCACGGCGTCGGCGAGGAACGGCGAGCACACACCCTTGCGGGGGCGGCCGTTGAGGTTCTCGTACCGGACGACGGAGACGGTCAGCGACACCTGGTGGGGGTCGGTGAGCGGGCTGGACGATATCGAGTACAGGCGGGGCTGCAGGCGCTTGAGGACACCGGCCCACTCCTGCGGTGTGGCGCGCACGGGGTGCTCGGCGACGACGTCGACAGCCTGACGGCCCCAGGACCACCGGGCGAGCTCGCCCTTGTTGTCGGGGCGCAGCAGCTTCTTCACCTCGCGGTCGCCGGTGCGCTCGGTGATGAAGCCCAGCAGGGCGGGGGTGATCTTGGTGATGTCCAGGTGCCGGCGCAAGGCGTCGGTCAGGGGTATCTCGCCGATGCCGGCGACGTCGACAGCGACGGCAGGGTCGAGACCGGTGACGGCCAGCCATTCGGTCACGAGATCGGGGCAGTTGACGGGGTGCACGCCGAGAGCGTCACCGGCCTCGTAGGCGAGCGGAGTCTCGCGTTCTCGGGTGTCGAAGGTGAACCGGCGGACCTCCTTGCCCGCGCCGGGGAGGCTGAGGAGCCGGTTGCCGGTCAGCCGGGCAGCGGCGGGGGCCGGCTTGGCGCTGCGGACGGGTGCCGGGGCAGAGGCCGAGCCGGTCGCCGGCGGTGCGGTGAGGTTGGTGAGGACCTGGTCGAGCCATGCGTGGGCAGAGGGCTCGTAGTCGGGTTCGCAGTCGGTGCGCGGGGCCAGGCGTACGGCCCCCAGCTCGTCCAGCCGCTGGTCCAGGCGGCGTCCATGGCCGCAGAAGTCGTCGTACGAGGAGTCGCCGAAGGCCAGGATCGCGTACCGCCTGCCGTCCATGCGCGGTGTGTCGGCAGCGGTCAGGGCGTCCCAGAACCCGGATCCGTTGTCGGGTGCGTCGCCGTCACCGAAGGTGCTGGTGATCAACAACAGGTCGGCGGCGGGCGGTAGGGACCTGGGATCCGTTTCGTCCATGCCGATGAGCGCAGCACGGTGTCCAGTTGCGGTGAGTCGCTCGGCGGTGGCCGCCGCGAACTCCTCGGCATTGCCCGTCTGCGAGGCCCACAGCACGACCACCTCACGGCCCTGAGAAGTGGCATGCGTCGTCGTCGATTCCTCCTCGGTCTGCGGCGCGCGCGAGTACATGCCGGCGAGCACACCGTTCACCCACTGTGCGTGGTCCTTGCTGAACGGCGCACCGGTCGGCAGCACGGGAACGCCGGGCGCGCCTGATTCCAGTCCGGCCAGGAAGCCGACCAGGTACTGACGTTCGTGCTCGGCGAGCACAGGCGGTGGCGTGCTCTCCACCCCGAAGACCGCGGCCGTGCCGGGCTGGACGGCGGTCGGCACGATCACCGCCGGCTCCGCGGTGGGGATGTGAGGGGGCGCCGGAGTCAAGGCTGCCGGTGCGGCGACCTTCGCCAGCGTCACCGCGCACACCTTGAACTCGGGCTGGAAGGAGATCGGGTCGACGGCGTCGCTCGTCACCGCATTGACGCTCAGGTACTCCCCGAACAGGTCGTTCCAGTGGAACGGCGCGAAGCAGCACCCCGGCCGCACCCGGCCCGTCACCACGGCCGCCAGCACGGCCCGGCCGCGCCGTGACGCGATCTCGACCGAGTCGCCCTCCACGATCCCCAGCCGTTCTGCGTCCTCGGGGTGGAGCTCGACGAACGGCGTCGGATTGAGCTTGTTGAGTTTGGCGACCTTTCCGGTCTTGGTGAGGGTGTGCCATTGATGCTGGAGCCGCCCGGTGTTGAGGACGAACGGGTAGTCGTCGTCGGGCATTTCGGCAGCCGGAATGTGCGGACGGGCGAAGAAGACCGCGCGGCCGCTCACCGTCGGGAACACGGGACCGCCGTCCTTGGCCAGGTAGCGGATCGGGTTGCGGTCCGGGCCTTCCGCGGTCGCGGCGGGCCACTGCACAGATGTGGTGCGCAGCCGTTCGTAGGTCACGCCCCGCAGGTCGTAACCGGTCTTCGGGTTCGCGGCGCGCTTGATCTCCTCGAAGACCTCCTCGGCACTGTCGTAGGAGAAGGCATGCTCGTAGCCCATTTCGCAGGCGATACGCGCAATGATCCGCCAGTCCGCGAGCGCCTCCCCCGGCGGGTCCACGGCCGGCTGAGCGAGGGTGAGGTTGCGTTCGCTGTTGATCAGCACGCCCTCGGTCTCGGTCCACAGGGCACCGGGCAGCACGACGTCGGCGTAGGCGTTGGTCTCGGTGTCGGTGAACACGTCCTGGGTGATGACGAGTTCGGCCGTCTCCAACGCTTCGATGACCGTCTTGCGGTTGGCGACCGAGGCGACGGGGTTGGTGCAGATGATCCAGCAGGCTTTGATCTCGCCCCCGGCCATGCGCTGGAACAGCTCGACGGTGCCCTTGCCGGATCCGTCCTCGCGTACGGTGCCGGGCTCGAGGCCCCACAACTCCTCGACGAAGGCGCGGTCCTCGTCCACCAGCACCGACCGCTGTCCGGGCAGGCCGGGGCCCATGTAGCCCATCTCCCGGCCGCCCATGGCGTTGGGCTGGCCGGTGAGCGAGAACGGGCCGCTGCCCGGTCGGCATATCGCACCGGTCGCCAGATGCAGATTGATCAGGGCATTGGTGTTCCAGGTGCCATGGGTGGACTGATTGAGCCCCATGGTCCAGCAGCTCATCCACTCCCCCGCCGTACCGATCAACTCCGCCGCCCGGCGGATGTCCGCCTCGGGGATGCCGGTGATCTCGGCAACCTTGGCGGGCGGATAGTCCGCGAGGAACTCCGGCATCGCCTCCCAGCCCTCGGTGCGCTCCGCGATGAACCCGGCGTCCGTGTGCCCGTTCTCCACCAGCAGGTGCAGCAGACCATTGAGCAGCGCGAGATCCGTACCCGGCCTGATCTGCAGGAAGAGATCCGCCTTGTCGGCGGTGGCGCTGCGCCGCGGGTCGACGACGATCAGCGTGGCCCCCGCCTTCACCCGCTCCATCAGCCGCAGGAACAGGATCGGATGGCAGTCGGCCATGTTGGAGCCGATGACGAAGAAGACGTCCGCCTTCTCGAAGTCCTGATACGAACCCGGCGGGCCGTCGGCACCGAGGGACAGCTTGTAGCCGCTGCCCGCGCTCGCCATGCACAGCCGGGAGTTGGACTCGATCTGGTTGGTGCGCACGAAGCCCTTGGCGAGCTTGTTCGCCAGGTACTGCGCCTCCAGGCTCATCTGCCCGGACACGTAGAACGCGAACGCGTCGGGCCCATGATCGTCGATGATGGTCCGCAGCCGCCGCGCCGTGCCGGTGATCGCCTCGTCCACACCGGCGGGTAGGGGCTCAGCCCCGCGCTCGGGGCGCACGAGCGCCGTCGTCAGCCGACCGGGGGCGGCGAGCATGTCGGCCGTCGTCGCACCCTTGGTGCACAGTCGGCCGAAGTTGGCAGGGTGGGCCTTGTCCCCCGAAGCCTTGAGCACCTTGCGGCGACCGTCGGGGCCGGACGCGATGTCGAGGACCATTCCGCAGCCCACACCGCAGTACGAGCAGACCGTCCGCACCTGGGCGCTACCGGTCCGCGGCTCCTGTGTGGTCACCGGGTGGCCTCTCTGTGGGTCGGATCGTGCCTCCGACCGTACGAAATGCCCGTTACGCCGATGTGACCTCAGCCGATCATGGGCGGTAACGCCCGTCACACACACGCTGGACCGGCACTGTGAGATCGAACAGGATCACGCATGCGCCAGGAAGAGCTTCAGCTTCCTCTCGCATGTGCCATGTATTTACGCCATGCGTAATGCATCTGTGGATCGTGCGGACGAAGGATGGAGCGACGAGCGTCACAGTCGTGCGGTACGTGCCCTGGCGAGGCCCCTGTGCAATCGCCGGCACGCCGGAGTCGGCGGTCTGCACACGGCGGGGGCGTGCCGGCCGGGCGCCGACCTGGTCGACACCGTCCCGGCCAGGACCGGCGACGACCTGCCATGGGCTGCCCACTCCGTCCGAGCCGACGCCTGCGCCGGAAAGCCGCGATGCAGCAGGCCCGCATCGAGTACGCCGAGTCATGGCGCGTGAAGCACCTCGAAGAGCACAAGCGGAGACATGACGTCACGCGGCGGGCCTCGGCGTACCTCAGCGCCGTCCGCCTCCAGACGGAGAAAAGGGCATGAGCTGCCGAGGGCGGCGGGCACCACCATGCCGCACAGAGCGGCGACAACCGGCAGCGCGGCCCAGCGGCCTCTCGAGTCGCTGCACAGGAGGAGCCGGCATGCCCGGCGGCGCGCCGCTCGGTCGTGTGCAGGCGCTGGAAGGGGAAGTGGGGTCGTACACGGGGACCTCGGGATCTCTGGAGCTAGGACGGGATCGTGTGGGCCGGGTCGGTGCCGACCCGTCCGTCGAAGCCGCGCCAATGCCGCACGCGGCGCAGGACACAGCCGGTGAGCACCGCGACGGCTGCGACGGCGTAGGCCGTCGTGCCGATGACGTCCGGGTTGCCGCCCGAGTTCACCGTGATGTACTTGGCGGCCCCGGCCGCGGCGACCGTCAGCCACTCCCAGCCGCCGTCCAGTGCCACGAGCGCGACAAGCAGCAGCGCGTACCAGGAGTAGCCGGGTGTCAGCAGGAGGAACGCCGTGCCGGTGACCAGCAGGGCCCCGTGCCACGGACGCCTGGGGTCGCCGTGGAGCAGGACGTGTGCGACGACGCACAGCACGACGACGGCGACCGCCGGGACTGCCCAGCTGTCGGGCAGCACGAGCCGCAGCAGGGCGTACCGGCTGCGGGCCGAGGCGTCTTCGTACCCCTCCTCCTCGACGTAGCCGCTGAGATAGCCGAGGACCGAGGCCTCGGACAGCAGCACATAGGGGAGGTACGTCAGCGCGACGACGGCCGCGGCGGGCACTACGACTGCGGCGGCGTCACGCCATCTGCGCACCCCGGACAGCGCGCCGGGCAGCAGGATCGCGGGCAGGAGCTTGGTGGCGGTGGCGGCTCCGAGGAGGGCGCCGCCCGCCGCACGGTGCCGTACGACGACGGCGAGACCGGCCACGCCCAGGAGCACACCGAGGATGTCGGCGTGGGCGTTGTTGACCGCTTCGATGGGCACGGCCGGGCACCAGGCCCAGTAGGCGGCGTCGCGCGGGTTGCCACGTCGGCGCAGCACCAGCAGCAGCGCGCCGGTCACGCCCACGGACAACAGCGCGTTTCCGGTCTGGAGGGGCTTGTGTCGGGAGTCGTCCGGGGAGAGCGCGTGGACCAGCAGGAAGTAGCCCTCCGCCACCGGGGGGTAGATGGTGTGGACGCTCGGCCGGTTGAGCCGGGTGCAATGGATCTCGCCCCCGGGGCCGGAGATCCGCACGCGTTCCGGGCCTGCGCATCCCGCGCCTGTCGGGAAGAGCCACGGGTCGCGCAGCGGGGCGAGGGCGGGGTCGGCGGGCGTGTGGTCGTACGGGGAGATCCCGGCCGCCTGCACCCGGCCGTCCCATGCGTAGCGGTACGAGTCGCTGCTGGTGCGTGGGGGAGCGAGGAGACCGGTCGCCGCGACGATCACGGAGCCGCCGAGGATCATCGCCACGGCATGGCGAACGGGGACCTTCCTCAGGCACCGGACCGCCAGTGCGAACAGCAGCCAGCAGGCCCCGTACCAGCAGGCCAGGCCAACGGAATCCGTGACATAGCCGTCGTGGCGAACAGTAAGGGCGAGCGTGGTGGTGAGAGCGGCCAGCAGCAGGCCGGTGCCGAGTGTGCGCGGGCTGATCACGCTGCTCAGCGTGCCAGCCTGCGCCATCGCGGACGGGCTGCCATCGCCTGACGTCAGCGATCCGTAAGGTGTCGAAGCAGCGCCGGACGCCCCGGGCGGGGGTGTGATGGAGACATGAGACTGCGACCAACGGGGCTGACGCGCGGTGCCGTGACATCCCTCAAGGACCGGCTGCACGGGTTCACGGGGCGAGCACCGTCCGTCGGGGCGTGGTTGCCGTCCTTCAAAGGTCGGCTGCATGATCCGCGTACCGCGACGGCCGTCGGCCGCTGGCTGGGTGTCGCGATTGCGGTGTGCTTCCTGACCGGGGTGATCAGCCACTTTCTGCAGAAGCCGCCGGACTGGCTGCAGCCGCTGCTGCCGCCGCGCCCGGTCTGGGGCTACCGGCTGACCCAGGGGCTGCACGTGGCAAGCGGAACCGCGGCGATCCCGCTGCTGATGGCGAAGCTGTGGACCGTGTACCCGCGGTTGTTCGTGTGGCCGCCGACCCGCTCCCTCCGGCACGCGCTGGAGCGACTGTCGGTGGCGGTGCTGGTGGCAGCGGCCGTGTTCCAGCTGTTCAGCGGGCTCTTGAACACCTTCCAGTGGTACCCGTGGCCGTTCTCCTTCGTCCCTGTGCACTTCGCGGTGGCCTGGGTACTGGTGGGCGCCCTGCTGCTGCACATCGCGGTCAAGGTCCCGGAGATCAAGGCGCACTGGACCCGTCGCTCGCCCGGGACTCTGGAGCTCCCGGCGGAGGACGGGCCGGACCGGCGGTCGTTCCTGGCGGGCGTCGCGGCAGCCGTCGGCGCGGTCACCGTCGTCACGGTGGGGCAGTCGATCACCCCGCTGAAGCGTTTCGACCTGCTGGCACCGCGCCACCCGGATCACGGCCCGCAGGGCCTCCCGGTCAACCGCACCGCGGCGGCGGCCGGGCTCGCTGCCGGGGTCTCGGCGGGCCAATGGCGGCTGTCGGTGGCCGGGCCCCGACCGTACGAGCTCGGCCTGGACCAGCTGCGGGCCATGCCCCAGCACACCGTGACCCTGCCCATCGCCTGCGTCGAGGGCTGGAGCAAATCGGCCGAGTGGACGGGCGTACGGATCCAGGACCTGCTGGACCGGGCGGGTGCCCCGCCCGGGGCGCTGCTGCGCGTGGTGTCCCTGGAGAAGCGCGGGGCGTACCGGATCATGGAGATGGGCCGCGGCTACGCACGCGACCCGCTGACCCTGCTCGCGCTGCGGCTCAACGGCGAGATCCTCTCCCTGGATCACGGGTTCCCGGCCCGCGTCATCGCCCCGAACCGCCCCGGCGTTCTCCAGACCAAGTGGGTCACCCGGCTGGAGGTGCTCTGATGCTGCGGTTCGTGGTGGGCGCGGTCGGCGTCGCGGTGATGGGCTTCGGCGCCTGGCTGCTGTTCGGCGCGGGCGGCGTGCGGGATCCGTGGGAGGTCGTGGTCTGGCTGGGAGGGGCGATCGTCCTCCACGACGGACTCATCGCGCCGCTGGTCCTGGCGGTGGGCTTCGTGCTGGCGGCCCTGCCCGCGCGCGGCGCGCTCCGGGCGGCGCTGATCGTCTGCGGTGCGCTGACCCTGATCGCCCTGCCGCCGCTGCTGCGCCCGGGTGCCCCGACGAACCCGTCCGCATTGCCTCTGGACTACCTGCGCAACTGGCTGGTGGCCCTGGGCGTCGTCGCAGCTCTGGCGGCCGCCGTGCTGATCCTGCCCCGGGCCGCCCGGGCACTGGCCGCGTGGCCGGTGCGCCGACGTTCCCGCCGTGAGGGGGCCCGGGTGAACAGCGACGAGGATGCCGGAGACGGCAGGTAGATCTTCGCCGGTCGTGGGTGCGTCTTTCGGCGGCCGTCACCCGTGGGACAGGGCCGCAAATGTGCGCCCGGCGACCGTCCACGGCACGACGTGGCTCCAGCCTGACTCAGTGGCGCAGACGAGGAGCGCGGGCAAGCCCAACCGGGCCCACGGGAAAGCCGCGCCGGGGGCCCCCTCGCCGTCCACGACACGGACGTCGACCCGCTCGTCGACGTCCACCGGAGCCGCCTCGGCTATCAGCAGGCCGTCCGGGGCGACGAGTTGGGCAACCCGCGACAGCAGGGCACGAGGGTCGCCGCCGATGCCGATGTTGCCGTCGATGAGCAGCGCCGTACCCCAGCTGCCCTCCCTGGGCAGCGGATCGAAGACCGACCGGCACAGCGCGCTGCCGCCCGAGCCCACGGTGCGGGCGACGGCCGCCGGACTGACGTCCACCCCCAGGGTCGACCGGCCCAGCTCGGCCAGCGCGGCCACCAGTCGGCCAGGACCGCAGCCGATGTCCAGGACAGGCCCCCGGCAGCGGTCCAGCACGGTCAGATCCGCCGCGTCCGGGGCCGCGCACCAGCGTTCGACCTCCAGAGGCAACAGCCAGCCGTCCGGGCGACGCAGGAACAGCGGGCCGCGGCCGGTGCGCAGCGCGGCTGTGTAGGGATCGGCCCGCCACGCCGTGCCAGAGGTCGTTCCCATGGGGACCGTCGTCGTCATCGAGCCCCCGCCCCGGTCAGCCGCGCCACTGCCGCGGCGAAGCGACGGCCCGGCGTTTCGGCCGCCACCTGACGTGCGTCGTCGGGTGTGTCGACGTCCCGCAGCTGGGGAAGATCGCGCACCGTCAGGCCCGCATCGATCAGACGCCGCCGTTGGACGGCCCCGGTCTCCGGCACGGACATGGGCACACCCAACAACAGCCCCGGATCGGGCTCGGCCAGGCCCAGCGCCCAGAAGCCACCATCCTCAGCGGGCCCGATCACGGCCCCGCTCCTGGTGAGTTCCAGCCCTTGGGCGAGCAGTGCGGGTGTCACCTGCGGGGTGTCCATGCCGATCAGCAGGGCGGGTCCCGAGCAGGCCGCGAACGCGGCGGCCAGCCGCTCGTCCAGCCCACCAGCGACCTGCGGTACGACGTCGATCCCGGCCGGCAGCCAGGCGCCCGGCACTCCGTCGAGCACCAGTACGTGCCTCGCCGCAGCGGTGGCCTGCACCGCCTCCAGAGTGTCGGCCAGTGCCGCCTCGGCCAGCGCGGCGGCTTGTTGGGGCGTGTACCGGGGGGTGAGCCGCGTCTTGACCCGTCCCGGCACGGGTTCCTTCGCGATGACGAGCAGCGTGGTCATGCTGTCTCCTTCAAGGGCGTTTTCGCCAGCACCGCCCGCATGTCGTGGACCGTCTGCCACGTGCCCCGCCAGGTCCCGGTCACCTTCGACCTGCCGGTCCTGGGCAGATAGGGCACGTCCAGCTCGGTCACCCGCCAGCCCGCGTCAGCTGCCCGGACGACCATCTGCAGCGGATAGCCGCTGCGCCGGTCCGTGAGGCCGAGGCCCAGCAGGTCCTTGCGGCGCGCCGCCCGCATCGGGCCGAGGTCCCGGAGCGACAGCCCGGTGCGGCGGCGCAGCATGCGCGCCAGCACCAGATTTCCGGCGCGGGCATGCAGAGGCCATGCACCCGGTGCCTGTGGCCGTCGCCGGCCCAGGACCAGGTCCGTCTCACCGTCCGCGACCCGTCGTACGAGGTCCGGCAGCAGCCCGGGGTCCAGCGAGGCGTCGCAGTCGCAGAAACAGACGTACTCCGCATCGCCGGCCAGCAGGCCCGCGTGGCAGGCCGCGCCGAAACCGCGGCGCGGTTCGTGCACCACCGTCGCGCCCAGCGACCGTGCAAGGTCAGCGGACCCGTCGGTCGAACCGTTGTCGACGACAACCGCCCTCCACCCGGCCGGAATCCGTTCCAGGACCCAGGGGAGCGCCTCCGCCTCGTCCAGACACGGCAGGATCACATCCACCGTCACGCTCACGCGTCCGCACCTCTCAGTCCCGCCGTCGCGAACTCCGCCATGCCCGCCGTGAAGTCGACCACCGGCTTCCAGCTCAGCTCGGCCTTCAGGCGGCGCGAGTCGGCGGTGATGTGGCGTACGTCGCCGAGCCGGAACTCCCCTGTCACCACCGGTGCCGGACCGCCGTGCGCAGAAGCCAGCTCGGCCGCCATGTCCCCCACCGTGTGCGGTGTTCCGCTGCCCGTGTTGTACGCCGTCAGCACGCCGGGCTCGCGGCCGCCCACCGCCTCCAGCGCCAGCACATTGGCGCCCGCGACATCCCGTACATGCACGAAGTCCCGCCGCTGGCGCCCGTCCTCGAAGACGCGTGGCGCCTCGCCGCGCTCCAGCGCCGAGCGGAAGAATGACGCCACGCCCGCGTACGGGGTGTCGCGCGGCATCCCCGGTCCGTACACGTTGTGGTAGCGCAGAGCCACGGCCCTGCCGCCCGTGGACCGAGCCCAGGCCGCCGCGAGATGTTCCTGGGCGAGCTTGGTCGTCGCGTACACATTGCGCGGATCGGCGGGGGCGTCCTCCTCCACCAGCCCGGGAGCCAGTTCATGCCCGCAGACGGGGCACTCGGGCTCGAACCGGCCCGCCTCGAGCGCCGCGACCGGCCGCGGGCCGGGCCGGACCCGGCCGTGGACCGGACAGTCGTAGCGGCCTTCGCCGTACACGACCATCGACGAGGCCAGCACCAGATCGCGGACCCCGGCCTCCGCCATGGCCGCGAGCAGTACCGCCGTGCCCAGGTCATTGCAGGAGACGTACTTGGGTGCGTCGGCAAAGTCCTTGCCGAGGCCGACCATCGCCGCCTGATGGCACACCGCGTCCACGCCGTGCAGCGCCCGTGCAAGGAGCTCGCGGTCCCTGATGTCCCCGTGGACCCAGTCGGCATCGGCCGCCATCAGCGGGGAAACGGGATGGACCGAGGGGAGCAGGGCATCAAGGACGATCGGATCGTGGCCGCGCGCGACAAGGGCGGCCACGACCTGCGCACCGATGAAGCCCGCGCCCCCAGTAAGGAGTACTCGCATGTCACCGACGCTACGGCGCGGATCACGATCCGCCCCTGACCCGCGCCGGGCCGTCACAGGTCCGTAAGGACTGCCTGCCGGACATGCCGACCGGCTCTTCGCTCATGGTCGCTCTCGCCGCCCAGGGCGCGTTGAGCCGGGTCCCGCAAGGAGTCGCACCAGGTGATCGATCCGGCGTCGATGTACCCCGGTCACCCAGGGGGCAGCGCGGGCCGGAGTCCCGAAGCGGTGCCGGAAATGATGCGGAAGGCGTTCAGGACCGCGGAGCGAGCGCCTGTGGGCCGTCTTCGTGGCCGTCTCCCGGAACATCGAAGTCGCAATCCCACAGCGCCAGCGCCGCTCCGCCGTTGCAGTTCGACACGGTGCGTGCGGACGCGCCGTCACCCTCCCAGATCGCACGCGGTGCGGAGGTGCCGGCGACGGCCCGCCGTCCGGTCGTGCCGGCGGGGCATGGTGCCGCCAGGGCGGGAGCCTCAGCAGCTCTGGTCCGCTTCACCGAGCGCCGTGAGTTCGCCGGTGCACGGCCCGCTCGACGGCCATGGACCCGGTGCGGCAGGCGCGCCTGAGCAGCCGCAGCGGTCGGCGGCCCGGGGCACCAGTGGCACCAGTGGCACCAACGCTGGAACGCGCTGCGCGGCTGCCGGTGCGGCTGCGAGGCGCCCCGCGTGCCCTTCACGCGCGTCCGGCACGACGCGTACGTGGCCCGGCAGGCCCTGGCGGGCATCAGCGTGGAAAGAGATGGCCACACATAGGATATGAGACTCCAGACCGCCCGAAATCGGCTACGGTCGGCGAGCCCATCAAGGCCATAACCTCCTCAAGCTCGTCGATGAGCAGTCGCAAGACCCCTGCAACCCCCTCGGCGCCAGAATGAGAAAGACCCCACAGAGCCGGACGCCCGATCATTACCGCGTCCGCACCCATGCACAGGGCCTTGGCTATGTCGGCACCATGCCGGATCGACCCGTCGAGAATTACCTGGCATCTTCCGTCCACGGCATCCACAATCTCCGTAAGACACTCCGGAGCACTCCTGGAGAAATCAAGCTGCCGACCACCATGGTTGGAGACGATCAGTCCTGAAATACCATTCTTGACAGCTAGCGCGGCATCCTCTCCTGTAAGCACGCCCTTCAACACCACCGGCAAGGACGTCACTCCATGCAGCCAGGCGAGGTCCTCCCAGGTTATTGAGGGATCGAACTGCTCCATCGAGTGTCTTGCAATAGCCGATTCCCCGTCCCGGCTCCCGTGGGAAGCAGCCATGACCTCCGGAGACAAGTTGACCGCTCGAATGCCAGGAGGAACTGCGAACCCGTTGACGGCATCCCGCGGGCGAAACGCGACCCTGGGTGCATCGACCGTCAGTACCAACGCGCGGTAGCCGGCGGACTCGGCCCGGCGGATCAGGTCTGTCATCAGCTCACGGCGCTTGAGCCAGTAGAGCTGGAGCCACAAGGGGCCACTCGCCGAAGCAGCGATGTCCTCGAGAGTCCGGCTCGCGAACATGCTGACTGTGAGCAGTGCGCCGACGTCGCCTGCAGCTCGCGCCGTTGCCACCTCGCCCTCAGGGTGGGCGAGCTGATGGTAAGCCATGGGGGCAATGCCCAACGGAGCCGCGAGCTCCGTACCCAGCAGATCAGTGCGGGAGTCGCAGCGGGAGACATCGACGAGACAACGCGGCCGCAACTGAATGCGGTCCAAAGCTTCTCGCCCCGCCGTCAGCATCGACTCGGTGCCGCTGCCGCCTGCAAGGAAGTCCCATACCGGTCCCGGCAACCGCTCCTTGGCCGCTGCCTCGTACGTGTGCAGCGTCAGCACCTCATTTTCTCCGTTCTCCGTACGGTAAACAGGTTTCAGTCACCCGCCACTAGGCGGTTGTGTCGGTGATCTGCGCGGTGATGAAGGCGGCCAACCTCGTAATGCCCTCGGTGATCACTTCCGGGCTCTGAGCACTGCACGAGAGACGCAGCTGGTGGGTGCCACCACCGTCCACATGGAAGTCGCACATCGGGGTCCACAGCACGCCGAAGGCGCGTGCGGAGAGCTCCAGGGCATTGTGGTCGGCGGCGAAGGGGACATTGACGACGACGAAGAAGCCACCGTCCGGACGATTCCAGGAGATGCCGAGCTCGGCCTGGCGTTTCGCGGGGAAGTGCCGCTCCAACTCGTCGAGCAGCGTGTCCATGTTCGTGCGGTAGTAGGCGATGGCCCGGGAGTTCGCCTCGCGGAGTCGGCAGTCGCTCTCGATGAGCATTCCGCCGATGACGGCCTGGCTGACGGCCGAGGTGTTGACCGTGGTCATGCTCTTGATCTTCGACAGCTCGTCTGAGAGCAGAGAGCGCCGGCCGGCCGGACCGATGACCTCCTGGTCGGCGATGACGTAGCCCACACGGGCTCCGGGCAGCGCCGTCTTGGCGAAGGAACCCAGATGCACCACGCGTCGGCAGTGGTCGAGGGCCTTCAGCGTCGGGCGGGCCGATCCGATCCGGACGAAGAACCCATAAGGGTCGTCCTCCAGTATGAGCAGGTCCTCGTCTGCGACCACCTCCAGCAGACGCTCTCGGGCCGCGAGGCTCATGCTCGCTCCTGACGGGTTGGCGAAGTCCGGGACCACATAGAAGGCCCGAGGGCGTTCACCGGCCTCCCTGCCGGCACGGACAGCCGCCAGCACGGCTTCCGGGTCGGGTCCGGTGGGGCCTTCGGGCACGGGGCGCACCCGGATGCCCAGGAGCCGGGCCACACCCGTGATGCCCACGTAGCACGGCGAGCTGACCAGCAGAGTGTCCTCAGGTCGGGCGAAGAGCGCCCGCAGGGTGAGGAGCATGGCCTCCTGGCAACCGGTCGTCACCACGATCGCTGCCGGCGGGACCTGAATTCCCTCGTCGTTCGCGACCGTCCTGGCGATCAGCTCGTGGATGATGCCGTTGGTACGGCCGTACTGGAACAGCTGGGTTCTTACTTGATCACGTGACCAGCCGAGTTCCTTCTCCAAGTACGTGGTGTACATGAGCAGATGACGTGCGAGGTCCTCCGGTTCGAAGTCGCCTTCCGTCGGCCGGCCAGGAGCGAAGGAGATGGCGTCCGGAAAACGGCCGACGACCTCGTTGAGGAAGTTCATCGCATCGAGGACCGGGTCACTGAGCGATCCGTGCAGCTCGGCAAGCGACAGTGCATGCGGGAGCGGCGGAGCAGCTTGAGTCACCGTTCAGACCCCTCTCGGTGCGGTCGCGTAGGCCGTGCTCAAGCTGAGTCCGCCCGTGCTACGTGCGGGGATCCGAGCCCGGCCCTGTACACCGCGGAGCAGGGCCGTCGAGAGCCGGTCCGTAGAGGCACGCCGCTGTTCCGGCTCCCGGGCGGTGCCCAACACCCGCAGGGCGTCGACCACCAGGTGCACGTCGTGTGCGAACTCTGCGAGGACGTCGGCGACGGCCACGGCATTCGAGCCGAGGATGTCGGTCCACAGCTCGACGCTACCTCCGGCGAGGCGGGTCACGTCCTGGAGTCCTTGTCCCGCGAGCCCCAGCTGGGACTGGTCGCCGTGCAGCAGACGTGCCGCAAGCAGGCTCGAAACCAGATGAGGGGTGTGGGAGGTGAGCGCGACCGCCCGGTCGTGCTCCGCATGGGCCATCACGACCGGCCGGGCTCCGCACAACTCGGCCAGCTTCTCCGCGCGCTCGACGGTCTGTGCCCGAGTCTGCGGGGAGGGGGTGAGCACCCAGGGCCGTCCCTGGAACAGGTCGTCCCTCGCCGCCAATGGCCCGGACTGCTCCCGGCCACCCATGGGATGCCCCCCGACGAAGCGAGTCAGGTCGCAGCCGGCCGCGGCCGCCTCCCGCTGGGGCGATTCCTTGACGCTCGCCGCATCCGTGAAGTCATGTGCGAGCTCCTGCAGTTGATGCTCCTTGAGCGCCGCCGCGACGTACTGCGGTGGCACCGCGATGATCGCGAGATCGACCGGTTCACGAGGTCTTCCTGCGATACCGGCCCCGAGATCGGCAGCCATGCGCGCCGCTTCCGGGTTCGTGTCGATCAGATACGTGGTCACGCCCCGGCCCCGAAGGGCCAGGGCGATCGATGTACCGATCAGGCCGGTTCCGACCACTGCGGCACTACGCATCAGTGGTTGCTCCACAGAAGGGGGAGAAACTCGGGGTCGCTGTAGTCCGGAGTGCCTTCGGCGGTGCGTCGAACGAGCACGTCGTGGTTGTAGGAGACCTGGGTGCCGTCCGAGCGGAAGAACTCGCGGTACCGGTTCTCGCCGTCCTGCAGGTGGAACGAGATGGCCCGACGCGGACGGTCACTGACGTTGGCACCGCTGCCGTGATAGGTAAGGCAGTGGTGGAAGTTCACGTGCCCCTTCGGTATGAAGACCGGGATCTTGTGGACTTCGACTCCGTTGAAGGCGGCGTTCTCCTCGAGCATCTTGTCCAGCTCGGTGCGGTCGCGCTCGGCGAAGTGGAGAGAGGTGCTGTCGTTCTCGGACATCTCCTTCCACAGGTGGCTACCGTCGACCATCGTGATGGTGCCCATCTCCTCACTGCAGTCGTGGAAGGGGATGAACGCCGTCAGCATTCGCTCGGAGGTGGAAGTGGCCCAGTAGTGCCGGTCGAAGTGCCAGGGCACGATGTTCGACTGCTCCTGCGCCACCGGCGGCTTGTAGATGAGGGTCGACTGGAACACCCGTATCTGCTCGGCCTGGGCAAGCCGTGCTGCCACAGCACCCAGCAGCGGCTTGCGCAGGATGCGGCCGATGGTGTCGTCCTCGTAGTGGATGTAGTCGTTGTGCCGCTGAACAGGACCGTGCTCCGGCTCCCAGTACGCCAGCTTGGGTGGGCGGACCGGCAGCGTTCGGTCACGATGGCCGGCGTAGAAGCGCTCGCCGGCGGCCTCCAGCTGCTCTGTCTCGTCGTCGGTGAAGAGCTTCTTCGACAGGTACCAGCCGTGCTCGGCGTAGAAGGCGACGTCATCGTCGGACGGGAGGAGGCTGAGTTCCTCGTCGGTCAGGGCGAAAGTCCGGGAGTCTTGAACGGTCATGGTCTTCCTCACAAGTACGTAGGCCGATGGACGAGATGCGCGAGTACCCGGGTCAGGAAGGGGCCTTCTCGCGGGCCACCGCCTCATAGAGCGCCTTGATGTTGCCGCTGCCGAAGGTGCGGGCGCCGTGCCGGTCGATGACCTCCCAGAAGTACGTCTTCCGTACGTGCTGGGACTGGGTGAAGATCTGGAACACCTGGCCCCAGTGGTCCTCGTCGATCAGTACGTTGGTCCGGCGCAGGTCCTCGACCTGGAGATTCAGGCGCGCGAAGCGTTCCTGAAGCTGGTCGTAGTAGGAATTCGGCGTCTGCAGGAACTTGACGCCCCGGTTCTCAAAGGTCTGTACGGTGCCCACGATGTCGTCGCACAGCAGTGCCAGGTGCTGCACGCCGGCGCCGCCGTGGCGGGCCAGGAAGGTGTCGATCTGGCCGGGCTCTCGGTCGGTCACCGGCTCGATCAGCGTGAAGGTCACCTTCCCGGACGGGCTCTGCACCACCTTGGAGTCCATGGCCTGGCTGCCGACCTCGATGAACTCCTCGAAGATCTGGGAGAAGCCGAAGACCTTCTCGTAGAAGGCGACCGTGGGACGGAGCCGGCCCGCGGGCAAGCAGATCGCCGCGTGGTCCACGGTGCTCAGGAGGTGCTCACCCTCGTCGGGATCGGGAGCGATGATGTCCATCACGCCGGGCAGGAACTGCTCGCGGTCTCCCGTCCGCTGGACGAACCGGTGCGCCACGTCCCCGAAGCCCAGGACCGAGGCGGTGACCACCTCGGTGCCGTCCTTGCTGTGGACGACGGGCTGCTCGACCGGGGTGGCACCCCGCTCCACCGCCGTCGCGAACGCCTTGGCCGCGTCGGTGACCTCGAATGCGATGTTGGCGACGCCGTCGCCGTGCTGCGTGACATAGGACGCTGCGGGGTGGGTGGGTCTCAGGGCAGAGGTGAGAACGATCTCGATACCGCCCTGGCGCAGCAGCAGCGAGCGGTGGTCGGCCTGCCCGGTCTCGGGGCCGGCCTGCCCACATATGCGGAAGCCGAACGCGGTGCAGAGGTAGAACGCAGACTGCTGGGCGTCCCCGACGTAGAACTCGACGTGGTCTACGGCTCCGATATCCATGCAATGCCTTTCTGTTTGAATTATCGACAGGCGATAGCCGATGCCCTTTTAAATGGCCGACAATTCTTCTGCGTCGGCATTCTGCAGCGACCAGACGCCGTATTCGCCCCTACGATAAAGCAATGGTTCGCGAGGGAAGACTCCGGTGCCTTCCACCCGGGCGATGAAGAGCCAATGGTCACTCACCTCGATCGCATTCTCAACCCTGCATTCCGCATAGCTCAGGGCGATATCGAGGAGCAGCGGCGCGCCTTCCGCGATGACTGAAGGCTGCCATTTCAAATTCGCGAACTTGTCCGTGGCCTTGCTCGCGAATACCTGTGAGGCTGCCCGCCCGGATGCAGAAAGGAAGTTCACCGCAAATGCCTGCGACGACATGATCGCCGGCAAAGTGCGGGACCCCTTGCCCACGGAGATGAGCAGCATCTGCGTCGCTGCCGACACAGCGCAAACCGCGTTACTGGTGAAACCGAACGGCTCGCCTTCTCCATCCGTTGCCGTGACAATCGCAATCGGGGTCGGGAACGAGCCGAAGAGTTCGCTGAACCGTGCGGAACCCACGTCCATCAAGTTGCTCCTCGGAGCAGCTGGTGTTTCGATTCTGGATAGATCATTGTCATGACTTTATTGTCACTACCCTGCGTTCGCGTCCACGAGAGACAGCTCTCGAGCGGCAATTGCGCGAGCGAAAGCACGTACCGTCAACGGCAGCATGATCGCGCCGAATCCGGTGAGGGCTATCGCCAGTACGGCGACAAGCCGTTGCGGGCCCACGCTGGATCCGAAACCGGCTACGAGAAGACCGGCGATGGGCAGGGCCAGCATGTTGAGCAGATAGAACGGCCCCATCACCTTGCCCAGGTGCTCCTGTGGCAGGACCTTGATCCGTTGCGTTCGATTGAAAACGTTGAAGTACGTCACGCCGAGCATCGCCGCGACGAATGCCGCACCATACAGCAGCATTGAGGAAGCGAACCCAATAAGCAGCAGGCAAACGCAGAGAAGAGCGAGGCCGAAGACTCCGAGCATCCGAACGTCGACGTATCTGAGCAAGAACGGGATCACCAGGAGATTGATGATTCCAAGTACGCCGACGCAGATGTTGAGCAAGGCAAACGTTGATTCGGGGGCGTGGAACACGCCCGTGACAAGTGCGGCATTGGCACTGAGCACCGTGGCGAAGACCAGATTGATCGAGAAGTTGAGGGCGGCCAGCAGGACGAGCGGCCTGCTGCGTCCCAGGAGTGACCAGCCCAGGCCGAGCTCGGCAAGCGTCTCTCGCGCTCCACCGCTGCTGGGCGACCGCAGCCCGCGAGGCAGCGGTAGCCAGCAGGCCGCCGCCGCGAGGAAGATTGCCGAGGCGCCGCCCAGGAGCCAGATCTTGTCGATGAAGGCCACGCCCAGCATGGCCAGGGCGGGGCCGACGGCCATCGCCGACACCTCCATGCTCTGGACCAGGCCCTGAATTTTCGCCAGCTCCGTACCCTTGGCCAGTTGCGGCACCACCTTTTCGACCGACATCCGTACCGGCGCCATCAAGAGGGAAAGCAGCGCCCCGGAGGTCATCAAGATCGGCGTCAGCAAGGAAGGGGCGGCCAGACAACCGACGAGGGCGCCGCCAAGGACGACGGCCCGGCCGGCGGTAACGAAGCGGAACAGCCGTGCGCCGCCGTCCCGATCGGCGAGGAGTCCAGCGAACGGATACGCAAGCAGGGCCGGAAGCCACTCGATTACATAAGCGAATCCGAGAGCAGATACGTCTTTGGTGTCCTGAAAGATAAGCAGAGGCACGGCGAACAAGATCATCTGCTCTGCGACGATTCCGAGGAGAACACCGCAGGCGAAAAGCCTTTGGTGCAGCCGTGATCGCGTGGTCATCAGATTGGGTGCTCCCTCTTGCTCCGCCGGCCGCCGCTCGGCGCGAGACTTGTCACTCAGACACCGGGACCGTTTCGATATGGAAACCGGCGATAATCTTCCGAATGTCTTCTTCCACGGTCGCCTCATCCCCGATCAGGATGAACCGCCCGCTGTGCACCGCGTCATAGCTGCCCCCCGGAAGCAGGACTTCACCTGGGCTCGGTACCAGCTCTCGCCAGATCGTCGCGAAAGCCTCGCGCATAGGGGTCACCGTGACGACCCGTGCCGGTAGCCCTTCCGGTTTCGGGATGATCAGCCAGCCGCCCGACGGATCGCCTGTCTTGGGCGGGAGCGTCACCCGCCCCTCGCAGAGTGCGTCGAGCCAGACCTGGAAAAGATTGACTCCGAAGAGCTTGTCCGTGAGATACGGCACCTCGGCTCCGCCGATGCGGCCTGCGATCTCCAGGAAGACCAGGTCTCCGTCCGGAGTGACGAAGAGTTCAAGGTGGAACGGCATGGAGGTCATTCCCAGAGCCGACATGCACCGCTGCGCGAACTCTTCTATGCGGCTCCGCAACGCGGACGCTTCAACGACGACCGAACCAAGCGGCTGCCCGCCGGCCTCGAAGGACAGGCAGTCATTGATGTAGCGAGACACCGCCATGAACGGGATCTGCGAATCTTCGCCCGCGAACCCGTCCACGTGGTAGATGGTCCCGTCGATGAACTCCTCGAGTTCGTAGTCGCCGGTATCGATCTGCCCCAGCAGCGTCGTGAGCGTGCCTTCGTCGTCGACGCGGTGCACTCCCATGCTCGCCGCCCCGGACACCGGCTTGAGTATCAGCGGGAACCCGGTCGTCCGAGCGAACGTCACCGCGGACTCCGCAGTTTCACAGGAAGCGAAGAGAGGCACGCGTATGCCGGCCTCCGCAACCAACTCCTTCATCCTCAGCTTGTTGCGGTAGACCGCCACATCCTCAGGGCGCGGGCCGGGGATGCCAAGTGCCTCGCGGACCTCAGCCGCTATGCCGAGCGTGAATTCGGACACGGCGATGAGCTGATCGACCGGGCCTACCTGATCCGCGATCTCCCGAACCGCTCCGCAGAGCGCCTCGAAGTCGTTGACATCTCCGATCTCGACGAGTCCGGCGATCTGCGAGGGATCCGCGAGGACGCCGGTGGCGCCGACCGGGTCGACCACGTAACTGACGCGATGCCGCTCATGGTCGATGAGCTCCTCGAAGCGGCCGAGCGAAAAGTCCCAGCGGTGCCCGTCACGGAACCTCGGCCAGCGATTGACGACAACAATGTGCATGGGTTACTCCTCAGCCGCCACGGGAACCGTCTTGATCGAAAGGGTTCGCCGGGTGAACTCGATTGCTTCTTCGAGGTCCTCGGGCGAATCCGCGGCGAGCACCGCGTACGCGGTCCGCTGCAGGGAGGAGGAGGTCCGTCCGACGGTGTCGCCGACCGCCACCTTGAACGCGGCGTCCACGACGGCAGGGTGGTTCCGGACCGCGTCCAGGCCGTCGAGGGCGACCACCTCGCCGGGGTCGGAGACCACGAAGAGGCTGGCCGCGTGCCGCACCGGCCCCTCCGGCGGCGGTGGCAGTTCGGCACCGACGGCGAGCCGCACCACCATCTCGTGCCAGTCGATCCCGTACGTCAGGGAGCACAGCTCCATGATGTAGTCGCCGGGCGTGCGGACCGCGACCTCCATCACCGCAGGCCCTGAACTCGTCATCCGGAACTCCAGATGGACGATTCCGGTACGCATCCCGATGGCCGAGAGGACGGATCGGCCGAGTTCGGCGACGCGCTCGGCGTCCGGCGCCGCCAGGGGCGCTGCGGCCCGATGCTCGAGTTCGACGAAGTTGGGCGCGCCCGTCGTGGTCTTGGCGGTCACGTTCGCGAACCAGATCTCGCCGTCACGAACCAGGGCTTCCCAGCTGTACTCAGGTCCTTCGAGCGCGCTTTCCACCAGCAACGGCCGCTCCGAGGCCCGCCGCAGCGCGGCACTCTCGAAGGCGGCGGCGTCGGCCACCAGCTCGACGCCTTCGCTGCCGGCCGACGACAGCGGCTTCACCACCACAGGGAGGCGAGCGCCGGCCCAGTCCGCCGATTCCGACAGGTCGTTCGTGAGGAGGTACTCGGGCTGGCCGATCCCGTGGGCGCGGAAGCGTCCGCGCTGCAGTGCCTTGTTCCGCGAGATCACGGCAGCCTGGAGTGACGGTCCGGGCAGACCGAACCGGTCCTGAGCCATGGCCGCCCCGAGGACGTGCGACTCGGTGAACCCGAAGATTCCGGTCGGCCGGCTTGCCTCCACGGCAGCGTGGACGGTCTCGGCCCACAGTTCGTCCAGCGAGCCGTACCTGCCCTGGCTGGGCTCGACGGCATCGACCAGATCCTCGATCGCACCGGCCCAGTCGTGCGCCTCGATGGCGCGTACGCGCAGGCCCAGTCGCCGGGCGGCCGCCACGTACGGCCGACCCATGAATCCGACGCCGACGAGCAGAAGCTCCCGGTCACCCTGCTCGCTCATGACGACTGCTCCTCGAGGCGCCGGATCAGGGGGACGACATGAGTGAAGAAGTTCCGCATCTCGTCCCGGGTCGGCCATCCGGAGAAGATGAACTCGCTGATGCCCGCGGCCTTGTAGCTGTGGACGTACTGGGCCACTTCTTCATAGCTGCCGACAATGCACAGCGCCGGACCGCCGCGGTACGCAACGGCACCGGTCCAGATGTAGGGCGACAGCCATTCGTCGGTCGCACCCTCCGCCAGCCGGTAGGAGGACTTCACCGCTTCGGAGTCGGTCGTGTTCACCCACTGACGGATCCACGCCTCGTGGTCCTCATCCGGATTGCGCATGAGGTGGGCGAGCTCCGCCACCGCCTCTTCGCGAGTGGCCCGGGCCAGCACGTGCATGCGGGTGCCCACCCGGCGCCCGCCTTCGATGAGCGGCCGGCTCGCCTGAGCGATCCCCTCAGGGGTGTCTCCGTAACGCAGCCAGCAGTCACCGGAGGCCAGCGCCGTCTGCTGTGCCACGGCGGACGCTCCGCTGATGTAGATCTCGGGCCTTCCGCCGCCCTTGTGGCCGAGTCCCAGCGCCGCGTCCTTGACGGTGTAGTGCTGCCCGTCGTAGCTCAGCGGCGACTCGCCTTCCCAGAGACCCCGAATGACCTCAAGGAACTCGTTGCACCGCGCGTACCTCTCGTCATGGCTGAGGAAATCGCCATAACCGGCCTGCTCCGCCGGCGAGATTCCGGAAACGATGTTGAGGGAGATACGCCCGTCCGTCATCCAGGACAGGGTGTTGACGACCTGCGCGAAGAGGGTCGGCGACATCAGGCCCGGTCGGTAGGCGAGCATGAACTTCACGCGTTCCGTCACCTGCGAGAGAGCACCGAGCACCGGGAGCGGATCGGGCAGGTAGTTGGATATCCCGAACAGCAGGCTGTCGACGCCGAGTTCTTCGGCCTCCTGGACGAAGTCGATGACTTCACCCATGTCGAGCGCGCCGATCTTGTACGTATCCGTCGGCGTCGCCTGCCCCGTGTCGGGGGGCGAGCACCAGTGAAAGCGCAGAGCGTCCATATTGGTTTTCCCTTCCATGTCAGGCGCCGAGCACGCGCACGCGGTCACCGATCTCGGACCAGCGTTCGTGGGCCTCTTCAGGGGAATCCGCTGTGAAGACGACGGCGGCGATCCGGCAGCTGTAGTCCGCTTCATCCGTCTTGATCCCGGCGCCCGGTTCAATGAGGACCGGGCTCGCCACCACCCACGGCTCGGCCGTCAGTTCGTCCCAGCCGTCGAGCCGCGCGTACGAACCCGCTCCGCCCGCTGTCAGAAAGCGAATCCCGGCCGCCTTGGCGACAGGTTCCCGGTGTGCCCCCGCACTCACGGGATCAGAGCCGGTGATATCCGCGAGGACTCTTCCCGGCAGCACCAGGCCGGTGGCCATCTCCATGAGGTCGGTGATCTTGTCACCGGGCAGGCGCGCGGCGATCTCCATGAGGACCGGGCGGCCATCGCTGAGTCGCAGCTCGCAGTGGAACGGCCCTGTCGTGATCCCGACTGCCTTGACGACGTCCGAAGCGTACGACGCCAGGTCATGACGGATGGGTTCGTCGAGCGGGGCCGGCGTGAGATGCCCGAGCTCCAGGAATCGCGGCTCGGGGCCGAGCAGCTTTCGCGTCACTGCCACGACGACCACTTCGCCGTCGCGCACATAACCGTCGGCGCTGTACTCCGTACCGGGCACGTACTGCTCGAGGATCGCGTCGGTCGTCAGTGCCCGGTCGAACTCGAGTCCTTCTTCGGCGTGCATCGCGGCCACCGCCGCGCGTACCTCTTCCGGGGTGTCGACGCGCGACACATGGACGCTACCGCCGGAATCGACCGGCTTGATGACGGCGGGGAAGCCCACGTACGCACACGCTTCTTCGATGTCCGTCAGATCGCGGACCACGGTGAACTTCGGCACCTCCAGGCCGGCCGCGGCCACCGCCTCGCGCATTCTCGCCTTGTGCCGGACCTGGACAACGGCAGCGGGGGTCAGGCCGGGAAGACCGAGCCGGGCGGACAACTGTGCCGCGGCCGGCACGTAGTATTCGCCGCCGGCGACAACGGCATGAATGGCGTTCCGCTGGTGAGCCTCAACGACAGCCGCCTCCAGGGCAGCGTTGTCATTGGTGTCCACCGTGATGATCTCTGTGGCGAGAGATCGCACGGCTTCGGCGACTCTGCGGCCTTCGCCTTCGAGGGAGGCCACCAGGACGTCCCAACCGAGAGAACGGGCATGAGCGACATAGGCGTTCGCGGAGAACGCCGGCTGCACCACCAGGACACGATAAGACACAGAAGTTCCTCGAAATCTAGCTCAGAGCTCGGCGATGGTTCGCATGGAGAGAAATCGCGACCAGCTCCCGGAACGGCGAGATTCACCATCGTTCATGGGCACGAGTGAATGACAAATAGGCCGCGAAATGTCGCGCATACCCTCGGTAATCCGTAGAAGCTGACGGGCGAGAGATCGCACGGCTTCCGTGGGACGGTCAGGCCGTGACCGCTCGCTTCACGTCGGGCAGCGGGAAAGGCCGTACCAGTCAGCCCGATTCAAGGCCGACACCTACGTGACGTCGGTTCGGCTGAGGTGATTGTTGCTCGGCAAGGTGACCCGGTCAGACTGTCACGGATCAACCATTCTCTCGCTGCGCCATGCGCGATCAGGAAGCGGCGCCGGGCTTTGCCCCATTCCAGCCGACATCTCCGGCATACAGCATGCCCGAACCGGTGCCCACCTCCGTCGGCGCTCCGGCCGTAGCCATCGACCACGAGCCGAGCCCGAGGGTTAACGCGACGAGTGCGCCGGTGACGTTGCCGCGGAAGGTGGTACGGGCAGCGCGGGTGAACACTGACAGATCCTGCAACATGAATCCAAGCTCCTCATACCGTTTGCCGTGCAGCTGGAAGGGAGGTTGGACCAGATCTCTCCCCCCAGAGATCGGTGCTCTCAATATGTCGCGGCCGCACCCGGCGGGCAAAGCTCTAAGATGGTTCGGGTTTCCGCAGTACCGGAAACCGCACGGTCCATAGTCAGGCAAAGCAGACATAACAGGGGGACGAGTGAAGAGTGCAAACGACTCAGAAGACGCCGAAAGCCCCCAACGTCATCACCATCTCGTCGCTCCGCCGAGCTGCTCGACGGAGCCGGAAGCGTTCTTCCGCGGAATGGTTGAACACCTGACGGACCTGAGTCGACTCACCGAAGAACACGTCAGCCGGCTGAGCAGCGCGTCGCCGGCCGCCAGCGGCCGACGCTCGGACATCCGCTACATCCACGGCGTATCCCATATAACTCAGGCAATCGGTGAAGCTCTCTCGGGAGCCAGGCGGGAAATTCTCACCGCACAGCCGGACGGTTCCCGCCCGAGCGAAGTCCTGAAAGAAGCTTTGGAAAGCGTGCGGCGTCACATAGCCGCAGGTATCGCAATGCGGACGCTTTATCAGCACAGCACGCGTTTCGATGAGGCGACCAAGGAATACGTGCGCGAGGTGACGAAACACGGGGCGTCGGTTCGTACCCTCGACGAGTTCTTCGACCGCCTCGTCATCGTGGACGACGTCGCGTTCATCGCCACGAACGACGACCGCACTTCCGCAGCCGCGGTGAGGGAGCCGGCCGTCGTGAGGTTCCTCCGCGACACGTTCAACAGGTCGTGGGACCGGGCGCAGCCCTTCCCCTTCGTCCCGCACCACGCGGCGAAGGCGGCGGACGAGGTCATCCCCGCCATCCGCGAGTCGATCAAGCGCCTGCTGGTCGAGGGCTATTCGGACAAGCAGATAGCACGGCGGCTCGGTATCGGCGAGCGGTCCCTGCAGACGCACATCGCGTCCATGAAGCAGGAACTGGGAGCACGCAACCGGTTACAGATGGGCTATCTGATGGGGCGAGCCAAATCGATGCTCGTGCAGTGACACCACTCTGCTGGTAGACGGGCGACGAGACCGAGCGTCCCGTCGCCCGCGCCTCTCCCGGACCATGTCAGCCCTTGAACGACCGGACAGGCGCGTCACGCCTCCCGCGGTCAGTGCGAGGAGCGGTCATCACACCACTGGCACGACCCCGCAGGAGGGCGCGAGGTCAGTTGACCTGGCCGGCCGGCCGCATGGTGAGGTGGTTGATGTCCACGCCTTCGGGCTGGTTCACGGCGAAGAGGATCGCCTCCGCGATCTGCTCGGCGCTCATCGCCGGTGCCGCCTCGGGGGTTCCGCCGCGCTTGTCCCAGAACGGGGTGTCCACGATCCCGGGTGCGACGAGGGTGACGCCGACTCCGTCCTTGGCGACCAGGAGCCGGGTGTTCTCGGCCAGCGCGTGCGCGGCCCACTTGGTGACCGAGTACAGGTTGCCGGGCGTGTTCCTGACGCCGGCGACCGAACCGACGATCACGATCCGGCCCTTGGACTCCCTGAGGTGTGGCAGTGTCTCCCGCACCAGCAGAGCCGGGCCGAGGACGTTGGTGAGGACCATGGCACGCATCGCCTCAGGGTTGTGGTCCTCCAGGGTGCCGGGCAGGGAGAACCCGGCGTTGGCGATGACCGTGTCCAACCGGCCCCACGAGCCCACGATGTGACGCACAGCGGAGGCGATATGGCTCTCGTCGCTGGTGTCACCGGTGAGCGTCAGCAGCCGCTCCCCCGCTCCGGCGGAGGCAGCGAAGGCAGCCAGTCGATCGGCGTCGCGGCCGGTGACGGCCACGCGGTGGCCCTGCTTGATCAGGGCGCGGGCGGTGGCGGCACCGATTCCGGTCGAACCGCCAGTGATCAGCGTGACGCGTTCCATGGAACAGCCTCCTCATTGAATGCGGGACATCGGCGGCCCGCCAGGTTCCCGGTGTCGACGACCGCGGGCCGGCGCATGGTGTCGACCAACTCCAGGTCGCCGTCGATCCGGGACGCGGTGACAGACGAACGGCCGGCCGCAAGGGCAGTTGGCGAACTCCTCCGGCATGCCGCCGGCGGTCAGCCGGTTGTACTCGGCATCGATGCTAGTACGTGGCCGCTGATCTTGTGACGGAGTCTGTGTGCTGTTGCGGACTGGGCACGATGTCGGGCGTGACAGCTGAGTGAGATGCCGAACTGCACGCGTCGACCGGCTCCTTGGGTCTCGTTCCTACTGGACGCGTGGTCGGTCCGAGACGGGCTCCACGAATGGGCCGAGCACTGTAGTGCCCGAGTAGCGACGTCGCTCCAGGTCCCCAACTAGCGGATGCTTTGCAGCAGATTCCCCGTGGCAGTGACCGTCCAGAACGACCATCCGTTGCGGTTCGGGTTGACGAGCGGGTTGAGGGCTCGCACCACGGCCACCGCCGCCCCACTGGGCGACTCGTACTCGCCTCGGCCGGGGCCGGAGTGAATCGTCACGATGCGGGAGGAGGGATCGTAGTAGGCATGGGTACGCCGGCCCTCATAGATCGCGTGAATCTCAACGCCCTGTTCGGTGCGGAGTTCCTGGACCTCCGGTCCGACGAGCGTGGGCGCGGCTCGGTCCTCTGCGATCACCGCCTCGTCGGCGGGCAGTTCGTCGGTGTCCTGACGGGCGGCCTGCCCGCCGTGGGCGGGAAGTCCCACGCTCGCCGGTGGTGGTGGTGAGCTTGGCGGTGTCGGGTCGAGGAAGGCGGCGACGCCGAAGTCGAGGACCTCCACAACTCGACCGTGAGGCCCATGGCGCGCAGTTCGCCCTCCAGAGACGTCTCCGCGCCTGTCCGGGGCCGGTGACGAACTATCGCAGGAGCTTGCGCAGTTGGCGCAGGTCACCCACTGCCGAGGCGGCGAGTGACCGGCCGTGCGGTGCGGGGCCCCGGGTGGCGGCACCGGTGGCGCTCGCACCACCAGTCCTTGTCGGAACCGGATGGAGCAGCGTCAGGCAGCGGTGGCAGCAGAGGTACGAGCCGTCCCGCCGTTGCCCTTCGGGGAGCGGAGTGACCATGACCGCCATCGGCAGGTGCTTGGGCAGTCGGGCCTGCGGCTCGACGCCGGGCGGCAGGGTGCGGGAGGTGCGGACGCTCGCCGTGCCGAGGGTGGTCGGGGATGCCGACAGCCCTGCTACGGCACCGCCTGCGAGGCCACCCCGAACGGCGGGCCAACGCCTGCACGCAGAAATCCGTCTGAATCGGGGGCGATAAACCTGGTCTGCCAAGGGCAGCCTCCCTCTCCAGTGGGCGTTCCGGCCCATACAGCCAGAAACCAGGCGATGAGGGCTGAAGGAAGGTCAGACTTTCTCAGGCACTACCCGCGAATGTTCGGCGGTGAGCATTCGGATGTCTTCTACGTCGGATGTCAGGATCGTCACTCGGCCGGTCTGAGCGAGAGCCGTGGCACACAGCATGGCATCGATGGCGTACTTGTGACCGTGGAGGCCGGCAGCCCGCAATAGGACGGCGGCGGACTGAGCGATCGCTTGCGTGACGGGCTCCACGCGGAGGCGGGACAGGGTCCACTTGAGGGCCGCGTCGTTGATCCTCGGGTGGATGACTTCGACCAGGACAGCGGCCGAAGTGATCGCTGGAAGGTCCGCCTCGCGGGCTGCTGTCAGCCACTCGTGGACGTCCCGGTCCCGCTGGACGGCCTTCGCCAGACCCTCGCTGTCCAAAATCAGGGCGCCGCTCACGCGGCAGCCTCGGCGCCTGGCGCTGAGCCGGTGAGTTTGGCCCGCTTGGATGCCACGGCCACGGGGTCTGCCGGGCCGTGGATCTTGTCGAAGTCCGCGATGAGCTCGTCCAGGTTGTCGCGCTCGATCTGGCGCTGCGCAGCTCGCTCGAGATACGCAGAGACACCGCGCCTGCCCACCCGCTCGCGGATGGCCTGCAGAGTGCCGGCGGTCAGCGACACGGAGATACCGCTACTCGGACCGTCACCCGGGAGGAAGTCAGCGTCATCAGCCATAGGAGTAGTTTGGCATTCGAAATGCTATAAAGCCACCCGCCCACAGCGCAGCTCCCGGAATCAGCGGAACCGGTCGCACCCGCGGACCCGACCGGGGAATGTGATGGTGCTCCAGAAAGTGCGTCGTTTGAGCGTCAACAGTCCAAGGAGTGCGCTGATGCCGTTGGCGCAACAGTGGACGCCCCTGCCTGAATCCGCAGGTCAGACGGTATGGGGCAGCAATCCGGCGCTTCACCCGACGGAGGGGCGGAAACAGGTCGAGCAGACGGAGCAACCCAAAAAGATGCAGGTCAGGCGCCCTTTGCCGTCGGCTCGAGGATCGCGACGCACTCCACGTGATGCGTCATCGGGAACAGGTCGAACGCCCGCAGCGTCCGCGGCTTGTAGCCGCCCTCCCGGAAGTACGCCAGGTCGCGTGCGAGGGCCGCCGGGTCGCAGGCCACATACGCGATACGGCGCGCGCCCAAGGACGCCAGCTGCTTGACCGTCTGCTTGCCCGCTCCCGCGCGCGGCGGGTCGAGGACGATCAGGTCGACCTCGGAGATCTTCGTACGCGGCAGGACCTGCTCGACCTTGCCCTGTTCGATGCGGACGCGCTCGAAGTGCTGGAGGTTGTGGCGAGCGTCCTCGACCGCGCGCTTGCCGGACTCGATACCGAGCACCGCGCCCTTCTCGCCGACCCGGTCGGCGATCGCGCCGGCGAACAGGCCGACGCCGCAGTACAGATCGAGCGCCATGTCGCCCTTGCGCGGCAGCAGGCCCTGCATCACGGCCTTGACCAGGACGTCCGCCGCCTGCGGGTGCACCTGCCAGAAGCCGCCCATGCCGACGCGGTAGGTGCGCTCGTCGGCGCGCTCACGGACGAAGGCGCGGCCGTGGACACGGTGCACTCCCCCGTCGCGCTCCTCGACCCGGAGCACCGAGACGGGCTTGTCCAGTTCGACCAGCGGGAGGCGGCCGCCGGGGCGCGGGGTGAGAACGACCTGGCGGTCGTTCGAGCCGGTCGCGGCGATCGCCTCGACCGTCTCCATCTGCGGCCAGTCCTGCTTCTCGATGCCCAGCTCGGTGACGCCCGGTGCGGCGATCATGCAGTGGTCGATCGGCTGGACGTCGTGCGAGCGGTGCTTGCGCAGACCTACACGGCCGTCGGCGTCCACCGCGTACTGGACGCGCGTGCGCCAGGCGGGCACCTCGCCCGCCGGGAGCTTGTCGCCCGGGGCGGGCATGACGGTCCCGTCCCAGCCGGCCTCCTCCGGCGTCAGGCCGGCGAGCCGCTGGAGCTGCTCCGCGATCACCTCGCCCTTGAACCGCCGCTGGGCACCCGGCTTGGCGTGCTGCCAGTCGCAGCCGCCGCACTTGCCGGGGCCGGAGTACGGGCAGGGTGCCTCGACCCGGTCCTTGGACGCCTCGATGATCCTGACGGCGTCGGCGCGCAGGAAACGCGAGTCCTCCTCGCCCTCCGTGATGCGGGCGACGATCTTCTCGCCGGGCAGCGTGTGCCGCACGAACAGCACCCGGCCCTCTTCGGTGCGGGCGATGCAGTGGCCGCCGTGCGCGACAGGGCCGACCTCCACCTCGTACTCCTGCCCGACCAGTGAGGATTCGGGGGCGTTCTGCATAGCGGGGTGACTCCAGAGGATCAGGGGGCTCACAGCGGAAACGGCCGGACGACCAGCCCACCAGTCTAGGGGGCTCATCGCCGGCCGTTCACCACGCCAATGGCTCAGCCCTTGTTGCTGGGCTCCTTGGGACGCCCGTCCACCGGTCCGCGCCGTACCGAACCCGGTGCATTCCATTCCTGGCGCTTCTTGGCCCGCTTCTTCGCGAGCTCCGAGGACTCGAGCTGGTACGGCACCGAGGTCACCATGACGCCGGGGGTGAACAGCAGCCGGCCCTTGAGGCGCAACGCGCTCTGGTTGTGCAGCAGATGCTCGTACCAGTGGCCGACCACATACTCGGGGATGATCACACTGACCGCGTCCCGGGGGCTTTCGCGCCGCAGGCTCCTCACGTACTCGATGATCGGCCGGGTGATCTCGCGGTAGGGCGAGTCGAGGATCTTCAGCGGCACATTGATGCCGCGCCGTTCCCACTCCTCCTTGAGCGCCTTGGTCTCGGCCGGGTCGACGTTGATGCTGAGCGCTTCGAGCTTGTCGGAACGCATCAGCTTGGCGTACGCGAGGGCGCGCAGGGTCGGCCGGTGGAGCTTGGAGACCAGGACGATGGAGTGGACCCGGGAGGGGCGCACGGTGTCGTCACTGGGCTCGTCGGGGGCGGCGATCTCGTCGGCGACCCGGTCGTAGTGCCTGCGGATCGCGCTCATCGTCCCGTAGAAGATCACCATGCCGAGCAGGGCGACCCAGGCGCCGTGCGTGAACTTGGTGGCGAGGACGACCACCAGGACCAGGCCGGTGAAGAAGGCCCCGAAGGTGTTGATCGCGCGGGAGCGGATCATGTGGCGGCGCTTGGCCTTGTCGCGCTCGGTCCTCAGATGGCGGTTCCAGTGCCGGACCATGCCGGTCTGGCTGAGGGTGAAGGAGACGAAGACACCGACGATGTACAGCTGGATCAGCTTGGTCGAGTCCGCGCCGTAGATCCAGACCAGCAGGACGGCCGCTCCGGCCAGCAGCACGATGCCGTTGGAGAAGGCGAGGCGGTCGCCGCGGGTGTGCAGCTGGCGCGGCAGGTAGCGGTCCTGGGCGAGGATCGAGCCGAGCAGCGGGAAGCCGTTGTACGCGGTGTTCGCGGCCAGGAAGAGGACGAGTGCGGTGGCCGCGGCCAGGACCACGAAGAAGAAGGTGCCGTCGCCGAAGACAGCGGCGCCGACCTGGGAGATCACCGGGTCCTGGACATAGCCGGAGCCGACCGGTGTGCCGTTCCGGAGCAGGTCCTGGCCGGGGTTCTCGGCCATCTTGACGTCGGTGGCCATGGCCAGGCCGATGATGCCGCAGAACATGATGCTGGCCAGTGCACCCATGAGCAGCAGCGTCGTCGCGGCGTTCTTGCTCTTGGGCTTGCGGAAGGCGGGAACGCCGTTGCTGATGGCCTCGACACCCGTGAGCGCGGCACAGCCGGAGGAGAAGGCGCGCAGCAGCAGGAAGACGAGTGCGAAACCGGCGAGGCCCTGGTGCTCGGGCTTGATCTCGAAGTCGGCGGTCGGGGCCTGCATGGTGTCGTCGAGGACGAGCCCCTTGTACGCGCCCCAGGCGATCATGATGAAGACAGCGGCGACGAAGACGTACGTCGGAATGGCGAAGAGCTTGCCCGACTCCTTCACGCCGCGCAGGTTCATCAAAGTGAGCAGGACAATTATGACGATGGCGCTGAGCACCTTGTGCTCGACGACGAAGGGGACGGCGGAGCCGAGGTTCTCCACACCGGAGGAGATCGACACGGCGACAGTGAGGACGTAGTCGACGAGCAGCGCGCTGGCGACGGTGAGTCCGGCCTTCGGCCCGAGGTTGGTGTTGGCGACCTCGTAGTCGCCGCCACCACTCGGGTAGGCATGGACGTTCTGCCGGTAGGAGGCGACCACCGTGAACATCAGAACCACGACCGCGGCTGCGATCCACGGGCTGTAGTGGTACGCCGACACACCCGCGATGGACAGAACCAGGAGGACTTCGCCCGGCGCGTAGGCCACCGAGGAAAGCGGGTCGGAGGCGAAGACGGGGAGTGCGATGCGCTTCGGGAGGAGCGTTTCCCCCAGCTTGTCGCTTCGCAGCGCCCGGCCGATCAGGATCCGTTTGGGCACGTCGGTCAGTTTGGACACGCAGAGGATCGTAAGCGTTCGATAAGAGCGGTGCCCATCCACCACCCGCTCCAGCGCCAAATCTCCTGTTCCTGGCCCGTCGGGGGTCCCCGTGGCGACCGCGCGTGTGTAGCTTGGGCGGCGGTCTGAGACCCTGTAAAGCCTTGACATCGAGCCAAGAACACGGACAGCCGGAAGGACGGTCGTGCACATCGTCATCATGGGATGCGGGCGAGTGGGAGCCGCTCTCGCGCAGACCCTGGAGCAGCAGGGGCACACGGTCGCTGTCGTCGACCAGGACCCCACGGCCTTCCGTCGGTTGGGTTCCGGGTTCGGCGGTCGCCGGGTCACCGGAGTCGGCTTCGACCAGGACACCCTGCGTGAGGCGGGGATCGAGGACGCGGGCGCGTTCGCCGCGGTCAGCAGCGGTGACAACTCCAACATCATCGCGGCCCGGGTGGCGCGCGAGATGTTCGGCATCGAGAACGTCGCGGCCCGCATCTACGACCCGCGGCGCGCCGAGGTCTACCAGCGGCTGGGGATCCCGACGGTGGCGACGGTCCGGTGGACCGCCGACCAGATGCTGCGCCGGCTGCTGCCGTCGGGCGCGGAGCCGCAGTGGCGCGACCCGAGCGGGGCGGTCCAGCTGGCCGAGGTGCACATCTCGTCGGCCTGGATAGGGCACAAGGTGAGCAAGCTGCAGGACGAGACGGGTGTACGCGTCGCGTTCCTCACCCGGTTGGGCGAAGCGATGCTGCCGTCGTCGCAGACCGTGCTGCAGGAAGGCGATCTGGTCCACGTGATGATGCGTACGGACGAGATCGCGAAGGTCGAGGAGGCCTTCGGCGAGGGTCCTGAGGAGGGCGGTCACTGATGCGGGTCGCTATTGCGGGCGCCGGCGCGGTGGGCCGATCCATCGCGGGTGAGCTGCTGGAGAACGGGCACGAGGTGCTCCTGATCGACAAGGCGCCGACCGCCATCTCGGTCGAGCGGGTACCGCAGGCGGAGTGGCTGCTGGCCGACGCCTGCGAGATCACGTCACTGGACGAGGCTGCGCTGCAGCGCTGCAACGTCGTGATCGCGGCGACCGGTGACGACAAGGTCAACCTGGTCGTCTCGCTGCTCGCGAAGACCGAGTACGGGGTGCCGCGGGTGGTGGCCCGGGTGAACAACCCTAAGAACGAGTGGCTCTTCAACGAGGCCTGGGGCGTCGACGTCGCGGTCTCCACGCCGCGTCTGATGTCGGCCCTGGTCGAGGAGGCGGTGAGCGTCGGCGACCTCGTACGGCTGCTGCGCTTCAGCCACGGCGACGCGAATCTGGTCGAGCTGACGCTGCCGCCGGAGTCGGCGCTGGCGGGCACGCAGGTGGGCGATGTGGCCTGGCCCGAGGACACCTCCCTGGTGACGATCATCCGCGGCTCGCGGGTCCTGACCCCGAGCCCGGAGGAGACGCTGGAGGCGGGCGACGAGCTGCTGTTCGTGGCCGCGCAGGCACGCGAGGAACAGCTGGAGGACCTGCTGTCGGTCCGCCGCGAGGACACCACGACGAGCTGACGCCAGCCGGATACGCGAAGGGCCCGGAACCTCATGGTTCCGGGCCCTTCGGTGTCTGCGGGGCGGCTGTGCCGTGAGCTGAGGGCGGCTATGCCTCGTGCCGCTGCGCGGCCGCGGCAGCCGCCGCCTTCTCCGCCCGCTCCTCCGCCTCCATCTCCGCGAAGACGTCGATCGGCGGCGGAGCCTTCGCCAGGAAGACCCATGTCAGATAGACCGCGAGCAGGAACGGCGGGATCTTCAGAGCCACCAGTACCCAGCCCAGCTGGGTCGTGTCGGCCCACAGGTACAGCGGGAAGAGGATCGCGCACTTGGCGAGCAGGATGAGGCCCCACGCCCAGCTCGCCTTGGCGTACGCCTTCTTGCGGCCCGGGTTGCGGGTCCGCCAGGAGAGGTTCTCCTTGAAGACCGGGCCGAGCATCAGGCCGATCAGCGGGACGCCCGCGATGGTCGTGATGATGTAGGCCAGCGCCAGGCCGAGGGTGTAGATCATGCCCGGCAGGTAGAAGTCCTTGGCGTTGCCGGTCATCATCGCGAACACGACGCCGAAGGCCACTCCGAAGACGCCGCTGAAGGCGTGCTTCACCGTGTCCTTGCGGATCAGCCGGACGGCGACGAGCAGCAGGGCGAGGGCAAGAGCCGAGATCGCCGAGATGTGCAGGTCCTTGTTGATCGTGAAGATCGTGACGAAGAGCAGTCCCGGCAGGACCGTCTCCACCATGCCGCGCACGCCGCCGAACGCCTCGAACAGCGCTGCCTCCGTGACGGCTTTGGCGTCGGCGTCCTGCTGCTGATCGGTCGTCGTGGGGGTCGGCTTGTCGACTGACGTCACCGGCTACTCCTGTCCGACTGGTCGGAGTTCGTATTTGGGATTGAACAGCACCCGGCGACCGTGGCTCATGGAGATCCGGCCGGAGGCGATCATTTTCCGGCCCGGCTCGATGCCCGCGATGGAGCGGCGGCCGAGCCAGACGACATCCAGCGGGGCCGATCCGTCGAAGAGCTCCGCCTCCAGCGCGGGGACGCCGGCTCGCGGACGCAGGGTGACCGTGCGCAAGGTACCAGTGACCCTGACGATCTGGCGATCACCACATTCGGCGATGCGGGTACACCCCGATGCCTGTGCGTCCTCCTGCAGCTCCTCGGACTCTATGTCCTGCTGGGAGGTGGAGAGCCGGTCGAGCATGCGGCGGAATCGGCCGGCCGGTCTCGCCGCCTTGTCTTCCTTCACTGCCTTCTCGGAACGGGGTACAGCGCTCATACAGAAAGCGTACCGGCCGCCACCAGGGGCGTATCAACGTTCGAAGCGGTATCCCATGCCCGGCTCGGTGACGAAGTGCCTGGGGTGGGAGGGATCGGCCTCGAGCTTGCGGCGCAGCTGGGCCATGTAGACCCGCAGATAGTTGGTCTCGGTGCCGTACGAGGGCCCCCACACCTCCTGGAGCAGCTGCTTCTGCCCGACCAGCCGCCCGGTGTTGCGCACCAGGACCTCGAGCAGATGCCACTCGGTCGGGGTGAGGCGGACGTCACGGCCGTCCCGGTGCACCTTCTTCGCCGCGAGGTCGACGGTGAAGTCGTCCGTCTCGACGGTGACGACATCGTCCTCGCCGCGGACCGGCTCCGCCCTGCGCACGGCGGCCCGCAGCCGCGCCAGCAGCTCGTCCATGCCGAAGGGCTTGGTCACATAGTCGTCCGCGCCGGCGTCCAGCGCCTCCACCTTCTCGTCGGAGGTGTGGCGGGCGGAGAGCACCAGGATGGGCACCCGGGTCCAGCCGCGCAGCCCCTTGATCACCTCGATGCCGTCCATGTCCGGCAGTCCGAGGTCGAGGACGACGGCATCGGGGTGGGAGGCCGCGGCCAGCTCCAGAGCCGACGCGCCGTCGGACGCCGCGTCCACCTCGTACTTGCGCGCCTTCAGGTTGATCACGAGGGCGCGGACGATCTGCGGCTCGTCGTCGACCACGAGCACCCGGGTCATTACCGGCCTGCCTTTCTGCCGTGTGGGCTCTTGTGCTGCTGACGTCATGACGTGACCTTGGCGGGCAGGTCGGCGTCGGCCGGGGGATGTCCCTGTACCGCCTTGAGAGTGAGGACCATGGTCATACCTCCGCCGGGGGTGTCCTCGGCCGTGAGCGTGCCGCCCATGGACTCGACAAAGCCGCGGGCGACGGCGAGCCCGAGGCCGACCCCGGCGCCGCGGGGCGCGTCCCCGTAGCGCTGGAACGGTTCGAAGATCCGTTCCTTCGCCTCGTCCGGCACGCCCCTGCCACGGTCGGCGACCCGCAGTTCGACCCGCTCGCCGAGTGCGCTGGCGCCGACGGCGACGGGGGTGGCGGTGGGGCTGTACTTCACGGCGTTCTCCACGATGTTGGCGACCGCACGCTCCAGCAGCCCGCGGTCGACGGCGACCATGGGCAGGGACTCGGGGATGTCCAGCTGGACACTGTCGGCGGGCACCGAGACGAGCGCCATGGGGACCACCTCGTCGAGGTCGGTCTCACGGATCAGCGGGGTGACGGTGCCGGTCTGCAGCCGGGACATGTCGAGGAGGTTGCCGACGAGGTGGTCGAGGCGGTCGGCGCCGTTCTCGATGCCCTCGAGCAGCTCGGCCCGGTCCTCCTCGGACCATTCGACGTCGTCGGAGCGGAGCGAGCTGACGGCGGCCTTGATCCCGGCCAGCGGCGTCCGCAGGTCGTGGCTGACGGCCGCGAGCAGGGCGGTGCGTATCCGGTTGCCCTCGGCCAGCTCCCGGGCGTTCTCCGCCTCGCCGACCAGCCGCTGACGGTCCAGTACGACCGCGGCCTGCGCGGCGAAGGCGGCCAGCACCCGGCGGTCCTCGGCGGGCAGGACGCGGCCGGACAGGGCGAGGGCCATCCGGTCGCCTACGGGCATGTCCACATCCGCGTCGTCGGGGCGCTGCGCCGGCCGCGGCCCGGCGCTCGCGGTGCAGGTCCAGGGGTCCACGTCGCTGGTGCGCTCGAGCAGCGCCACGGATTCCATGGCGAAGGTCTCGCGCACCCGTTCCAGCAGAGCGTCGAGTGCCGTCTCCCCGCGCAGCACGCTGCCGGCGAGGAAGGAGAGGATCTCGGACTCGGCGCGCAGCCGGGCCGCCTGGTGGGTACGGCGAGCGGCCAGGTCCACCACGGATGCCACGGCCACCCCCACCGCGAAGAAGATCACGATGGCGACGAGATTGCGTGGCTCGGCGATGTCGAGCGTGTGGGTGGGCGGGGTGAAGTAGTAGTTCAGCAGCAGCGAGCCCACGGCGGCCGAGGCGAGGGCCGGCAGCAGCCCGCCGAGCAGGGCGGCGACCACCGTGAGGAAGAGGAAGAGCAGAACGTCGTTGGCGAGCCCCGGGCCGTTCTCCAGGCTGGTGAGCAGCAGCGTGAGCAGGCAGGGACCGCCGACGCCGGCGAGCCATCCGGCGATGATCCGGGACCGGCCGAGCCGGGCGCCGCGGGCGACGGGGAGTCCGCGCCCCTTGCCCGCGTGGTCGTGGGTGACGATGTGGACGTCGAGGTCCGGTCCCGACTCGCGCGCGACGGTCGCGCCGACGCCGGGCCCCAGGAGGTACTGCCAGGACTTGCGGCGGCTGGAGCCGAGGAGGATCTGGGTGGCGTTGACACCGCGCGCGAACTCGAGCAGCGCGGAGGGCACGTCGTCGCCTATGACGTGGTGGAAGGTACCGCCGAGGTCCTCGACCAGGGTGCGCTGGACCGCGAGCTCCTTCGGTGATGCGGATGTCAGTCCGTCGCTGCGGGCGATGTAGACGGCGAGGATCTCGCTGCCCGAGCCCTTGGCGGCGACCCGGGCGGCGCGGCGGATGAGGGTGCGTCCCTCGGGACCGCCGGTGAGGCCCACGACGATGCGTTCGCGGGCCTGCCAGGTGGAGCTGATGTTGTGCTCGCCGCGGTACTGCTGGAGGTACTCGTCGACCCGGTCGGCGAGCCAGAGGAGGGCGAGTTCGCGCAGTGCGGTGAGGTTTCCGGGCCGGAAGTAGTTGGACAGGGCCGCGTCGACCTTGTCCGGTGTGTAGACGTTGCCGTGGGCCATGCGGCGGCGCAGCGCTTGTGGCGACATGTCGACAAGTTCGATCTGGTCGGCCCGTCTCACCACCTCGTCGGGGACCGTCTCCTGCTGCCGTACGCCCGTTATGGATTCGACGACGTCTCCGAGCGACTCCAGATGCTGGATGTTGACCGTGGATATGACGTCCACCCCGGCCGCGAGCAGCGCCTCGACGTCCTGCCAGCGCTTGGCGTTCCGGGAGCCGGGGATGTTGGTGTGGGCGAGCTCGTCCACCAGGGCAACGGCGGGCCGCCGCGCAAGGACCGCGTCGACGTCCATCTCGGTGAAGGCACTGCCGCGGTAGGTGAGCTCACTCCGCCGGATCTGCTCCAGCCCGTGCAGCAGCACCTCGGTACGCGGCCGGTCGTGGGGCTCGACGAAGGCCACCACGCAGTCGGTGCCGCGCTCCACCCGGCGGTGCGCCTCGGAGAGCATCGCGTACGTCTTGCCGACGCCCGGCGCCGCGCCGAGGTAGATCCGAAGCTTGCCGCGTCCCATGGCCTCATTGTCTTTCCATGGCCTCATTGTCTTTCGAGCGCTGCGCCGCGCCTGTTGTGCGCCCGTATCCGCGCAGCGTCGACCTTACGACGGGCGGGGGCGGCACAACGGACGGCGAGGTACTCCGGGGTGCGTATTGACGCGATTCTGACGCGGTTTCGGGGGTCGCCGGGCGGGCCGTGCGCGTTCGCCCGGCGGGCGGTCCGGGATCCCGCTAGCTTTTTCTGCGGAATCCCCCGCGGGATGTCGAAATCGTGTCGCCTGCTGCGACCTGTCCGTGAGAAGCGCCCTGCCGAACGGCGCGACAGTGTGAGGAGCGGACCATGAAGTACATGCTGCTGATGCAGTTCAGCGAGAAGACGGTCGATTTTCCGCAGATCGGTGATTGGGCGCCCCACGAGATCGAGGCACACATCGCCTTCATGAGGGACGCGAACACGACGATGGCGGACGCCGGCGAGTTCGTCGAGGGACAGGGTCTCGCGATGCCGGACACCGCGAAGATCGTGCGGGCCGGCGGCGACGGAGCAGCCGTGGTCACTGAGGGCCCGTTCCCGGAGACCAAGGAGTTCCTGGCCGGGTACTGGATCGTCGACGTCGACAGCGAGGAGCGTGCGGTGGAGCTCGCCGCCTTCGTCTCGACGGCCCCGGGCCCCGGCGGCACCCCGCTGAACATGCCCATCGAGGTACGACAGGTGATGTCGGCCCCGGCCCCGTCCGAGGAGCTGTGACAGCTGTCCGACGCTGACGACGCCGCGGTGCGGACCGACGATCTGTTGCGCGAACTCGCGCCGCGGATCGTCGGCGTGCTCACCCGCCGCCACGGAGACTTCGGCGCGGCCGAGGACGCGGTGCAGGAGGCGCTGCTGGCCGCCGCGACGCAGTGGCCCGAGGAGGGGATCCCGGACAATCCGCGGGGCTGGCTGATCCAGGTCGCCTCGCGCCGCATGGCGGAGCAGGTGCGCAGCGAGGTGGCGCGGCGGCGGCGCGAGGATCTGGTGGCCCAGCAGCTTCCGGAGGACCGCAGGGCGGCGCCGGCGGCGGACATCGAGGACGCGCCGGGCCGGGACGACACCCTCATTCTGCTGTTCCTGTGCTGCCATCCCGCGCTGTCACGGGCATCGGCGATCGCACTCACGCTGCGGTCGGTGGGCGGCCTGACCACGGCCGAGATCGCGCGGGCCTTCATGGTGCCCGAGGCGACCATGGGCCAGCGGATCAGCCGGGCCAAGCAGCGCATCAAGGCGTCCGGTGTGCCGTTCCGGCTGCCGGACGACAAGGACCGGGCCTCCCGGCTCGCCGCCGTCCTGCACGTGCTGTACCTGATCTTCAACGAGGGGTACGCGAGCAGTGCCGGGCCGGATCTGCAACGGGTGGAGCTGTCCCGGGAGGCGATCCGGCTGACGCGGGCCGTGCACGGGCTGCTGCCGGACGACAGCGAGGTGACCGGACTGCTGGCGCTGATGCTGCTCAACGACGCCCGGGGCCCGGCGCGTACGGGGCCGGGCGGGGAACTGATCCCGCTCGCCGACCAGGACCGCGGTCTCTGGGACGCCGAGGCGATCGCGGAGGGCGTCGCGCTCGTCACCGAGGCCCTGCCCCGCGGCCCGCTCGGCCCCTACCAGGTCCAGGCGGCGATCTGCGCCGTCCATGACGAGGCGGCCACGGCCGAGGAGACGGACTGGCCGCAGATCCTCGCGCTGTACGGCGTGCTGGAACGTCTCGGCGCGAACCCGGTGGTGACGCTGAACCGTGCGGTCGCCGCGGCGATGGTGCACGGCCCGGCGGCGGGGCTCGCCCTGCTGGAGTCCCTCGAGGCCGACGGCCGGCTGAAGGGCCACCACCGGCTTCATGTGGTCCGTGCCCACCTGCTGGAGATGGCGGGCGACCGGCAGGGCGCGATCGACCACTACCGTGCGGCGGCGGCCCGTACGAACAGCCTCCCGGAACGTCACTACCTGACCATCCGGGCCGCCCGTCTGTCGTCCGCGTCCGGGGGCTGACGCGCGGGGTCGGTGCTCGGCGATCTCGCCGTGCCCGGTTCCGGCGCGAGGCCCGGCAACCGCAGTACGGGCAGGGGCCGCACGGACGGGGCCGGCCGTACGACCGGGAAACGACCGGTGGGCCGCACTCCCTCAGGGGGTACGGCCCACTCGTCGCACTGTCGGTCAGCGGACCTCGGTGATCTCGGGTCCGCGCTGGAGCTGGCCCATGCCTCCGGAGAAACGGGATCCCTCCTGCTCCTCCTGCTGGACGCCCTCGGGCACCATCTGCGCGTCGTCCGGCAGCTTCAGGACGATGGGGTCGCGCGGCGCCATCGGTCCCTCGCCGCGTACCACGACGGTGTCCCGGAAGACCTGCTCGAGCAGCCCGGCGGCCTGGGGCTGCACCGCGCCCTGCCCGGAGATCACTCCGCGCAGGAACCAGCGCGGCCCGTCGACGCCGACGAAACGCACCAGCTGGACGCCGCCCGTACCGTCCGGCAGCTGTACGGGCACCTGGGCTCGCAGCTCCCAGCCGAGGGGGCCCTCGACCTCGTCGATGACGCCGCCCTGCTGGGTGATGCCGGAAGCGATCTCCTCACGGACCTCGCCCCAGATGCCTTCCTTCTTGGGCGCTGCGAAGGCCTGCAGCTGTACGGCGCTGTCACGCAGCACCACGGTGGCCGCGACGATCGCGTCGCCGGCGACCTCGACGCGCAGTTCCATGCCCTCGATTCCGGGCACGAACAGACCGCCGAGATCCACCCGGCCTTCGCCGGGCCTGGAAACTTCGGAGACGTCCCACGGGCCGTCGGGCCGGGGCGCCGGCGGAAGGTTCGCCCGGCGGGGCGCACCCTTGTCGTCGGCGTCCGTGTCGAGCTCGTCGACGACCTGCTCGGCCTCGCCCGTTGCGTCCGCCATGTCGTTGGCGGAACCACTCTTCTTGCGACGTCCGAACACGTCACTGTCCTTCCCGGTCGGATACGACCGAAGCGTATCGATTCCCACCCGCTGAGCCGTCCACGGCGGCATGACCGCCGGTGGACCCGAAGCCCCCCTCGGCCCGCGCCGAGCCGGGAAGCTCCGCAACCTCGTGGAAGCGCACCTTCTCGACCCGCTGGACAACCAGTTGGGCAATCCGGTCGAACCTTTCGAACCGCACGCTCTCGCGCGGGTCCAGATTGACCACGATCACCTTGATCTCCCCACGGTACCCGGCATCGACCGTCCCCGGGGCATTCACCAGGGCCACTCCACAGCGGGCGGCCAGGCCGGAGCGCGGGTGCACGAAGGCGGCATACCCGTCCGGGAGCGCGATGGACACTCCGGTGGGCAGCACGGCACGCTCGCCGGGAGCCAGTTCGGCGGCCTCGCACGTCACCAGATCGACGCCGGCGTCGCCGGGATGTCCGTACACCGGCAGCGGCACCTCGGGGTCCACGCGGCGGATCAGTACATCGACGGGCTCGCGCATCAGGGGTTCACCTCGAAGGCTCGGGCACGCCGGATCTGGTCGGGGTCGGCCATGGCTGCCTGAATCTCCTCGGGGCGGCCGTTGTCGATGAAGTGGTCGACCTTGACCTCGATGAACAGCGCGCTGGCGCGGACCGCGACCGGCCCGTCCGGGCTGCCGATGCGGCCCACGGCGGTGCAGTAGATCTTGCGTCCGGCGACGGCGGTGACCTCGGCGTCGAGGTGCAGCACGGTGTCCACGGGCACGGGGCGTACGAAGTCGGTCTCGAGCTTTCCGGTCACCGCGATCACCCGCAGCAGCCAGTTCAGCGAGCCGAGCGTCTCGTCCATGGCGGTGGCGAGCACGCCGCCGTGCGCGAGGCCGGGGGCTCCCTGGTGTGCGGGCTTGACGGTGAACTCGGCGGTGACGCGTACACCCTCCTCGGCCCGAGCCGCCAGGTGCAGTCCGTGGGACTGGGCGCCGCCGCAGCCGAAGCAATGCTCGTAGTGCGCGCCGAGGAGTTCACCGGGGGCAGGGGCGTCGGGGTGCCGCACCGGTGCTGTGGCATCGGCCGGCGGGGTCAGCGCACCGGGGCCGGCCGGAGGTCCGGGGGCCGCCCCCCGGGAGTTCGCAGTACTCACATGCGCAGACCTTACCCGCGCGGCTACCCGCCGATCGCCCCGTGCCAAGCTTGGCTTCATGCAGCCTTCCACCGCGCAGTACGCAGAACGTCTGACCGCCCCCCGATCGTGGTGGATCATCACGGCTCTGGTGGGCATCTCCGGCGGTCTGGTGCTGCTTCCGCTGGGGACGCTGCCGATGCTCGGCGGTGTGCTCGTGGCGGCGGCGCTGGCGGCCGCGCTGGTCAGCTCCTACGGCTCGGCGCGTATCCGGGTGGTGGCCGGGTCGCTTGTGGCGGGCGACGCCCGGATCCCGGTGTCGGCGCTCGGCGACGCGCAGGTGCTGGATGCTCAGGAGGCTCGGGCGTGGCGTTCGCACAAGGCCGATGCGCGCGCTTTCATGCTGCTGCGCAGCTACATTCCGACGGCGGTACGGATCGAGGTCATCGACCCGGCGGACCCGACGCCGTACGTCTATCTGTCGACACGCGACCCGGAGGCGCTGGCTGCCGCGCTGGCGGCGGTTCGTACCGCCTGAAGGACCTGGGAGTCACAAGGCCCGGAACGTCCGGGCTCCGACCCGACGCGCCCGCGAGGGCGTGTCGGCGCTCCTGGGGTGTTCAGCGCTCACTGCGCCGGGGGAAGCTCGGGCGCCTGCAGCGGATCCTTGTGCTGCTCCAGCGGCGGGAGCGACGGCAGGGCGTCCCAGGGGACCTGCCGGGAGCGCAGATCCTGCCGGATCCGGTCCGCGAGCTTGCGGGTGTCGCGGCGGTTCATCACCGCGCCGACGGTCGCCCCGATCATGAAGGGCACCAGGTTCGGCAGATTGCGGACCATGCGCTTCATGATCTGCTGGCGCAGCCGGCGCCTGAACTGGCCTCCCATGGTGGCGTCGATCGTCGCCGGCTTGGTCACGTCGATCCCGCGCTCATGCGACCAGGAAGCCAGGTACACGGTGCTGCGGTCGACGATCGAGCCGGCCGGACGCACTCCGTAGACCTCGTACAGCTCCGCGATGAGCTTGAGCTCGATCATGCCGACGCCGAGGATCTCCGCGGCGAGCTCTGCCGGCATGGCCGGCGGCACCGGCATCATCGCCGCGGCGCCGATACCGGCGCCGACCGTGGAGGTGGCCGCGGCCGCGCCCGCGATCAGCTTGTCGGCAAGCTGCTCGGGGGTGAGGCCGGGAAACTGCCTGCGCAGGGTCGCCAGATCGCGCACCGGAATACGCGGTGCGATCTCGATCATCCGGTCGGTGAGGAAGCCGAGCCCGGTCTTCGCACTCGCGCTGGTTCTCGCCAGACCGGCCTTGGCACTGTCGCCGCCCTTGCGGACGCCCTTCCTGACCGCGGCCAGGCGTGGGGCCCTGGTCGGGGGCCCCTCCTGACCTGCTCCTTCGAGCGAGGCCGGCCGGCCTCGCTCCACTTCACCCGCACCGCCGTGCGGCGCCACGGCGGCCGAGTGCTCGGCGGACGCGGTGACGTCCGGTGCCGGGCCTGTGCCGCCCTGGAGTGCCTGCGACGGCTTGTGACGCCCGAAACGCCGTTTCCTGGACGGTGTCTCGCCTGCCACGGGCGACCAGTCCCTCAGTCGCAGTCGCGGCAGATCGGCTGACCGTTCTTCTCGCGCGCCAGCTGACTGCGGTGGTGCACCAGGAAGCAGCTCATGCAGGTGAACTCGTCAGCCTGCTTGGGCAGGACCCGTACGGCCAGCTCCTCGTTGGAGAGGTCCGCGCCGGGCAGTTCCATGCCCTCAGCGGCCTCGAACTCGTCGACATCGACGGTCGAGGTGGACTTGTCGTTCCGCCTGGCCTTCAGCTCTTCAAGACTGTCGGAATCGACGTCGTCATCGGTCTTGCGCGGGGTGTCGTAGTCCGTTGCCATGTCGCTCTCCCCCTCTGGGTGGTTGCGGTGTCTCCAGCGCACGTAACGCGTGAGAGGCCGGACTTGTGCCCGACCTGAGGCGGAGATTTTGCCTCACATCAAGGTCTGTTACTCAATCGACACCCAAACCAACCCCTCAAGAGTGATCGGCTTGGATGGCGATGAGGACCGTACACGGTCCGAATGGTGCAGTTCACGGGCGCCACCCCGTGTACTTCCCGTCATCTGGACCCTTGGAAACCCGGACTTTTCCAGGCGTTCCAGCCCATGTCTTGATCACGGAGAGTAGATGGCCTGAAATGTGACCCTGTGATTGATCGCACACGGAGCGGTCGGGCACGGGTCCCGAAAATTGCGCGTAAAGCGAACATCGGTCACTCCCTCAGACCGGGAGAGTGACACGCATCACGAGACCCCCACCGTCGCGGGGCTCCGCGATGATACGGCCTCCGTGGGCGCGCGCGACCGAGCGGGCGATCGACAGACCCAGTCCGACCCCCTTGTCGCTGCCTGTGCGCTCCTGCCGCAGCCTTCTGAACGGCTCGAAGAGGTTGTCGATCTCGTACGCGGGAACCACTGGTCCCGTGTTCGAAACCACGAGGACGGCATGGCCCTGCTGCATCTCGGTCGAGACATGCACCCACCCGTCCTCCGGTGCGTTGTAGCGCACCGCGTTCTGTACCAGGTTCAGCGCGATCCGCTCCAGCAGGACGCCGTTGCCCTGGACGAGGGCGGGCACGCGCTCCCCGCGGATCTCCACGCCGTTCGCGTCGGCCTCCGAGCGCATTTGGTCGATGGCGCGCGAGGCGACCTCCGCCAGGTCCACCGGTTTGCGCTCGACGATCTGGTTGTCGCTGCGGGCCAGCAGCAGCAGGCCCTCGACGAGCTGCTCACTGCGCTCGTTGGTGGCCAGCAGCGTCTTGCCGAGCTGCTGCAGCTCCACGGGCGCACCCGGGTCGGAAAGGTGGACCTCCAGCAGCGTGCGGTTGATCGCGAGCGGTGTACGCAACTCGTGCGACGCATTCGCCACGAACCGCTTCTGGGCGGAGAAGGCCCGCTCGAGGCGGTCCAGCATCTCGTCGAAGGTGTCGGCCAGCTCCTTGAGCTCGTCGTCGGGACCGTCCAGCTCGATCCGGCGCGAAAGGTCGGAGCCGGCGACCTGACGGGCGGTGCGGGTGATGCGGCCCAGCGGCGACAGGACCCGCCCTGCCATCGCGTAGCCGAAGGCGAAGGCGATGATACTCAGCCCCAGCAGCGCGAACAGCGAACGCCGCAGCAGGTCGTTCAGGGCCATCTCGCGCTGGTGCTGGAGGCAGGCGGAGACGGCCTGGTTGAACTGCTCGCCGGTGCCCTGCTCGGGCAGCCTGCACCAGTCCGTGGTGGGCAGCACCTTGCCCTCGACGATCCTGAAGGGCAGATCGGCGACGCTGACGGTCAGCGCCTGGGCGGTGAGCAGATAGATGATCGACAGCAGCAGGATGCCGGCGATCAGGAACATCCCGCCGTACAGCAGGGTGAGCCGTATCCGGATGGTCGGACGCAGCCACGGGCGGACCGGGTCCCTGGGGTCCCAGGTCGGTTTCGGGGGCGCCGCGAGGGGCGCCGGAGCGGCGGCCACCGGATCAGATCCGGTAGCCCGAGCCGGGCACGGTGACAATCACGGGCGGCTCGCCGAGCTTGCGCCGCAGGGTCATCACGGTCACCCGCACGACATTGGTGAACGGGTCGGTGTTCTCGTCCCAGGCCTTCTCCAGCAGCTGCTCCGCCGAGACGACCGCGCCCTCGCTGCGCATGAGCACCTCCAGCACCGCGAACTCCTTGGGTGCGAGCTGGATCTCCCTTCCGTCCCGGAACACCTCGCGGCGGTTGGGGTCCAGCTTGATCCCCTCCCGCTCCAGGACCGGCGGCAGCGGCACCGTCGTACGCCGCCCCAGCGCGCGCACCCGGGCAGTGAGCTCGCTGAACGCGAACGGCTTGGGCAGGTAGTCGTCGGCGCCCAGCTCAAGGCCCTCGACCCGGTCGCTCACGTCCCCCGATGCGGTCAGCATCAGCACACGGGTGGGCATGCCCAGCTCGACGATCTTGCGGCACACATCGTCGCCGTGGACCAGCGGGAGGTCACGGTCGAGGACCACGACGTCGTAGTCGTTGACCCCGATGCGCTCCAGGGCCGCGGCGCCGTCGTACACGACGTCGACTGCCATGGCCTCCCGGCGCAGTCCGGTGGCCACCGCATCGGCGAGCAGTTGCTCGTCCTCGACGACGAGTACGCGCACTTCGCTGTTCCTTCCTCGAAGCCCTTCGTGGTGACAGGGCACGTCTGAGCACTGGCTGTGCGCATCCATCCTGCCCGTTACGCGCGTAAACCGGCCGTAAGGCGAATCCGGGCAGGCAGGGCAACGGGGAATACAACGGATTCCCGGGCCAGTTGAGGTTTCCCTGAGGGAACCCCTGGGGATGACGACTGGCACACCCGCGATCACGCCCTGCATGCGGCGCACCACGGCCTGTTCCAGGGTTGATCACCCCACCCCACCCCCTGCCTGCGGCAAGGGGGACCCGACCGGCACACCCCCGTGCCAACGACCTACGCCGAGGGGGCGCACCATGGACGCTTTCACCGCAGGACTGCTGCAGCGCATCAAGGCCGCCGAGACCGACCTCACGCTGGCTCGCGAAACGGGAGACGACTTCCTCGCGGATGTCGAGCAGGCTGAGCTGGACGACCTCCACCGCCTGGCCGCCGAGCACGGCGTACAGGTACGCGCTGTACGCGCTGCGTAGCTGCCGAACACGAAAGCAGAGCACGACGAAGGAGGGCCCGGTTCCGGGCCCTCCTTCTTCGTGCCGGACGTCGGTTCCCGGGGGCGAGTGGGCCGCGGGGGCGTGCGGCTCGATGCACCGTGCGGGCTCAGGGACGGGGAACCGCGCCGCGGGACATCAGTCGTGCCAGGCGCCCAGGTCCTCCAGCAAGGCCTGCAGGGGCTCGAAGACACCGGGGGTGGCCGCGATGGTCAGCTCGCCGGACGGGGGCTCTCCGGGGCGGCCGCCCGTCAGGGCACCTGCCTCGCGGGCGATCAGATCGCCCGCCGCGAGATCCCAGGGGCTGAGGCCGCGCTCGTAGTAGCCGTCCAGGCGGCCGGCCGCGACGTCACTCAGGTCGATGGCGGCCGAGCCGCTGCGCCTGATGTCCCGCAACTGCGGGATCAGCCGCCCGGCAACCTCCGCCTGGTGGGTGCGTACGGCAGCGACGTAGTTGAAGCCGGTGGAGACCAGCGCCTGGTCCAGCGGGGGCGCGGGACGGCACCGTACGGGCCGGTCGTTGAGGTACGCGCCGCCGCCCAGGACGGCCCGGAAGGTCTCCCGCCGCATGGGGGCCTCCACCACGCCCACGAGCGTCTCGCCGTCCCGTTCCGCGGCGATGGAGACGGCCCAGGTGGGCAGGCCGTAGAGGTAGTTCACGGTGCCGTCGAGAGGGTCGATGACCCAGCGCACTCCGCTGGTGCCCACCGCCGCCGCGCCCTCCTCGCCGAGGAAGCCGTCGTCGGGGCGGCGCTCGGCAAGGAACCCGGTGATCAGCTTCTCCGCGGCGATGTCCATCTCGGTGACCACGTCGATCGGGCTCGACTTGGTCGCGGCGACGCCCAGGTCGTCCGGCCTGCCGTCCCGCAGGAGCGCGCCGGCCCGGCGTGCTGCCTCCAGCGCCAGAGGCAGCAGTTCGGACGTCAGAGGGTCGGTCACAGGGGTCTCCTTCACACGTACGGGCTGTCGGCGCCCGCCGCGGCGGGCCGGGGTGCGCGGGCCGGGCAGCAGCCGACCGGGCAGAGGTCGTGGCTGGGCCCGAGGGCTCCGAGGGCGCAGCGCGCGACAGGCACTTCCCCTTCGGTCGCGGCCCGCTCGAGAACGAGCTCACGCACGGCCGCGGCGAACCGCGGATCGGCGCCCACGGTCCGGGACCTGCGCACCGGCAGCCCGAGCTCCGCGGCCTTGGCCGTGGCCTCGGTGTCGAGGTCGTACAGGACCTCCATGTGGTCCGAGACGAAGCCGATGGGAACCATGACCGCGGCGGGCGCGCCGATGTCGTGCAGCTCCTCGAGGTGGTCGCAGATGTCGGGCTCGAGCCACGGGATGTGCGGGGCGCCGCTGCGGGACTGGTAGACGAGCTGCCAGGGACGCTCGATCCCCGTCTCCTCGCGTACCGCGGCGGCGATCAGCCGTGCGACGTCCAGGTGCTGGCGTACGTACGCGCCACCCTCGCCGTGCTCGGACCCCGGTCCGGAGGCGTCTGCCGCGGACGTCGGGATGGAGTGCGTGGTGAAGGCCAGATGCGCTCCGGCCCGGACCTCTTCGGGGAGGTCGGCGAGTGAGGCGAGGACCCCGTCGATCATGGGGCGGACGAAGCCCGGGTGGTTGAAGTAGTGCCGCAGCTTGTCCACCCGGGGCAGCTCGAGCCCTTCGGTCTCCAGCGTGGCCAGTGCGTCGGCGAGGTTCTCGCGGTACTGGCGGCAGCCGGAGTAGGACGCGTAGGCGCTGGTGGTGAGGACGGCGATGCGGCGGTGTCCGGCGGTGACCATCTCGCGCAGGGTGTCGGTCAGATAGGGCGCCCAGTTGCGGTTCCCCCAGTGGACCGGCAGCTCCAGGCCGTGGTCGGCGAAGTCCTTGCGCAGCGCGTCGAGCAGGGCGCGGTTCTGGTCGTTGATGGGGCTGACGCCGCCGAAAAGGAAGTAGTGCTGCCCCACCTCCTTGAGCCGTTCCTTGGGGATGCCGCGGCCGCGCGTCACGTTCTCCAGGAACGGAACGACATCGTCCGGGCCCTCGGGGCCGCCGAAGGACAGCAGCAGCAGGGCGTCGTAAGGGGCGGGATCGCGCTCGTCGGACATGCCACCGATCCTGCCACCCGCCGTGATCGGCCCAGAAACCGCCGTGCGCGGGAGGCCCCCGCGGACGTAACCTGTCTGAGCCCCAATACGCCTTACCGGAGAACTCCTTGCCCAGTCCGTACCGCGCGATCTTCGCCGTCCCCGGCACCCTTGGGTTCTCCGCCGCCGGCCTTCTCGGCCGGATGCCCCTGGCCATGCTGGGCATCGGCATCGTGACCATGATTTCCCAGCTCACGGGGCGTTACGGTCTGGCCGGTGCGCTCTCCGCGACGCTGGCGCTGTCCGCCGCCGTGCTCGGCCCGCAGATCTCCCGTCTCGTCGACCGGCACGGTCAGCGCCGGGTGCTGCGCCCGGCCACGCTGGTCTCCGTCACGGCCGTCGCGGGGCTGCTGATCTGCGCCCAGCAGGGCATGCCCGACTGGACGCTGTTCGTGTTCGCCGCCGCCGCCGGCTGTGTGCCCAGCGTCGGCGCGATGACCCGGGCCCGCTGGGCGACGATCTACCGGGGCTCACCGCGGGAGCTGCACACCGCGTACTCGCTGGAGTCCATCGTCGACGAGGTGTGCTTCATCGTCGGCCCGATCGTGTCGATCGGTCTGTCGACCATCTGGTTCCCGGAGTCCGGCCCGCTGCTCGCCGCGGTGTTCCTGCTCGTCGGCGTGTGGTGGCTGACGGCCCAGCGGACCACCGAGCCCGCGCCGCACCCGGCAGGGGAGCACACCGGCGGCTCGGCCATGCGCTCCCCCGGTCTGCAGGTGCTGGTGGCGGCCTTCGTCGCCACCGGCACGATCTTCGGCGCGGTCGACGTGGTGACGGTGGCGTTCGCCGAGGAGGAGGGCCACAAGGCCGCGGCGAGCGTGGTGCTCGCGGTGTACGCGCTCGGCTCCTGCCTCGCGGGCATGGTCTTCGGCCTGCTGCATCTCAAGGGTGACCCTTCGCGCAGGTGGGTACTGGGCGTCTGTGCGATGGCCGTGAGTATGATCCCCCTCCAACTGGCCGGGAGCCTGCCTTTCCTGGCCGTGGCGCTCTTTGTCGCGGGCCTTGCCATCGCACCGACGATGGTGACCACCATGGCTCTTGTCGAAGCGCACGTACCACGCAGCAAACTGACCGAGGGCATGTCCTGGACCGGTACCGGGCTCGCGGTCGGCGTGGCGCTGGGCTCCTCGGCCGCGGGCTGGGTGGTCGACGCGCACGGAGCGGTTGCGGGGTACGCGGTGCCCGGGATCGCGGGAGTGCTTGCGGCCGCGGTGGCGTTCCTGGGGTACCGCCGGCTGCGCAGGCCGGTGCCGACGCGGGAGGGGCAGCGTGAGCGGGACGCGCAACAGTCTGAACAGCCTGACCAGCACATGGCGTAACTGGGCGGGGAACGTGACCGCCAAGCCGGCACGGGAGGTCACTCCGGCCTCGCCGCAGGAGCTCGCCGATGCCGTGCGCGAAGCGGCCGAGGACGGTCTGAAGGTGAAGGCCGTCGGTACGGGTCACTCGTTCACGGCCGTCGCCGCCACCGACGGTGTGCTGATCCGCCCCGATCTGCTCACCGGGATCCGGGAGATCGACCGTACGGCGATGACGGTGACCGTCGAGGCGGGCACGCCGCTGGGGCGACTGAACGCAGCCCTCGCCCGTGAGGGCCTGTCGCTCACGAACATGGGCGACATCATGGAGCAGACGGTCGCGGGCGCGACCTCGACGGGCACGCACGGCACGGGCCGCGACTCGGCCTCGATAGCCGCGCAGATCAGGGGCCTTGAGCTGGTGACGGCCGACGGCTCGCTGCTGCGCTGCTCCGAGAAGGAGAACCCGGAGATCTACGCGGCGGCCCGGATCGGTCTCGGCGCGCTGGGCGTCGTCACCGCCATCACCTTCGCCGTGGAACCGGTCTTCCTGCTCACCGCCCGCGAGGAGCCGATGACTTTCGACCGGGTCACGGCCGAGTTCGACGCCCTCTTCGCGGAGAACGAGCACTTCGAGTTCTACTGGTTCCCCCACACCGGCAACTGCAACACCAAGCGCAACAACCGCAGTGCGGGTCCCGCCGCGCCTGCCGGGACGATCAGCGGCTGGATCGAGGACGAGCTGCTGTCCAACGGCGTGTTCCAGCTGGCCTGTTCCGTGGGCCGGGCCTTCCCCGCGGCCATCCCGGCGATCGCCCGGGTGTCCAGCCGCGCTCTGTCCGCCCGTACATACACGGACATCCCCTACAAGGTCTTCACATCTCCGCGCCGGGTGCGGTTCGTCGAGATGGAGTACGCGCTGCCGCGCGAGGCCGCGGTCATCGCGCTGCGCGAGCTCAGGGCGATGGTCGAACGCTCGCCGCTGCGGGTCGGTTTCCCGGTGGAGGTACGCACGGCTCCGGCGGACGACATCACGCTGTCCACGGCCTCGGGCCGGGACAGCGCGTACATCGCCGTACACATGTACCGGGGTACGCCCTATCAGTCGTACTTCACCGCCGCGGAACGCATCATGACCGCGCACGGCGGCCGTCCGCACTGGGGCAAGGTGCATACGCGGGACGCCGCGTACTTCGCACAGGCGTATCCACGATTCGGTGAATTCACGGCGCTGCGGGACCGGTTGGACCCGGGGCGGCTCTTCCAGAACGCGTATCTGCGGCGGGTACTGGGCGATTGACCCGAAGCGAATAGTTCCGTTTCTGTCGATTCCGCGAACGTCGGCCCGTGATCACCAGGAGTCCGGGGTGCCAACTGCCCTGCCGCGGGAGAAGTTCGGCGGCGCGGCGGTGCACCCCGATGGCCCGAATGGAGTACTGTGGCCAGCCTTGGGTTCGGTCCCCTCGTGGTGCCCGGACCTCAGACAGGGGGCCGATAGCGGCGCTCGATCCGGCGGCGCCGCGGCATCGTACGGAAATCTGTTGCGGAGAGTGACCGGCCGGTCACTCTGAGTCGTAAATGGATAACCGTGCCATAACGGCGATCCAGGGCCTGTGCCCGACACGCCGGGCAACTCGGCAAGGTTGTGGCAGGCTGCACCCGGGCAGGCCACACTCGACTAGCGGAAGCAGCGACGCAGGTGACGTCGGCAGGCACCACCCGGGAGGTCCCCATGCCCGAACTGCGTGTCGTGGCCGTCTCCAACGACGGCACACGACTGGTGCTCAAGGCTGCGGACAGCACGGAATACACGCTTCCGATCGATGAGCGGCTGCGTGCCGCCGTGCGCAACGACCGCGCCCGCCTCGGCCAGATCGAGATCGAGGTGGAGAGCCACCTTCGTCCTCGCGACATCCAGGCCCGTATACGTGCCGGAGCCTCCGCGGAGGAGGTCGCACAACTCGCCGGCATCCCCGTCGACCGTGTCCGCCGCTTCGAAGGACCGGTGCTGGCCGAGCGCGCCTTCATGGCGGAGCGGGCCCGCAAGACTCCCGTACGCCGGCCCGGTGAGAACACCGGACCACAGCTCGGCGAGGCCGTGCAGGAGCGGCTGCTGCTGCGCGGGGCCGAGAAGGACACCGTGCAGTGGGACTCCTGGCGCCGCGACGACGGCACGTGGGAAGTCCTGCTGGTCTACCTCGTGGCGGGCGAGCCGCACTCTGCGAGCTGGACCTACGATCCGCCGCGGCGACTCGTACAGGCCGTCGACGACGAGGCGCGCTCGCTGATCGGCGAGACCGACGACGCGATCGCGATCGCCCAGGAGCCGAGCTTCCCGTTCGTGCCGCGCATCGCACGGCTGCCCAGGGACCGGCCGCTGGACCGGGCCCTGGACCGCCAGATCGAGCGTCCCGCCGCGGCCGCTCCCCCGTCCGACACCGACGAGACCAGCGAGCGGGACTCACTGACCAGCCTGTTGGAGGCGGTGCCGAGCTTCCGGGGCGACATGGTCGTCCCGGAGCGGCCCGCGCAGCCCGAGCCGGCGGCCATCGAGCCGCCGCAGGACGCCGAGGCGGAGGAGCCGGTGGCACCGGCGGCTTCGGCGAGTGCGGGTTCCGCGTACGCGGATGTGCTGATGCCGCCGCGCTCGGTGGCGGGCCACCGCGACCGGCTGACGGGCACCACGGACCGTCAGGCCGAGGCCGACGGCGTCCGCCCGGGCCGGCGCGCCGCGGTCCCGAGCTGGGACGAGATCGTCTTCGGCACCCGCCGCAAGAAGCAGGAGTAGCGGACGCCCAACGCTCGCGCGGGTCCGGCACGGTGAACGTGCCGGACACGTTTGCGTACGGGCGGCGTGGCCAGGCACCGGGGTCGTGCCGCTGACCGTGCTGCGCTGCGGCAGCACAGACCCGGGCCGGGCAGCGCGGGTGCCGCCGTCAGCCCGGGTGCGGTCCCGTCGCCACCGGGCGGTCCGGGTCCAGCGACCATTCCGACCAGGAACCGGCGTACAGGGCGGGCCGGAAGCCGGCGAGCTCCAGGGCCACCGCCTGCTGGGCGGCCGATACGCCCGACCCGCAGTAGACGCCCACGGTCTTCGCGTCCTCGCCGGCCCCGAGGCCGACGAAGCGTGCTGCCAGCCACTCGCGTGGCCGGAACAGGCCCGCCTCGTCCACGTTCTCCGTCGTCGGTGCCGAGACCGCACCGGGGATGTGGCCGGCGACCCGGTCGATGGGCTCCACTTCGCCGCGGTAACGCTCCCCCGCGCGGGCGTCCAGCAGCAGACCCTCGCGCGCCAGTGCGGCCGCGCCGTCGGCGTCCAGCAGCGGCAGCGCGCCCGGTTCGGGCACGAAGGTGCCCTCGGCCGGTTCGGGGATCTTGGTCTCCAGCGGCCCCGTCCAGGCGGCGAGACCGCCGTCCAGGACCCGCACCTCCGCGTGCCCGGCGAAGCGCAGCAGCCACCAGGCGCGCGCCGCGCCCCAGCCCTTGTCTCCGTCGTAGGTCACCACGGGTGTACCGGCCGAGATTCCGGCACGGCGCATCACCGCTCCGAAGGCCGCCATGTCGGGCAGCGGGTGGCGTCCGCCCGCTCCGGGCGGTCCCGCCAGTTCCGCTTCGAGGTCGACGAAGACGGCGCCCGGGATGTGCCCGGCCTCGTAGTCGGGCAGCCCGTGCGGCCCACCGAGCTGGTAGCGGACGTCGAGCAGGACCGGCGGGGTGGGGCCGGAGAGCTCGTTCGCAAGATCGGTCGCGGTGATGATGGGGTTCATGAAGCCATCCTCGCGCAGCGACCGGCCGCACCATAACGCCGCCGAAGCGGATGGGTCACGCCAATGCGGGCATCCTCCAGCGGGAACCCGCCAATTCCGGCGCGGCCGGGGCGCGGCGGACGCCCGGTGGTGGAAGCATCTGCGTGGGTGCGCGTCCGTTCCCGCACGAACGGCACGCACGGGTCCCCCCGCACGGCCACCACGATGGTCCGAGGAGAGAGTGACGATGACCGAGGCGACTCGGCACACGCCCGGCACGCCCTGTTGGGTGAGCTTGATGGTGCACGGCATTGACGCGACGAAGGACTTCTACGCGTCGCTGTTCGGCTGGGAGTTCTCGCCCGGCCCCGCCCAGCTCGGCCCGTACCTCCGTGCACTGATCGACGGCAAGGAGGTCGCCGGCATCGGCAGGCTCCCGGCCGACCGGCATCTGCCGGTCGCCTGGACCCCGTATCTGGCCACCGACGACGCGGATGCGACGGCCGAGGTGATCCGCAGCTGCGGAGGCACCGTGGGAGTGGGCCCGCTGGACGCCGGGGACGCGGGCCGGCTGGCCATCGGCTGCGACCCGGCGGGCGCGGTCTTCGGTATCTGGCAGGCAGCGGCGCACCAGGGCACCGCGGTGTACGGCACCCATGGCACGCCGGTATGGAACGAGTTGGTGACCCGGGAGACCTCGTGGGTCGGGAAGTTCTACCAGGCCCTGTTCGGCTACGAGGTGGAGGCGGTCGTCTCGGCCGACCTGGACCACCTGACCCTGCAGCTCGGCGGCCGCCCGGTGGCGTCCCTGCACGGCGTCGGCCGGACGCTGCCCCGCAGCCGGGGCACGCACTGGATGACCTACTTCGAGGTCGAGGACACCGACGCGGCAGCTCGCCAGGTGGAGGAGCTGGGCGGGCACGTGCTGCACCGGCCCAAGGAGGGCCCGACCGGCCGGCTCGCGACGGTCGCGGACCCGGAGGGCGCGGTGTTCACGATCGTACGGTCGCACCCTCGCTGACCGACTCGCCGTCCCGGGCAGGACGTCCGGACGACACTACGGCGCGATTTTCCTGCTGCCCGCGGGCGGGGGGCAGGTCGCGTCGACGAGGGCCCTCACCGCGGTGGTCGCGACCTGCTCCACGAGGTCGATACCGGCCTGGTGGGACGGCTGCCCGTCGGACAGCACCGAGACGAGCAGGGTGCGGCCCCCGTGCTCGATGCGCCCGATGCTGTTGACGTCCCACAGTCCCGTCGCCGTACGCGGCAGCCAGCCGTTCTTCAACGCCACCGTGCTCCCGTCGGCCTGCGACGCCTCGGCGGCCGCGGATATCCCCCACCGCTGGCCCTTCACGACATCGCTCATCAGCGACTGGACGTAGCCCCGCGAGCGGGACGTGAACGGGGACACGTCGCCGAAGACCGCCTCCAGGAGGATCAGTTGGTCGGCGGCGGTGGTCCGGGTCAGACCCCAGTGCCCGCCCGTACCGGCGACCGTCGCCGTCAGGCCGAGGCGTTCGTTCGCGGCGTCGAGGCCCTGCGCGCCCCCGATGGTCCGCCAGAGCGCGTCCGCCGCCTGATTGTCACTGCTGCGGATCATCGCGGAGGCCAGCCTTCTCTGCTCCGCGGTGAGCCACGTTCCGCGGTCCTGAGCCCGAAGCAGGAGGGCCGCGAGGATGTCGACCTTGACGATGCTCGCCGTGTCATAGCCACCCGTGTCCGCGCCGTGTACGACCGGGTCCCGGTTGTCGAGATCCTCGACGGCGATCGTGTACCGGCCCACGTTGTGGGGCAGCGCGTTCAGCGCCTTGTGCACTGCTGCACCGGTGTCCACCGCAGAAGGTGGAGCGGACGGCGACGACCGGGAAGCAGAGGGCTCGGGCGTGCCGCGCGCGGAGACGGGACTCGGTTTGCCCGCCGCGACGGCATCCTCGTCGGCCACTTGGCACGACACGGTGGCGGTGAAGGCCAAGGCGGCCAGGACAGACGGCAGAAGTCTGCGGATACTGGACACACGGCGGACGTTAGGCGGCGCGGGTCACAGCGCCGTGAAAACCGCGTCAATGCTTGCTGAGAAGAGGGCCACAACCTCGCAGCGTCACCCGAAGCGTCAATCGGCGCTCCCCTGGGGGCACTTCCCCCGGCCGGACACGTACCCGCCCGGCACGGGCGCCACGTGGCGGTCAGTCGGATGCGACCGGCAGTACGTCCGGCGACAGGGCACTCGCGTGGGCTGTCGCGCTGGTTGTCCTGCGCTGGTGATGGCGTCGGCACAGCACCTCGTAACCGACCTCGCCCGCAAGCTGGTTCACATCACCGACCACCACCTGGGCGCCTTCGACGACCATCTCCCCACCCATCGTGCGGGCATTGTGGGTGGCGCGAGCTCCGCACCAGCACAGCGCCTCCACCTGCAGGGCTTCGATCCGGTCCGCCAGTTCGATCAGGCGCTGCGATCCCGGGAACAGCTTCGTCCGGAAGTCGGTGGTGATACCGAAGGCGAAGACATCCAGCTCGAGATCGTCAACGAGGCGCGCAAGCTGATCGATCTGGACCGGCGCGAGGAACTGGGCCTCGTCCACGATCAGGTAGTCCGCCCGGCCTCCCCGCGTGATGTGATCGACGAGGTAGGCATACAGGTCCATGCCCTCATCGGCCTCGACCGCGTCGGTGACCAGGCCCAGACGGGACGAGAGCTTGCCCTCGCCGGCCCGGTCGTCGCGAGTGAAGATCATGCCCTGGAGGCCGCGCGTGGAGCGGTTGTGCTCGATCTGAAGAGCGAGGGTGCTCTTTCCGCAGTCCATTGTTCCGGAGAAGAACACCAGCTCGGGCATGGGAAGTCGAGGACCTTTCGGGTCGGTGGTGTGCGCCGACCGTACGCGCGTCGAGGCTCGGCGGACGGCGGCGCGGGAGGGTTACGAGCGTACTTCGAGCAGCGGGACGAGCTGCTCGACGGGGGTCATGGAGCCGTGCATACCGACCATCGCCGACTCGTGCGGCTCATTCACCGAGGCCGTGATCACGACGTCGTCGCAGGCCGCGGCGACGACATCGCCGATCCTCGCGTACACCCGCTCGTCGACCGTGGGGCCGAACCAGCCGGCCGCGATCGCCTCGTCGCGGCTCGCCACCCAGAACTGCTCGCCCAGCACCTCGCGCCATACGGCGGCCACATCGGATTCGGCGCCGGGCACGGCGTACACATGGCGGGCGCGACCCTCGCCGCCCAGCAGCGCGACGCCGGCACGCAGCTCCCAGTCCTCGTCGAAGTCGATGCGCGACTGCTCGTCGAACGGAATGTCGATCATGCCGTGGTCGGCGGTGACATACAGGGCCGCCCGGGGCGGCAGTTGCTCCGCGAGGCGCTGCACCAGCCGGTCCACGTACATCAGCTGCCCGCGCCAGGCGTCGGAGTCGACGCCGAAGCGGTGGCCCTTGCCGTCGACGTCGCTGTAGTACGTGTAGACGAGGGACCGGTCGCCCGCCGCCAGATGCTCCGCGGCGAGGTCCATCCGGTCCTCGCCGGAGAGACGGCCGTGGAACGTGCCGCCACTGAGCGCGATCTTGGTGAGCGGGGTGTGCTCGAACGTCGGGGACGACACCTGCGCGGTGTGCACGCCCGCCTCGTCGGCGAGCTGGAAGACCGTGGGGTAGGGCTGCCAGACACGCGGCGAGGTCCACGGCTTCCAGCGCAGCTGGTTCATCAGCTCGCCGGTCTCCGGGTTGCGGGCTGTGTAGCCGGGCAGTCCGTGCGCTCCGGGCGGCATGCCGGTGCCGACCGAGGCGAGCGAGGTGGCGGTGGTGGCCGGGAATCCTGCCGTGATCGGGCGCCCGGTGCCGCCGCGCGAGGTCGGGAGCAGCGAGGTGAGGTACGGGGCCTCGTCGGGGTGGGACTTGATCTGCTCCCAGCCGAGCCCGTCGATCAGGAAGACGCAGTTCCGGTCGGCGGGGGTGAGCTCGGGGATGCTCGGTATGAGCCCGGGTACGCCCTGGCCTGCCGCGAGCGTCGGCAGCAGATCGGCGAGGGAGCCGCTGCCGTACTCGGGAACGGGAGCGGTGTCGAGGGCAAGCGGAACAGGTTCGTCCGGCCACACTGCGGGCTGGGTGGGCTGGACCATCAGCGGGTGGCTGCCGTGGCTTCGGAGAGCGCCTGGGCGAAGGCGAGCGTCTGGCGGACGGTGTCCGGGCCGTCGCCTGCCTCGCTGACGCGCAGGCTGAGGTCGTCGGCGGTGGAGTTGCCCGTGTAGCCGTGGTCGGCGTCGCAGTTCGGGTCGCCGCAGGCAGCGGGCTCCAGATCGATACGGGAGACGGCGCCCCAGCCGATGGTGAGGACGACCTCGCGGGGCAGCGTGCCGGGAGCGTACGACTCCGGATTGGCCACGACCCGGCTGACCACGACGGACGAGATCCGGCCGAGCTTGACCGACTCCGTGGAGGTGGTGGCGTACGGCGTCGGGGAGCTGGTGTCGGCGGCCTGCTCGTCGGTATGGCTGACGACGAAACGGGTGGCGGTCAGGACGAGGACCGTGACATGGCGGCGCACCTCGTTGGCGTCGAAGGTGGTCTCCTGGTGCACCAGGTACGACGCGATCTGCTCACCCCCGACCGCGGCCTCCACCGCCTCGGCCACGAGGGCCGGGTAGTAGCCGCTGCGCTCGATCGCCGCGCGCAGCCCCTGGGTCGTCGTACCGGTCTTCGCCATGCGGTCCATCCTACGGGGCCCCGGGGGCGGTGAGCGCTCAGTAGCTGGGGAGTCTGCGGGGCCCCAGGTCGGTGCGGGCCGGAGGTGGTGCGAGGCGTACGGATGCGCCGAGCACGGAGAGGCCGCGCTGAGCGACGACGACCGGTTCAAGACCGATTCCGACCACTTCAGGATGGTCGTCGACCAGCCGCGACACGCGCAGCAGGAGTTCCTCCAGCGCGGGGGTGTCGACGGGCGCGGAGCCACGCCAGCCGAACAGGAGCGGGGCCGTGCGGATGGTCCGGATCAGCTCGGCGGCGTCACGGTCGGTGGCAGGGACGAGCCGGTGGGCGGTGTCACCGAGCAGCTCGGAGGGTGCGCCGGCCAGCCCGAACGACAGCACGGCACCGGCGGCGGGGTCGATGGCCGCGCGCACGACAGTGTCCACGCCGCGCGGGACCATCGCCTGGACGACCGGCTGCAGCTCGGCGGGCTTGCCCAGCACGTCGGTCAACTCGCGGTACGCCTGTCGCAGTTGCGCCTCATCGGCCAGATCCAGCCGTACGCCGCCGAGGTCGGCGCGGTGGCGCAGATGCGGGGCCGTGGTCTTGAGCGCCACGGGATAGCCGAGCCGCCCGGCTGCCCGCACGGCGGCGTCGGGGTCCAGGGCGGGGAGGGCGGTGCGCACATGGATCCCGTACCGGGCGAGAAGCTCGTTGGCGCCCCCGGGGTCGAGGGTGAAGCCCCGGGGATCACCGGCGTCGCCGAGCAGCCGCTCGATCTGCCCGGCTGCGCCGGCCTCGTCGATGTCCTCGTATTGGGGCACCTTGCCGGGCTCGGCGGCGTGCCGGCGCCATTGGGCGTACCGGACGGCTTCGGCGAGGGCCCGGACGGCCCGCTCGGCGGCGGGGTACGCGGGAATGCGGTTCCCCCCGCCCCTGCCATCCCCGGAAGCCTTCGGGGACCGGTTCCCGGAGGGCTCGGCACCGCCGTCGTCGCGGCGCGCCGCGGCCACGGGGCGCGCGGCGCCGTCCGGGAGGTCGGGGTGATCCGCACTGCCGGCCCCGTCGACGCCGGCTCCGCCGTGCGGAGCGCCGGCGGAGGGCGTACCGGCATGTGCGCGTGTTGGGCCGCCTCCACGAGACGGGGCCTGCACGCTCACAGGGGAACTGCCCGCCGCAGGCACGCCCGCGGCCACTGCGCCGGCAGGCCGGTGGGCCGCCGCGCCTGAAAGCGCCGCTTCCGCGGCAGGGGCCGCGGTCCGGGAGCCTGCCCCCGGCTCCGCCGCGAGACGGGTGCCGCCCGGCGCCGTCGCCGTGCTCGACGCGGCCGACAGCGCCTCCGCCAGGCCCCCCAGCTCCACATGCACCACCGTCACCGGCTTGGCCGGCGCCGTGGCCGCCGCGGCGCGCAGCGCCGCGGCCAGGACCTCACCGTCGCCCGACTCGATGACACCGTTCTCGCCGACCCATGGAATCGCCGTGACCACCACGGCATCGCATGCGTCGTCGTGCAGCGCCTCGACCAGCGCGGCGCGGAAGTCCGCGGGCGTCGCCTCCGTCGTGAGGTCGAGGGGCGGAAGCGGACGCAGGCCCTCCGTGAGACAGGCGTCGTAGGTGAGCAGTCCGAGGGACTCGGAGTTGCCGAGGATCGCCACGCGTGGCCCCGACGGCAGCGGCTGCCCGGCCAGCAGCAGCCCCACGTCGACGAGTTCGGTGACCGTGTCGACGCGGATCACGCCCGCCTGCCGCAGCAGCGCTCCGACCGTCGCGTCGGGGATACGGGTCACCGGCACCGCGTGCCCCGGTGGGGCGGCGCCGCTGTGCCGCGCCCCTTTGACGACCACGACCGGCTTGACGGCCGCCGTACGCCGGGCAAGTCGCGTGAACTTGCGCGGGTTGCCGATCGATTCGAGGTACAGCAGGACCACGTCCGTGCCCGGGTCCTCGTACCAGTACTGCAGGAAGTCGTTGCCGGACACATCCGCCCGGTTGCCGGACGAGATGAACGAGGAGAGTCCCGCACCACGCCGGTGCAGCCCGGACAGCAGGGCGATGCCGATCGCCCCGGACTGGGTGAACAGCGCTGTCCGGCCGGGGGCCGGCGCCTCGGGGGCGAGCGAGGCATTGAGCCGCACCGTGTCGGAGGTACTGATGATCCCGAAGGAGTTCGGGCCGATGATGCGCATCCCGTACGAGCGGGCCTGGCGCACCAGTTCGCGCTGGCGCTCCCGGCCCGCCGCCCCGCTCTCGGCGTATCCGGCGGTGAGGACGACCAGTCCCTGGACGCCGTGCTCGCCGCAGTCGGCGACCACGTCCGGCACCCGTTCGGCCGGGACGGCGACGATCGCAAGGTCGACCGGCTCCCCGATCTCGGCGACCGAACGCACGGCGGTGACGCCGTCGACCTCGGACCACTCCTTCGGGAAGGCACGGTTCACCGCGTAGGTACGGCCGGTGAAACCGCCGTCGAGGAGGTTGCGCAGCACCGTGCGGCCCACGCCGCCGGGCACCCGGCCGACGCCGACCACGGCGACCGAACCGGGGGCGAGAAGGCGCTGCACCGAACGCGATTCGGCGCGCTGCTCCCGGCCGCGCTGCACGGCGAGGGACTTGGCGGTCGGTTCGAGGTCGAGGGTCAGATGGACGGAGCCGTCCTCGAAGCTGCGCTTCTGGGTGTACCCGGCGTCCGTGAACACCTTGATCATCTTGTTGTTGGCGGGCAGCACCTCCGCCGCGAACCGTCGGATGCCACGCTCCCTGGCCACCGCGGCGATGTGCTCCAGCAGGGCGGATGCGACACCGCGGCCCTGGTGTGCGTCCTGGACGAGGAAGGCGACCTCGGCCTCGTCGGCCGGTGCGCTGGCGGGTCGGCCCTGGGCATTGATGCGGTCGTAGCGGACGGTGGCGATGAACTCGCCGCCGACCGTGACCGCGAGCCCCACCCGGTCCACGTAGTCGTGGTGGGTGAAGCGGTGGACGTCCTTGGCCGAGAGCCGGGGGTAGGGCGCGAAGAACCGGTAGTACTTCGACTCGTCCGAGACCTGCTCGTAGAAGCTGACCAGCCGGTCGGCGTCCTCGGTGGTGATGGGCCTGATGCGCGCGGTGCCGCCGTCACGCAGCACCACGTCTGCTTCCCAGTGATCGGGGTAAGCGTGCTCCGACGAGGTCTGCATGGGGCAAGCGTACGGCCCGTCCACGGGTCGCGGAGGCGGTTGCCGACAGGCAGGCTGTACACGCCGATCGGCGGTCCGCAACCGGTCCACGGCTCGGCGATACGAGCACCGCGCAACCCGTGAGAGACTGGTCTAGACAACCGTTGAGACTTGAAGGGCAACACCATGGCTGAGCGCCGCGTCAATGTCGGCTGGGCCGAGGGCCTTCACGCCCGCCCCGCGTCCATCTTCGTCCGCGCCGCGACGGCCTCCGGCGTCCCCGTGACGATCGCCAAGGCCGACGGCCCCCCGGTCAACGCCGCGTCCATGCTGGCCGTGCTCGGCCTGGGCGCCCACGGAGGCGAGGAGATCGTGCTCGCGTCCGACTCCGACGGCGCCGAGGGCGCCCTGGACCGTCTGGCCAAGCTGGTGGCCGAGGGTCTCGACGAGCTCCCCGAGACCGTCTGACACGGCCGGCCGATTCGGCCCGTCGGACGAATTACCGGTCGAAATCATCCGCAACGAGACCGCGGCATCCCGAATCGGGAAGCCGCGGTCTCGTTTCTTTTCCGGGCACCGAATTCGGGCAGCATAAAACAGGGGCCGCAAGCGACTTCTCTTTGTATACGACGCTTTTGTTAATTGCGGACGCTCGCGGTGTTTACGGCGTGTTGCGAAGTCCTCACCCACTCGGGCCTGCGCAGCCGGTGCGCCGCCACGGCCCGCTCCGCGTGCACGGCCGTCAAGGCCCTCGCCCGCTCCACGTCCCCGCGCGCCACGGCATCCACGATCGCGCCGTGCTCGGCCCAGGACTCGACGGGTCTGGCGGGCTGCTCGACGGCGTACATCCACGCGATCTTGTGCCGCAGCTGGGTGAGCAGTGCGATCAGGCCGGGGCTGCCGCAGGCCTGGGCGAGGGTCTCGTGGAACCAGCTGCCGAGCGAGCGCAGATCCTCGCCCTGTCCGCGGCGTGCTCGCTCCTGACCCAGCCTGACCAGGCCGCGCAGCACTTTGAGATGCGCCTCGGTACGCCGCTGGGCCGCCCGCGCCGCACCCAGCGGCTCCAGCAGCATCCGGATCTCCAGCAGGTCCGCGGCCTCCTGCTCGGTGGGCTCGGCGACATGGGCGCCGGCGTGCCGGCGGCTGACGACGAAGCCCTCGGACTCCAGGGTGCGCAGGGCCTCGCGGACCGGGACCCGGGAGACCCCGTAGCGGCGGGCCAGCTGCTCCTCGGTCAGCCGGCTGCCGCGCTCGTACACGCCGGAGACGATGTCGTCGCGGATCGCCGTGCATACCGAGTGCGCGGGAATGCGCATGACCGAACCTCCGCTTTAATCCGCGCGAAACGCAGCCGACCGAGTACGTTCCAAGCCCTCTTCCTCTCCGTGACTCTATTGCAATCGGCGTGATTTTCCGATGGCAGGTCGAAATTCATGGATATCTTTTGGCCGACACAGGAAACGCCGAAGGCCCCGGCGGCCGGCCGGGGCCTTCGAACGGTGCGTGCGATCAGATCCTGACGCCGTGCGAGCGCAGGTACGCGAGCGGGTTGATGTCGGAGCCGTAGTCCGGGGTGGTCCGGGCCTCGAAGTGCAGGTGCGGGCCGCTGGAGTTCCCGGTGGAGCCGGACAGGCCGATCTGCTGGCCGGGGGTGACCCGCTGGCCGGCCGACACACCGATGGACGAGAGGTGGCCGTACTGGGTGTACGTGCCGTCGTTCATCCGGATCACGATGTTGTTGCCGTACGCGCCGGCCCAGCCGGCCTCGACGACGGTGCCGGAGCCGACGGCCACCACCGAAGTGCCGGAGGCGGCATGGAAGTCGATGCCGGTGTGGCTGCCGGAGGACCACTGCGCACCGCCGGCCTGGTAGGCCGTGGAGACATAGGAACCGGCGACCGGAGGCCGGAAGGAGTTCAGGCGACGACGCTCGGCCTCACGGGCGGCGCGCTCCTTGGCCTCGCGAGCGGCCTTGGCGCGGGCCTCGGCCTTGCGCTTCGCCTCGGCCGCGGCCTTCGCCCTGGCTTCGGCCTCGACGGCCTCCTGCTTCTGGGCAGCGGCCTGGTCGGCGATCTCGTCGGCGAGGGAGTCCACGGTCACGACCTGGGTCAGACCGGTGTCCTCGATGGAAGGTGTTTCGCTGTCGGCGGCGAGCGCCGGGGAGGCGAGGGTTCCGATGACTCCGGTGGTGGCAAGGGTCGCGACACCGGCAATGCCTGCGCTGCGGCGCGCGAGCCGGCTCGGACCACGATGCTTCCCGGTGGCACGGGTGAACGCCATGAAGTGGCTGGTCCTTTCCTTCCTTCTCGCCTACCGGGTTAGCTGACGGGTTCGGAGCAGGAAGGTCTCCTACGGGCCCCTCCGCACAGGTACGAAGGCGCCCGATTCACCCCAGGGACGATTGGGTCCCCGGCTCCCCAGGCTCGCGCCGGACGGGGACTCGGCGATGGCTGTCCGATGCCGCGGATGCGACGGGCTACCGGCGGACAGCCGCATCGACGCTAGGCCGATCTTCTGTCAATCAGCAAAAAATCAGGCCCTTTTGTAGCGCACACCACAGGAGATAGAGGCAATTACCCTGACAGGGGGGACAAAAGACAGAACCCCGACAACGCATCCGAAGTCGGGGTTCCGTTTGTGTGTTCTCTGTTGTCGACCGGGCCGACGGTCGCCCGCCGCCTCAATCAGCTGGTGACAACGGTCACTTCACCGATGCCGAGCGCCCGGACGGGCTCCTCGATGAGCGACGCGTCACCGACGAGCACCGTGACCAGCCGGTCCACCGGAAAGGCGCTGACCGCTGCCGCGGTCGCCTCGACGGTGCCCGTCTCGGCCAGCCGTACGTACAGCTGGGCCTGGTAGTCGTCCGGCAGATGCTGCTCGACCTGGTCGGCGAGCGTGGCCGCCACGGACGCCGCCGTCTCGTACTTCAGCGGGGCGACGCCCACCAGGTTCTGCACGGCGACATCGCGCTCGGCGTCGGTGAGGCCCTCGGCCGCCAGCGTGCGCAGCACCTTCCACAGGTCGTCCAGCGCCGGGGCGGTGTTGGGCGTGTCCACCGAGCCGCTGATGGCCAGCATCGACGCTCCGGTGCCGTCGGGCGCTGAACGCAGTACCTGGCCGAAGGCCCGTACGCCGTAGGTGTAGCCCTTCTCCTCGCGCAGGACGCGGTCGAGCCGCGAGGTGAGGGTCCCGCCCAGGCAGTACGCGCCCAGCACCTGGGCCGGCCACACACGGTCGTGACGGTCCGGACCGATACGTCCGATGAGCAGCTGGGTCTGTACGGCGCCGGGACGGTCCACGATCACCACACGGCCGGTGTCGTCGGCAGTGATCGGCGGTACGGGACGGCTCTCGGCCGGCTCGCCGGTCCAGCCTCCCAGGGTGTCGGCGAGTACGGCGTCCAGGTCGACCCCGGTGAGGTCGCCGACGATCACCGCGGTGGCGGTGGCGGGCCGCACGTACGCCTCGTAGAAGTCCCGTACAGCGGCGGAGTCGATCCGCGCCACGGTCTCCTCGGTGCCCTGACGCGGCCGCGACATCCGCGAAGCGGCCGGGAAGAGCTCCTTGGACAGCTGCTTGGCGGCACGCCGGGCCGGGTTCGCGGTCTCGTGCGGAATCTCGTCCAGCCGGTTGCGCACCAGCCGCTCGACCTCGCTGGCGTCGAACGCGGGAGCGCGCAGCGCCTCGGCGAGCAGGCCGAGCGCCTTGGGCAGTCGCGAGGCCGGAACCTCCAGGGAGACCCGGACGCCAGGGTGATCGGCGTGCGAATCGAGGGTGGCACCGCAGCGCTCGAGCTCGGCCGCGAACTCCTCGGCGGTGCGCTTGTCCGTGCCCTCCGACAGAGCCCGCGCCATGATCGTGGCAACGCCGTCCAGCCCCTCGGGCTCGGCGTCCAGCGGGGCGTCGAGGAAGATCTCGACCGCCACCACCTGCTGGCCGGGGCGATGGCAGCGCAGCACGGTCAGACCGTTGTGCAGAGTGCCGCGCTCGGGGGCGGGGAAGGCCCAGGGCCGAGCCGTGCCGGGGGTGGGCTGCGGGTGGAAGTCCATGGTCACGGCAGCGTCACTCACTGGTCCGCCCCCTCGTGCTCGTCGTTGTCGTCGTTCTCGGCGTTCTCGGGGGTCCGGTCCGCCTCGTCGGCCTCGTCCGGGGCGATGGGCTCGTAGACGAGGACCGCCCTGTTGTCCGGGTGCAGCCGGGCCTTCGCGACCGCCTGCACCTCCTCGGCGGTGACCTCGAGAACCCGCTGCACGGCGGTCAGCGCCAGCTGCGGGTCGCCGAACAGCACTGCGTAGCGGCACAGTTCGTCGGCGCGGCCGGCGACGGTGCCCAGCCGGTCGAGCCACTCGCGCTCCAGCTGCGCCTGCGCCCGCTCCATCTCCTCGGCCGTGGGGCCCTCGGCGGCGAACCGCGCCAGCTCCTCGTCGACCGCGGCCTCGATCTGCGGGACCTCGACACCACCGGACGTCTTCACGTCCAGCCAGCCCAGCGACGGTGCGCCGGCCAGGCGCAGCAGGCCGAATCCGGCCGCGACAGCCGTCTGGTCACGGCGCACGAGGCGGTTGTGCAGCCGGGAGGACTCGCCTCCGCCGAGGACGGTGAGCGCAAGGTCGGCGGCGTCGCACTCGCGGGTGCCGTCGTGGGGCAGCCGATAGGCGGCCATCAGCGCACGGGCCGGGACCTCCTCGACGACCTCCTCGCGCAGCTGCGTGCCGATGTTCTCGGGCAGGGTGCCGTCACGTGGGGGCTGCTTTCCGTCGTGGGACGGGATGGAGCCGAAGTACTTCTCGATCCAGGCGAGCGTCTGCTCCGGGTCGATGTCGCCGACGACCGACAGCACGGCGTTGTTCGGCGCGTAGTAGGTGCGGAAGAAGGCACGGGCGTCCTCGAGGGTCGCCGCGTCCAGGTCGGCCATCGAGCCGATCGGGGTGTGGTGGTACGGGTGGCCCTCCGGGTAGGCGAGGCTGGTCAGCTTCTCGAAGGCCGTGCCGTACGGCACATTGTCGTACCGCTGGCGGCGCTCGTTCTTGACGACATCGCGCTGGTTCTCCATCGACTCGTCGTCGAGGGCGGCCAGCAGCGAGCCCATCCGGTCCGCCTCCAGCCAGAGCGCCAGCTCCAGCTGATGCGTCGGCATGGTCTCGAAATAGTTGGTGCGCTCAAAGCTCGTGGTGCCGTTCAGCGAGCCGCCGGCGCCCTGGACCAGCTCGAAGTGGCCGTTCCCCTTCACCTGGCCCGAGCCCTGGAACATCAGGTGCTCGAAGAGGTGGGCGAGGCCGGTACGCCCCGCGACCTCGTGGCGTGAACCGACGTCGTACCAGAGGCAGACCGCGGCGACCGGGGTCAGGTGGTCCTCGGAGAGCACCACGCGCAGGCCGTTGGCCAGGCGGTGCTCTGTGGCTGTCAGGCCGCCGGAACCGGCCTGCGCTGTGGCCGTGTGACCCATGGGCATGTACGTCCCTTCGATCGCGAAACTGGATTTGCTCCCAGACCTGCCACTGTATGCAAGCGCGCTGACGCCTGGCGAAGTTCCCGGGTCGAGGTCGGCGTTGTCAGTGGGACGGTCCACAATGGTCCGCGTCAGATCCAGCCTGGTACGTGAAGGAGCAGCAGCCGCGATGGCCCGCCGCAGCACGAAGACCCCGCCGCCGGACGATTTCGAGGAGAAGATCCTCGACATCGACGTCGTGGACGAAATGCAGGGCTCCTTCCTCGAGTACGCGTACTCGGTGATCTACTCCCGGGCCCTGCCGGACGCACGTGACGGCATGAAGCCGGTGCACCGCCGGATCGTGTACCAGATGAACGAGATGGGGCTGCGCCCCGACCGCGGCTATGTGAAGTGCGCCCGTGTCGTCGGCGAGGTCATGGGCAAGCTGCACCCCCATGGCGACGCGTCGATCTACGACGCGCTGGTGCGCATGGCGCAGCCCTTCTCGATGCGCCTGCCGCTGGTCGACGGCCATGGCAACTTCGGTTCGCTGGGCAATGACGACCCGCCGGCCGCCATGCGCTACACCGAGTGCCGTATGGCCGACGCCACCTCGTTGATGACGGAGTCGATCGACGAGGACACGGTCGACTTCCAGGCGAACTACGACGGCCAGGAGCGCGAGCCGGTCGCGCTGCCCGCCGCCTATCCGAACCTGCTGGTCAACGGCGCGTCCGGAATCGCGGTCGGTATGGCGACGAACATGCCCCCGCACAATCTGGGCGAGGTCATCGCCGCCGCCCGCCATCTGATCAGGCACCCGGGCGCCGACCTCGAGACGCTGATGCGGTACGTGCCGGGACCGGACCTGCCGACCGGCGGGCGCATCGTGGGGCTCAACGGCATCAAGGACGCGTACGAGTCCGGCCGGGGCACCTTCAAGATCCGCGCCACGGTCGCAGTGGAGGACGTGACGGCGCGCCGCAAGGGCCTGGTCGTCACCGAACTGCCCTTCACGGTCGGCCCGGAGAAGGTCATCGCGAAGATCAAGGATCTGGTCTCGGCGAAGAAGCTCCAGGGCATCGCGGACGTCAAGGACCTCACCGACCGCCGGCACGGTCTGCGCCTGGTCATCGAGGTCAAGAACGGGTTCATCCCCGAGGCCGTCCTCGAGCAGCTGTACAAGCTGACGCCGATGGAGGAGTCCTTCGGTATCAACAATGTGGCGCTGGTGGACGGCCAGCCGCTCACCCTGGGCCTCAAGGAACTGCTCGAGGTCTATCTCGACCACCGCTTCGACGTGGTGCGCCGGCGCAGCGAGTTCCGGCGTACCAAGCGGCGCGACCGGCTGCACCTGGTCGAGGGCCTGCTCGTCGCCCTGATCGACATCGACGAGGTCATCCGGCTGATCCGGTCCAGTGAGAACTCCGCGCAGGCCAAGGAGCGGCTGATCGAGCGCTTCTCGCTCAGCCAGGTCCAGACGCAGTACATCCTGGACACACCGCTGCGCCGGCTGACGAAGTTCGACCGTCTGGAGCTGGAGAGCGAGCGCGACCGGCTGAACACCGAGATCGATGAGCTGACCGCGATCCTGGAGTCGGATGCCGAGCTGCGCAAGCTGGTCTCGGGCGAACTGGCCGCGGTGGCGAAGAAGTTCGGCACCGAGCGGCGCACGGTGCTGCTGGAGTCGGCGGCAACGCCGGTGGCCGCGGGCTCACTCGAGGTCGCGGACGACCCGTGCCGTGTGCTGCTGTCCTCCACGGGTCTGCTGGCGCGCACGGTCACCGGGGAGCCGCTGCCCGACGACGCGGGCAAGCGCACCAAGCACGACGTGATCGTCTCGGCCGTGCCCGCGACCGCGCGCGGCGACGTGGGTGTGGTGACCTCGGCCGGGCGGCTGCTGCGACTGCCGGTGATCGATCTGCCGCAGCTGCCGCACACCGCGTCCGCGCCCAACCTCTCGGGCGGGGCGCCGGTCGCCGAGTTCCTGTCCCTCGAGGCCGACGAGACGGTGGTCTGCCTGACCACGCTCGACGAGTCCTCGCCGGGGCTCGCACTGGGCTCTCTGCAGGGTGTGGTCAAGCGGGTGGTGCCCGACTATCCCGCGAACAAGGACGAGTTGGAGATCTTCTCCCTCAAGGAGGGGGATCGCATCGTGGGCGGCGCCGAGCTGCGCACGGGCGAAGAGGACCTGGTCTTCATCACCTCCGACGCCCAGCTGCTGCGCTACCCGGCCTCTCAGGTGCGGCCACAGGGCCGGGCTGCGGGCGGCATGGCCGGCATCAAGCTGACCGAGGGGGCCGAGGTGATCTCGTTCACCGCCGTCGACCCGGCGGCGGACGCGGTCGTCTTCACGGTTGCCGGATCGCGGGGCACGCTGGACGACGCACCGACGACGGCGAAGCTCACGCCGTTCGACCAGTACCCGCGCAAGGGCCGCGCCACGGGCGGCGTGCGCTGCCAGCGCTTCCTCAGGGGTGAGGACATGCTGATCCTGGCCTGGGCGGGGGCTGCCCCGGCCCGTGCGGCGCAGAAGAGCGGTGCACCGGCCGACCTGCCGGATCCGGACCCCCGCCGGGACGGCTCGGGCACACCGCTGGCCTCGTCGGTCTCGGTGGTGGCCGGCCCGGCGAGCTAGAAAGCGCCCGGGTCGGGCTCGTCGCCGCCGCGCGGCACGTACCGCAGGACGCCCCACATGCTGTGCTCATCGGGGGCGCCCTGCGGCGAGGCCGTGCGGCACTCGTCGAGCTCCGCCCGCAGCTTGACGCGGTCGACGCCGGAGCCGATCAGCACCAGCTGCGTGAGGCGTTGCCCGTCACGCGGCCAGGGCTCGGGGTAGAAGCGAAGGAACCGCCCGACCGCGTGCACGGCATACCGGTTGCCCGGATCGGCGGCCCCGAAGTCGACGAACCCCTTGATGCGGTAGAGCCCCTCCGGCCGTGAGTCGAGGAAGGTCATCAGCCTGCGCGGGTCCATGGGCTCGGGCGTGGTGAAGTCGATGCTTTCGTACGCGGCATGCAGATGGTCCGCGTGATCGCGCTCCCCCTCGTACAGGTCCTCGAAGGAGAGCTGGCGGGTGCCGGTGTCCCGCTCCGGCCGGGCGGCGTGGTCGAAGAGGAATTCCGGATCGACCCTGCCGTAGCGCGCGGGCACGACCGGTGTCCCGGCGCTCAGATCGGCGAGCTGCCCGCGGATACGGTCCAGCTCCGCCTCGGCCACCCGGTCCGCCTTGTTCAGCACGACGAGATCGGCGATCGCGAGATGCCGGTCGATCTCGGGGTGCCGCGCCCGTGTCTCGTCGAACTCGGCGGCGTCGACGACCTCGACGAGCCCGCCGTACACCACACGCGGATTGTCGCCGGCGAGAATCATCCTCACGAGCTCCTGCGGCTCGGCCAGTCCGGACGCTTCGATGACGATCACGTCGATCCGCGCGCCGGGGCTGGTCAGCCGGTCCAGATATTCGTCCAGCTCACTCGAGTCGACGGCGCAGCACAGGCATCCGTTACCGAGCGAGACGGCGGAGCCGACCTGCCCGGCGACGGTCATGGCATCGATCTCGATGGAGCCGAAATCATTGACGACGACGCCGATGCGGTTGCCGCCGTTGTGCCGGAGCAGATGATTGAGCAGCGTGGTCTTGCCGGACCCCAGAAAGCCCGTCAGCACGACGACAGGGATCTGTGACTTTCTCACGCTCAAGGCGGCACCTCGTGGTTCCGGACTGCGGGGCGGCCCCAGAATAGGGGCGCGACGCCAAGTGAACGCGAGCTGGATCTGCCGGGCCACCTGCCCGCGATTACTTCGTTGCGCCGACCGCGCCTGCGCCGAGCCCGCCGTAGGCGCACATGAGGACCGCACCGCCGTGTCCTGGAGAAGCCGTCCGTCTGTGTCCATGGAGCCGCAGGTCTCGTCGTGGCCGCACAGCACCGACGCCGCCGGGGCGGTCCGGAACCGTGGCACCCGACCGCACCGGCGGCTCCGTCGCTCACAGGAGAAACGTAAGTGCATCGCACGATGCGCAGGAGGCCTGCGCTGGGCTGGACGTTTCGGAATGGGCGCTGAGCCCTTTACCGTTCCTAGGCATGAGCCCTGCCCCGACCGCCCCAGCCCGGCGACGGCGCTTCGGCTGGCCGCAGCGGGTCTTCTCCCAGGTCCTGCTCATGCAGCTGGCCATCGCCACCGGAGTCACCGCGCTGGCCACCGGACTGTTTCTCGCGCCGTTGAGCGCACAACTCGACGACCAGGCAATGCGCCGTGCACTCGCCATCGCCGAGACCACGGCGTCACCGGAGCTCGCCGCCGAACTGACCGGCTCCCGGCCGGCCGCCACGGGTCCTGTGCAGGCGGAGGCCGAACGGATCAGGGTGGCCACCGGCGCCGAGTACGTCGTCGTCATGGACGACAGCGGAGTGCGCTGGTCCCACCCCTCCCCCGGCGAGATCGGGCGGATCGTCTCCACCGACCCCAGCGCGGCACTGGCGGGCCGGCGGGTGATGGAGATCGACAGCGGCACGCTCGGGCGCTCGGCCCGCGGCAAGGTACCGCTGCGGGACGCCGACGGCCGGATCGTGGGCGCGGTCTCGGTGGGCATCGAGTACGACAGCGTGCGCGCCCGGCTGCTGGCGGCGATCCCGGGCCTCCTCGCCTACGCGGGAGGTGCACTGGCCGTCGGAGCGCTCGCGGCCTATCTGATTTCCCGCAGGCTGCAGCGGCAGACCCACGACCTGGCCTTCTCCGACATCTCGGCGCTGCTCGCGGAACGCGAGGCGATGCTCCACGGCATCAGGGAAGGCGTCGTGGCCCTCGACGTCTCGGGGCGGATCCGGCTGCTGAACGACGAGGCGCAGCGGCTGCTCGGCGTCGGCCCCGATGCGACCGGGCGGCCGCTGGACGCGGTGCTGGGCGAGGGACGCACCACCGATGTCCTGGCAGGGCGGGTGAGCGGCGAGGATCTGCTGACGGTACGCGGCAACCGGGTGCTGATCGCCAACCGGATGCCCACGGACGACGGCGGTGCCGTCGCCACGCTGCGTGACCGGACCGAGCTGGAGCAGCTGGGCCGCGAGCTGGACTCGACCCGGGGGCTCATCGACGCCCTGCGTGCCCAGGACCATGAGCACGCCAACCGGATGCACACCCTGCTCGGGCTTCTTGAACTGGAGATGCACGAGGAGGCAGTGGAGTTCGTGACCGAGGTCGTCGGGGTCCACCGGGCCACCGCGGAGCAGGTCACCGAGAAGATCCATGACCCGCTGCTGGCCGCGCTGCTGGTGGGGAAGGCGACGGTGGCGGCGGAACGCGGTGTGTCGCTGCGGATTGCCCCGGCGACACTGCTTCCCGACCGGCTGGTGGATCCGCGAGGCCTGGTGACAGTGGTCGGCAACCTCGTGGACAACGCGCTCGATGCGGCCGCCGGCTCGGAGGACCCGAGGATCGAGGTGGACCTGCGTGCGCAGGGACGCACGGTGATGCTGCGGATCGCGGACAGCGGACCGGGGGTCCCTGCCGATCATCGCGAACTGATCTTCACCGAGGGCTGGACCACCAAGGAACTGCCGGCCCACGGCAAGCGGGGCCTCGGACTGCCCCTGGTACGCCGGTTCGCACAGCGGCAGGGCGGCAGTGCACGGGTGCGCGGGGCGGCGGCCGGGGGCGCCGAATTCACCGTCGTACTCCCTGAAGCGCTGACCGAGCAGTGGCCGGCGACGACGAAGGACGCCCCAGCGGGCCCGGCGGCCACGGGAGAGACGAGCGCAGGAGAGGCGATCCGATGATCGGCGTGCTGGTGGTCGACGACGACATCCGGGTGGCGGGGATCAACGCTGCCTATGTGGCCAAGGTGCCCGGATTCCAGGTCGTCGCACAGGCCCACTCGGCCGCGGAGGCTCTCGCCCGGATCTCTGAGCAGCAGGTGGAACTGATCCTGCTGGACCACTATCTGCCGGACGAGAACGGGCTGTCGGTCGTCCGGGAGCTGCGCCGCCTCGGCCACCAGACCGATGTGATCATGGTGACGGCGGCACGCGACGTGGCCACGGTCCAGTCGGCGATGCGCCACGGTGCGCTGCAGTATCTGGTCAAGCCGTTCAACTTTGCGGGACTGCGCGCCAGGCTGGAGGCATACGCGACCCTCCGCCGCACCCTGGAGAAGGGTGGCGAGGCCGAGCAGACGGAGGTGGACCGGATCTTCGGTGCCCTGTCCGCGGGGTCGGTCGCTCCCGAACTGCCCAAAGGCCACTCGCCGACCACCGCCGAGCTGCTGCGCAAGGTTCTGCTGTCCGCCGAAGGGCCTCTGTCCGCCCAGGAGATCGCCGCCCGCGCGGGGGTCAGCAGGCAGACCGCGCAGCGGTATCTGAAGCTGCTGGAGCGGGGGAGCCGCGTGGAGCTGAGCCTGAAGTACGGCGAGACAGGCCGCCCGGAGCACCGCTACGTCTGGACGGCGAGTCTCTGACCCACGTCCGGACGGCGAGCCTCCGACCCTCGTCCGGACGGCAAGCGTCTGCCCCCGCCCGCGCACGAGTCCGGCCCGCCGACGGCTCAGACCGCGCCCGCGCCCGTGAGCGCTCGTACCTCGGTCTCGGCATGCTTCGCCGCGTCCGGAGGCTCCGACGAGGTGACCGTTCCGATCCAGCCGGCCAGAAAGCCCAGCGGAATCGAAACGAGTCCCGGGTTCTCGAGTGGAAAGAGACGGAAGTCCACGCCGGGGAACAGCGCCTGCGGACTGCCGGAGACCACCGGAGACAGCACCACGAGCAGCACGGCCGGGACCAGGCCTCCGTACACCGACCAGACCGCACCACGGGTGGTGAAATTCCGCCAGAACAGCGAGTAGAGCAGCACGGGCAGATTGGCCGAGGCGGCGACCGCGAAGGCCAGACCCACCAGAAAGGCGACATTGAGATCGCGTGCCAGCAGGCCGAGCGCGATGGCGACGGCTCCGATGCCGACCGCGGCCACCCGGGCGACCCCGACCTCGCCGTGCTGCGTCCGGGAGTTGCTCCCGGCCGGTTTTCCACGGGCGTGGCGGCGCCGCAGCGAGGCGTACAGATCGTGGGCCACCGAGGCCGACGAGGCCAGCGTGATGCCCGCGACGACAGCCAGGATGGTGGCGAAGGCCACGGCTGCGACCACCGCGAACAGTACGGCGCCTCCGGTCGATCCCGCTCCCCCACCGAGGTCGAGGGCGAGCAGCGGCACGGCCGTGTTCCCCGCGGCGCTCGACTTCCGTACCTCGTCGGTGCCGACCACGGCCGCGGCGCCGAAGCCGAGCACGATCGTCATCAGATAGAAGCTGCCGATGAGACCGATGGACCAGACGACCGAGCGGCGGGCGGCCCGCGCGGTCGGCACGGTGTAGAAGCGCGAGAGAATGTGCGGAAGACCTGCCGTGCCGAGAACCAGCGCCAGGCCGAGGCTGATGAAGTCCAGGCGCGCGATCCAGTCCCCGCCGTACCGGAGTCCGGGGGAGAGGAAGTCCTTGCCGTGGCCGCTGCGTTCGGCGGCGGTGGTGAGCAGTTCATTGAAGTCGCCGTGGAAGCGCATCAGCACCAGCACGGTCATCGCGATCGCGCCCGCCATCAGCAGCACGGCTTTCACGATCTGGATCCAGGTGGTGGCTCGCATCCCTCCCAACGACACATAGATCACCATCAGGGCACCCACACCGATGACGGTCCACGAGCGCGCGGCCTCGCTCGTCCCGCCGAGCAGCAGCGCGACCAGGCTTCCGGCTCCGACCATCTGCGCCACCAGGTACAGAACGGACACGGTGACCGAAGAAGTTCCCGTCGCGATACGGACGGGGCGTTCGGCCATCCGGGACGCGATCACGTCGGCGAGGGTGAACCTGCCGCAGTTGCGCACCAGTTCGGCGACGAGGAACAGGACGACCAGCCAGGCGACCAGGAAGCCGACCGAGTAGAGCATGCCGTCGTAGCCGAAGAGCGCGATGAGTCCGGAGATACCGAGGAAGGAGGCGGCGGACATGTAGTCGCCGGCGATCGCGAACCCGTTCTCCATGGGCGAGAAGAGCCGCCCGCCCGCATAGAACTCCTCCGCCGAGCCGTGCCTGTTGCGGCTCACCCACGTGGTGATGCCGAGCGTCACGGCTACGAACGCGCTGAACAGCAGCAGCGCCAGGGCCTGGTGGTCGCCGCTCAACGCCCGACCCCCCGGGTCATCTCCTGGGTGTCCCACCGCAGGTCGAGGGCCGCACGATCCCGTCGCAGCCGCGCGTGACGTGCGTAGGCCCAGGTCAGCAGGAAGGTGGTGAGGAACTGCCCGAGGCCGGCCACCATCGCCACATTCACCGCGCCGGCCACGGGCCTGGCCATCAGATCCGGCGCGGTGGTGGCGGCGACCACATACGCCAGGTACCAGACGAGGAAGGCGAGGACGGTCGGGACGACAAAGCGCCGATAGCGGCTGCGTACCTCCTGGAAGGCGGCGCTGCGCTGCACCTCCAGGTAGATGTCGGCCGCGCTGGGCCCGCTGCCGGACCCTCCCGCGGCCGCAGCCGCCTTCGCGGGTGGTGCGACGGGCACGGGGACCCCCGCACCGCCCAGATCACCCCAGCCGGAGGCCAGCGCGTCGTACCACGGGTCATCGAGCCGCACCGCCGCGGCATCCCGAGCTTCCTGCTTCTCCACCGCTCAGCTCTCCTTGTCAGCGAACCGTCTCGGCCGCTTGCCCAAGGATGGACAGATCAGGAAGATCCCGGACTCTTCTCTTCGTGGTCTTCACCCCATCAGGTGATGCTCGACCCCGGTGGCTGCGCGAGGCCCTCGCGATAGGCGTAGCGCACCGCTTGGGCCCGGTCGTGAAGGCCGGCCTTGGCGAAGAGGTTGTTGATGTGAGTCTTCACCGTGGCCGTGGAGATCTGCAGGCTGCGCGCGATGTCCGCGTTGCTCAGGCCCTCCGCGATCAGACCGAGGACCTCGCCCTCGCGTCGGGTGAGTCCGTCGGGAAGCCGCGGGCCGACCGGCTGCGGCTCGGCGGTGACCCGCTCGAGCAGCCGTCGCTGCACCACTGCCGACAGCCCGGCCCGTCCCGCGACGACGTCCTGGACGGCCCGCACGATCTCGTCGCCGTCGGCATCCTTGGTGAGGTAGCCCCGTGCCCCTGCCCGTAGCGCGGGGAACAGCGAGTCGTCGTCCGCGTACGTGGTGAGGACCACGACCTGGGTCGCCGGATGTTCGCTGCGGATACGGCGCGTCGCTTCCACGCCGTCGCAGCGGGGCATGCGCAGGTCCATCAGGACGACGTCGGGGGCGAGTTCGGCGACCAGGGCGACCGCTTCCTCGCCGTCCTTGGCCGAACCGACGACCTCGATACCGGGCAGTAGGCCCAGCAGCATCACAATGCCCTCGCGCACCACGGCCTGGTCGTCGGCGACGATCACCCTGGCGATCTGCCCGGTCATGCCGGCACTCGCAGGCGCACCACGAAGCCCTCTCCCTCCGGTCCTGCCTCCAGGGAGCCGCCGAGCAGTTCCGCCCGTTCTCGCATCCCCAGCAGACCGTACCCGCCGCCTGCCGCCCCGAGTTCGCCGGGCGCGACCTCGCTGCCCGAGTCCCGTACCTCCAGGGTCACTTCGTCCCCCAGGTAGGCAAGCAGCATGTGGACCCTGGCTCCGGGCGCGTGCTTGCGCACATTGGTCAGGGCCTCCTGCGCGACTCTGCGTACGGCCTGCGACGCCTCGGCCGTCAACTGCCTCCGCTCCCCCGTCACCTCGGTCCGTGCCTCGTCGGCGGCGGCCAGCTGCCGCAGATAGTCCTCGACGGGCGCGAGTTCCCCGCGCAGTGCGGAGAGCGCCTGCCGGGTCTCGGCGAGTCCCTCCCTGGCCATGCCACGTGCCGCCACCACCCGCTCCAGGATCTGATCGCGGAAGGGCCCTTCCGGTTCACGTTCGATCCGCAGCCGGGCCGCCTCCAGGTGAACCAGCTGAGCGGAGAGACTGTGCGCAAGCACATCGTGGATCTCGCGTGCGATGCGGGCCCGCTCGCCGAGGGCCGCAGAGATGGCCTCGGCTTCGCGCGCGACGCGTTCCTGCGCGAGGAGCCGGAAGCCGGTGCCCCGGGCAGCGGCGTCGAGGCGCAGCGAGTAGCCGGTCAGCAGTACCGCTGCCGTGGTGAGCCAGGGCCCCAGTTCGCTGTCGTCGGTCAGCACAAAGCCTGTGGCCAGTACCGCGACCGTGGCCAGGGCGGCGAAGAGCGGGAGGCGCTCCATCGCCATCACACACGTGCAGACCCACAGCACGGTCGCCGGAACGTCGGCGCCGCCCGCGTACGCCCCCCCGCCGATGGCGGCAACAGCGGCGAGCATCCCGAGCGAGGGCAGCAGCCGGTTGGCGAGGGTGGTCGCACGGTAGCCGAGGACGGCTGCGGCGCAGCCGAGGAAGCCCAGCGGCGGGAGCACCACCCGCAGGCCGTCGAAGACCTCCGATGCGTAGGCGCTGTACCCCGCCCAGCTCGACAGCGCAGCGATCAGGGCACCATCGAGCACCGTCCGGGCTCGGGGGATGCCGACGCGCGAGAGCGACTCTCGCATCGGCCAGTCGGTCCACTTGTCACCAGCCACTCCGTCCCCCTCCGACGCTTCGATGCTACGGAGGGGGTGCGCGGCCCGGATCGGACCAGGGGTGGAGCCTGCGTCTCCACCCCTGGGTGGGCAGCGCCGGGTCAGGCGTCGATGCGCGAGCGGTCCAGGGTGGCCGCCGAGCTGGTGATGAACTCCTTGCGGGGCGCGACCTCATTGCCCATGAGCAGGTCGAAGATCTGCTCGGAGGACTCGAGGTCGCTGATGTTGATCCGGCGCAGAGTGCGGTGGCGCGGGTCCATCGTGGTCTCCGCGAGCTGGTCGGCGTCCATCTCACCGAGGCCCTTGTAGCGCTGGATGGAGTCCTTGAAGCGGATCCCCTTGCGCTGGTACTCCAGCAGGGTGGTCCGCAGCTCGCTGTCGGAGTACGTGTACACGTACTTGTCCTGGCCCTTCTTGGGCTGGACCAGCTCGATCCGGTGCAGCGGCGGCACTGCGGCGAACACCCGGCCGGCCTCCACCATCGGCCGCATGTAGCGCTGGAAGAGCGTGAGCAGCAGGCAGCGGATGTGCGCCCCGTCGACATCGGCGTCGACCAGGAGCACGATCTTGCCGTAGCGCGCCGCGTCGATGTCGAAGGTCCGGCCCGAGCCGGCCCCTATGACCTGGATGATCGCGCCGCACTCGGCGTTCTTGAGCATGTCCGAGACGGACGACTTCTGCACGTTCAGGATCTTTCCGCGGATCGGCAGAAGTGCCTGGAACTCACTGTTACGGGCGAGCTTGGCGGTGCCCAGCGCGGAATCCCCCTCGACGATGAAGAGCTCGCTGCGCTCCACGTCGTCGCTGCGGCAGTCCGCGAGCTTGGCCGGCAGCGAGGACGACTCCAGTGCGGTCTTCCGCCGCTGCGCCTCCTTGTGCTGACGGGCCGCGATCCGCGTACGGGCCGCGGCCACGGCCTTCTCCAGCACGGCACGGGCCTGTGCCTTGGCGTCGCGCTTGGTGGAGGTCAGGAACGCCTTGAGCTCCTTGGCCACGACATTGGCGACGATCCTGTTGGCCGCGGAGGTGCCCAGAACCTCCTTGGTCTGGCCCTCGAACTGCGGCTCCGCGAGCCGGACGGTGACTACTGCGGTCATGCCCTCCAGGGCGTCGTCCTTGACGATGTCGTCCTCGGCGACGCGCAGCAGCTTCGCCGAGCGCAGCACCTCGTTGACCGTCTTGGTGATGGAGCGCTCGAAGCCGGTCACATGGGTGCCGCCCTTGGGGGTGGCGATGATGTTGACGAACGACTTGACCGTGGTGTCGTACCCGGTGCCCCAGCGCAGGGCGATGTCGACGCCGAGCTCACGGGTGACCTCGGTGGGGGTCATGTGGCCGCGGTCGTCGAGGACCGGGACGGTCTCCTTGAACGTGCCCTGCCCGGTGAGGCGCAGCACGTCGCAGACGGCCTTGTCCTGGGCGAGGTACTCGCAGAATTCGCTGATGCCGCCGTCGAAGCGGAAGGTCTCCACGCTCTTGCCGTCGCCGGCCGCGGCGTCGGCGGACGGGCCGCGCTCGTCGCGGACGACGATGGTCAGGCCGGGCACGAGGAACGCGGTCTGGCGGGCGCGCTGATGCAGGTTCTCCAGGGACAGCTTGGCGTCCTTGAGGAAGATCTGCCGGTCGGCCCAGTAGCGCACCCTGGTGCCGGTACGGGTCCGGGGCACACGCTTGCCCTTGAGCAGCCCGTTGGCCGGGTCGAAGGGCGCGTCGGGCCCGGACTCGGTGAAGATGCCGGGCACCCCGCGCCGGAAGCTGATCATGTGGGTGGCAGCGCCTCGGTCCACCTCGACGTCGAGGCGGGCCGACAGCGCGTTCACGACGGACGCGCCCACACCGTGCAGACCGCCCGAAGCCGCGTAGGAGCCGCCACCGAACTTGCCGCCTGCGTGCAGCTTGGTCATCACGACCTCGACGCCGGACAGACCCGTCTTGGGCTCGACATCGACGGGGATGCCACGGCCGTTGTCCCTGACCTCGACCGATCCGTCCTCGTGGAGGATCACCTCGATGTGGTCGCAGTGGCCGCCGAGGGCCTCGTCGACGGAGTTGTCGATGATCTCCCAGAGGCAGTGCATCAGGCCGCGGCTGTCGGTCGACCCGATGTACATGCCCGGCCGTTTGCGGACGGCCTCGAGCCCCTCCAGAACGAGCAGGTGCCGCGCGGTGTAGTTGGAACCGTCACGGTCTGCAGTCAGCAGCGCTGTGGACGGCACGGACGTTTCGGCGGTCACGCGGTTCGCTCCTCGCTGAATTTCAAATGTGGCCAAGTGGGGTAAGGGCCCGGCGTCGGTCGCCGGTGAGAGCCTACCGAGGCCTGGTAGAGCCGATGTAACACCACCCTCGTCATTTCTCATGCTAGTCCAGCCTCGCATGCATGTTCGATCCCTCGATGGGGTGACGTGCACATCACGTTCCCTTCGAGGCATGAACCATTTAGGCTCCGGGCACGTCCTCATCAACAACCGGCAACCCAGCCGGGAGGGCCAAACGAGACAAGCAACGCGAAATCCGTAGAGCGAAGCAATACGGCTCATTCGCCGCCAACCGGCAGCAGACAGCCACCTTGGGAAGAAGTTTCAAGGAAAAGCCACGAGCGGGAACGTTTTCGGCCTGGTTGGATGTTGACCCTGGTACGACAGCTCGTCGAGCTAGAGAAGAGGCGACGTGACTACTGTTCTGACCCCCGCGAGCCCGCTGACGGCCGCTGACCGCTGCGACCGATGCGGCGCCCAGGCGTACCTGCGCGTCGTCCTCATCAGCGGTGGTGAACTGCTCTTCTGCGCACACCACGGGCGCAAGTTCGAGCCGGAACTCAAGAAGATCGCCGCAGAAATACAGGACGAGACGGACCGACTGACGGCCGTGCCGGCCGGCGCCGGTGAAGAGGAACACTGACGCCTCGCATCCACGACGAGCCACAGTGCCGGTCCAGGACCGGACGACGGGCGGCTACCCCCGAACACCAGGGGCAGCCGCCCGCTCTCGCTCTGTCACGGCTGCAGTGGCCGCCGCAGCGGCGACCACAACGTGGCGCCGGTCCCTGCCGCGCAGAGGACCTGTCGGGTCGGCCCACGGCCCCGGGCTGCTCCGCCCACGACCAGCAGGCCCGTGTCCCGGAGCGCTCTGCCCTACGGCTCGGCCCCCGACCGGTCAGCCCTCGCCCAAACCGCCCCTGGCCACGGCCGCAACCCTCGTGTACACACCTGGGCTCCCGGCGAGTCCGCAGCCGCTGCCCCAGGAGACCAGGCCGATGAGCCTGCCCTGGGCGACCAGTGGCCCGCCGCTGTCCCCCTGGCAGGCGTCGTAACCCCCACGGGGGTCTCCCGCGCACAGCATCGTGGCCTGCGTGTACCGCCCGCCGAGGCCCCCGGGATACGCCGTCCCGCATGTCGCGTCCGGCAGCACCGTCACTTGTGCCGCCCGTAGCGACGGGGCGTAGCTGCCGTCACCCTTCGTGTCGCCCCAGCCGTAGACCGTGGCCGGCGTACCGGGCTGGTGGGCCGGGTCTCCCTCGCCCGCCAGCGGGATCACAGCCGAGGGGGGCAACGGTTCGGCGATGGTCAGCACGGCCAGGTCGGAGCTGTTGGCCGCAGGGTCGTACCCAGGCGTGGTCCAGGCGCTGCGCACCGGGATCTCGCGGCCCTGGGCGCTGTTCAGCTCCGAGCGTCCCGAGATGACCCGCAGATCGCGGACGTCGCTCACTTCCTTGCCGAGCACGGTCCGGCTCAGACAATGGGCGGCCGTCATGACCTTGGTGGGAGCCACCACCACACCGCCGCAGAACTGCCCGGCCCGCGTTCCGCCGAACCGGTCACGGCTGGAGAGTGCCACGACCCATGGACTGTCCTCGGTCCGCACCGGGTACCCGCCTATGACGACCCTGTCGGCGGCCGCGGGAGCGGGCACGATCAGCGGGGCCAGGAACGCTGCGGCAAACAGTGCCGATGCCCTGGCCGGGCCCGGGAGGGTGAAACAAAAACGCATACAGCCTCCTGCACTCTGCGTGGTCCACTCAGAGTCGGCCAACCCGGGCACGTGCGCACCTGCACGGCAAGGCGAAGGGCCCGGCTCCCTCACGGGATTCCGGGCCCTTCGCCGATGTGTGATTGCGCTCGCGGCCTAGTCGAGGTAGTCGCGCAGCACCTGCGAACGCGACGGGTGGCGCAGCTTCGACATGGTCTTGGACTCGATCTGACGGATGCGCTCGCGCGTCACGCCGTAGACCTTGCCGATCTCGTCCAGGGTCTTCGGCTGACCGTCCGTGAGACCGAAGCGCATGGAGACCACGCCCGCCTCCCGCTCGGACAGGGTGTCGAGTACCGAGTGGAGCTGCTCCTGCAGCAGCGTGAAGCTGACCGCGTCGGCCGGAACGACCGCTTCGGAGTCCTCGATCAGGTCACCGAACTCACTGTCGCCGTCCTCGCCCAGCGGGGTGTGCAGCGAGATCGGCTCCCGGCCGTACTTCTGGACCTCGATGACCTTCTCAGGGGTCATGTCGAGCTCCTTGGCCAGCTCCTCCGGGGTGGGCTCACGGCCCAGGTCCTGGAGCATCTGGCGCTGCACGCGCGCGAGCTTGTTGATGACCTCGACCATGTGCACCGGGATACGGATGGTGCGGGCCTGGTCGGCCATCGCGCGGGTGATCGCCTGCCGGATCCACCAGGTGGCGTACGTGGAGAACTTGTAGCCCTTGGTGTAGTCGAACTTCTCGACCGCGCGGATCAGACCGAGGTTGCCCTCCTGGATCAGGTCCAGGAAGAGCATGCCGCGGCCGGTGTAGCGCTTGGCCAGCGAGACGACCAGCCGGAGGTTGGCCTCCAGCAGGTGGTTCTTGGCCCGGCGGCCGTCCTCGGCGATGATCTCCAGCTCACGCTTGAGCTTGGGGGCGAGCTTGTCGGAGTTCGCCAGCTTGTCCTCGGCGAACAGACCCGCCTCGATGCGCTTGGCGAGCTCGACCTCCTGCTCGGCGTTGAGGAGCGGGACCTTGCCGATCTGCTTGAGGTAGTCCTTGACCGGGTCGGCGGTTGCGCCGGCAACGGCAACCTGCTGGGCAGGCGCGTCGTCCTCGTCGTCGTCGGACAGGACGAAGCCCTTGCTCTCGCCCTCGGCCTCTTCCTCGTCGCCCTTGGCGCCGGGCTGGACGTCATCGAGCAGCTCTTCGCCCTCGACAGCCTCGTCGGCGTCCTTCTTGCCCGCGGTCTTCTTCGCCGCGGTCTTCTTGGCGACGGTCTTCTTCGCCACCGTCTTCTTGGCCGCTGCCTTCTTGGCGGCCGCCTTCTTGGCAGGAGCAGTTGCCGCGGACTCGTCGTCGGCCGGGGCGTCGACGGGATCGGCCGCCGGCGCCGCGGTGGCTGCGACGGTCTTCGCCGTGGCGGTCTTGGCCGCGACGGTCTTGGTGGCGGTGCGCTTTGCCGGGCTCTTCGCTGCGACGCTCTTGCGGGCGCGCTTCGGCGACTCCGCTGCACTGACCATCAGCGTCACACCCTCTTCCTCGAGGATCTGGTTGAGGCTGCGCAGAACATTCTTCCACTGGGTTGGCGGAATCTGGTCAGCCTCGAAGGCCCGACGCACGTCATCGCCGGCGATCTGCCCATCAGCCTTTCCCCGCTCGATGAGCGCCATCACAGACTCGGACTCGGCGATCTCCGGCGGGAGCGTACGGGATGTGCTGGCCGACACGAACAACCTCTCGGAACGATGGAAAACGACTTCCGGCTCCGCCCATGATCGGGCCGGAGCCGACGACCACCGGACTATGGATGGACCGGTTGGCGCGGGCTGAACCTCGGAGCTGTCACAGCACCGCCCATGGCGGCTGTATTCCCTCCTCGGCTGTCACCTCTTAGGTCATCGCGCTGTTCCGAGGAGTGTTACGCCCAATCCACGTGGCCCGAGTCACACCCCATATGCGACAAAGCGGCCGTAGTTGCGCATTCACCCACAATCGCGTCGCCGGATCCCGAGGGAATCCGGCGACAGACACACGGTACGTACACCCCCGCACTCCTCGGCCGCGAACACAGGCCACGGCCGACCGCGGTCAGTGCTCGCGCGGGGCGGGCACCACTCGTTCCACTTCCGGGTGACCGGTGAGCAATTGACGCATGGCCGACTCCGCGGCGTTCGAGTCACCGGAGGCGAGGGCGTCAGCGATCTTGGCGTGGTGGGCGAGGGAGGCCTCGGTGGGGCGGTCACAGCCGGAGACCGGGCCGCCGGAGACCTGGAGGGCGGCGGAGACGATCCCGGAGAGGTGCTCGAGCATGCGGTTGCCGGCGAGCTGGATGAGCAGGGAGTGGAACTCCGCATCGGCCCGCGAGAAAGTGATCCCGTCACCCTGAGCGAGGGCGTGGCCCATGATCTCGACCATGTCGGTCAGGCGCTGCTGAACGTCCTCCCGACCGTGCCCGGCGGCCAGGCGAGCGGCGAGCGGCTCGATGGTCCAGCGCAGCTCACTGAGCTCCCGGCGCTGATCATCGCGCTGCGGGCCGAAGGCCCGCCACTCGATGATGTCGGGGTCGAGCAGGTTCCAGTCACTGACGGGGCGGACCCGGGTACCGACATTGGGGCGGGCGCTCACGAGACCCTTGGCCTCGAGGACGCGCAGCGACTCCCGTACGACGGTGCGGGAGACCTCGAAGCGCTGACCGATCTCCTCGGGGACGAGCGGGCGGTCGGCGCCCAGGTCCCCGGAGACGATCATCTGGCCGAGCTGCTGTACGAGTTGGCCGTGCAGTCCGCGGCCCCGGCTGCCGGCCGCACGGCGGCCCACCCGGCCCAGCTCGGCGTCGGGGGCGTCCCAGGAGGGGGGTCCGACGCGGTCGGCGCCCGGCGACTCCGCGTAGGGGTATCGGTCGAGTTCGCCCGGGCCGGCGAGGCCGGACTCGGCGGGGCGGGCGGCGGTCATCATGGTGTGCGCAAGGGTACTCACGCATCCTTTGTCGGCGTGGCTTCCGGACCCCTTGAGGTCTTTGGTGAAAAGCACACGAAAGGGTGATCGGCGTCCACCCTGCAATTGACGCCTTATCGGAAGGAAACGAGCACCCTCTAGGGAGTTGTGGGCAGTTCGCGGATAGCCGGTCGGCCTTGATCACCAACGCGCCCTGCGCCGAAGGTCGATGAGCAGATATGTGCAGATCAGGACGGACAACGACAAGACGAAGGCTGCTCCGACAGGTTGGGCCACCAGTTGTGCGGCCGCCGTCAGCCAGTGCTCGGCCTGCTGCGGCAGTCGCATCCAGGCCAGTTCGCGCAGCCGGCCGGGAAGTCCGGCGATCGAACGGGTGGCCGGAGTGACGAGCGCGTTCTGTACGAGCGGTGCGATGAGGACCGGTACCGCGAGTACGGCCGCGATCCCGGCGGCCGTGACACGGAAGATCCCCGCGGCGAGCAGCCCGGCCCAAGCGCAGCCCACGCACAGAGCGCCCCAACTTGTCGCCAGGGCAAGCCAGTTTTGCGGGACGGGTGTGAGATCTGCCCCGTACACCAGACGAAGCGCATAAACGTCGGCCACCACGACGACCGAGGCGAGCAGCAGAGCGGCGGCCGCGGTCACGGCGAGCTTGGCGAACAACAGGGCAAGGCGGCGAGGCACGGTGCCACGCGCTGCCGCGAGGGCGGGAAAGCGGAACTCCTCGCCGAAGGAGAGCGCCCCCACGAGCCCGGCACCGAAGGCCGCCGGTGGCAACGGCAGGAACGGGGACCAGGCGACGAACACGCCTGGTTGCAGGACGGCTACGGTACGAGCGAGCAGCACGCACAAGGCGAGGGAGGCGGCGAGCACGGCGACCGCGATCAGCGAGGCCGTACGGGTGCCGAGGAGGCGGTGGAGTTCGTAGCGCAGCGGCCGTACAGGACTGCGGACAGGGCGCCGCGGCAGGGCGACGATGACCTCCCGCGCGGGCCGGGCGGAGTGCGTCCGGGCCGGGGAGGAGGGGTCGGATACCCGGCCGGACGTTGTGGCGGGCGAGTTGCCGGACCCGGTGGCGGGCGCGGTGTCAGGCGTTGGGGCCGGTCTGGTGACCACGACGGCACCCGTGTCGCCGGCCTCGTCGGTGAGCCGATGCACCAGTACGCCGTGCCGGAACGCGGTATCTCCGATCTCGGCGCAGGTGCTGCCGTAGACGGACAACCGGCTGCTGCTCTCGGCCACCACTTCCACCGAGCGCTGGGCGGCGCGCGCCTCACGGCTGACGACGGCGCAGAGGCGGGCGGCATGCGGGGTGCGGACGGCGACGCGGGGGCGGAGCCTGGTGCGCGCGAAGTCCGCGACGTCCTGGTCCGCGACGAGACGACCCTGGTCGATCGTGACGACGCGGTCGGCGATGCGGGCGGCCTCCTTGGCGTCGCTCATGGCGCACAGAACGGTGCCGCCGTCGGCGGCATGGGCACGAAGCAGCCCGAACAGCCAAGTGCTGTCGCGGGGCGAGAGACCCCTGGACGGCTCGTCGAGTACGAGCGTCTGCGGACTGCCCAACAGGGCCGAGGCGAGCCCCAGTCTGCGGTCCATGCCGAGGGAGAGCGTGCCCATCCCTTCCCCTGCCAGACCGGCGAGTCCGACGACGGCGATCAGCTCGTCGGCGCGCGCGGCAGGGACCCCGGCGGCCGCGCTCAACATGCGCAGCTGGCCGCGAACGGTCCGGCCGGGGTGCCCCGGTACATCCCCGAGCAGCACCCCGACCTCGCCCGCAGGGTTGGCGACGCGGTACAGGGGGTGCCCGCGGAAGTAGGTGACCCCTCGGCCGGACTCGAGCCCGAGCATCAGCCGCAGTGCCGTGGTCTTTCCGGAGCCGGCCGCGCCCAGCAGCGCCGTGACGGCGCCGGGTCGGGCTTCGAAGCTGAGGTCGTCAACGGCCGGCGGCCGGTCTCCACGGGTGATGCTGGTGAGTCCGATGGCCTGGAGCATCGCTTCTCTCGCCTCTCTCGCGGAAGGGGAGACCGCTCAGCGGCAGCACAGGTACCGCAGCAAGATAACGCGACATTTCAGACTTTTCGCGCAGCAGCCAGACGCCCGGGTGTCAGCCCGCATCGCGTTCCGGCAGGGGTGCGGGTGAGTCGGACCACGGGTCGGAGTCGTCAGACCTCGGGACGCAGCATCGGCGGATTGAGGACCGTGGCACCGCCCGCCCGGAACAGCTGGGCGGGGCGACCGCCTTGGCGGGTCGTCGTGCCACCCGCCGGCACCAGGAAGCCCGGGGTGCCGGTCACCTTGCGGTGGAAATTACGGGGGTCGAGCGCGACTCCCCACACCGCCTCGTACACCCGCCGCAGCTCGCCGACCGTGAACTCGGGCGGGCAGAAAGCGGTGGCCAGCGAGGAGTACTCGATCTTGGAGCGGGCCCGCTCCACCCCGTCCGCAAGGATCCGCGCATGGTCGAACGCAAGCGGAGCCTGCTGTTCACCTTCACGCTCGAACCCCTCCTCCTGGCCCAGCAGGTCCTCCACCGGGGCCCAGCGCGCGCTGTTCGCATCACCGCCCGCGCGGGGGGCGGGCAGATCGGGGGCGAGCACGAGATGCGCGACGCTCACCACTCGCATCCGGGGGTCCCGCTTGGGGTCGCCGTAGGTGGCGAGCTGCTCCAGATGAGCGCCGTTTCCGGGCGCCGGGGACGCCGGGTCGTGCGCACACAGTCCGGTCTCCTCGGCGAGCTCTCGCGCCGCTGCCGCCGCCAGATCCTCGTCACCCCTGACAAAACCGCCGGGCAGCGCCCACCGGCCCTGGAACGGCGGCTCCCCGCGGCGCACCACCAGCGCACAAAGCGCATGCCGGCGCACGGTGAGCACGACCAGGTCGACGGTGACGGCGAAAGGCGGGAAGGCCGACGGGTCGTAGGGCGACATGCCGCGATCATAGTCGTCTCCCTGACGATAAACACACCCTTCGCCACCTGCGCCAACTGTTTCTCGCCCCTCCTTCCGCGCCGCGGTGCCGGTGGCTCGCCCGCCCGGCCGAACCCTTCGGCCGCCTGCTCGGCCGTCGCGAACCCGAGCCTGCTGATCCGCAGGGCGTGTGCCTCTCCGCCACCGTCCATCGCGCAGGCGGCCGGAGCCACCGGACGGCACGCCGACGGATTCGGCACCGGCACCCTGTACGCGTGCGCTGCTCCCCGCGTACCTCTCCGGGCGGGCAGCCGGTGGCGGAAGGCCTCGGAGGCGCCGGCGAGGCTGATGGACGCCGCCCGGCCGGTGAGCCGAGTGCGCTCCGCGAAGATCGCCGGCCGTGTCGGTGCCGGGTCTCCGGGTGGGGGGTGCCCTGGTCACGGTCGTCACCGCCCGTCGCGGGCACCACGCTGTCCGGTGCGCCTGCCCGCGCGCGAACGAGTCCTGGCGGCAGCCGCGTCAGGACGAGGCCTGACTGACGCCCGGGCCTGCTTGCCGGCAGATGTCCTGACCCGCCCCGGGCGCGGATGCCTACCCCGCGAAGCGGCCCTCGTGCAGGGGTCGGAGGGTCCTCGGAAGTCGCGACTGCCGGTGCTGCCCGGATTCTCGAGGGCGCCGCCGGCCCCGGCGGCAGACTGCGCGCCGCCTGCCTTCCGCAGACAGCTGCGCAGCGTCTCCGGATCGAGGCCCTGGTTGCAGGCCTGGTGCAACAGTCGCGCGAAGACGTATTCGGGGTCGGCGCGCAGCGCGAGCCCGAAGGCGACTCGGGCCTCGGGCTCGTCACCTGTGGACCACGACACCCAGCCGGCGAGGGTCAGGGGAGCCGCGGCATGTTCGGAGTAGGGCCCCGGGCATCGCCGTGACAAGGCGCGCCACAGGCGCAGAGCGGCAGGGGCATCGGGGCCCTCCATCCACGCCGCCGCCCGATCCCGGGTCTCCCGGTCCTGCAGACCGAGGATCACCTCAGCCGCTTCGCCGTGGGTGATCAGCCGGTCGTCGGCGGAGTCGGCTGCTGCGCACGCGCCGGTCCGCGGTGCGCCGGCCATTCGGTCCAGCAGCCGACCGGCCAGGGCGAGGGTCTCCGCGGCTACCTGCCGTCTGCCCTGCTCCTCCAGGATCCTGGGCACCAGCGCCGCACCGGCCTCGTCCAGGGCTCGCACCTGCTCCGGCGCATCGGTCGTGCTCAAGGGCGCGAACCGCTCTTCCAACTCCCGCAGACTCCCGCGCACTTGGATTCCGGCATAGGCTGCCGCAGCGGCCATCACGGAAGTGCCCGGCAGCGCCAGAGGGCTCCCCTCGGGCGGGCAGCAGCGCGAATCGGGACAGCAGTAGGACCAATGACGCCCGTCCGAAATGCACAGCGCCTCGTACACAGGCACCTCGAGGGCCCCGCACGCGGTGCGCAGCCGCTGGGCGAGCGGGCGCAACCGCTCCATCACCCGAAGGCCCGTCTCCTCGCCGACCGGGTCCTGGCAGAGGAAGACGACAATGCCGTCGGGGCGGGAGCCGCGGCGCTCGCAGCCCTGGATCAGGCACTCGGCCAGCTGCTCGGCCACAGGCTGCCATTCGCGCGGCGAGCGGGGAATACCGAGCCGCAGTCGGCCGCCGAAGCGACCGCGGCTGCCGTGCAACGCGACGAGCACGATCGAATCGTTCGGATGGAAGCCCATCATGTACGGCAGGGCATCGGCCAGTTCGGCGGGGCCGCGCAGGGTGATCTGCTGGTCGCCGCCGGGCCCGGTGGGATCGTGGTGCTTGTTCATGGCACGACGGTCTCGCGAAGAAGTCCGCTCCGCGACCCCTGTGGATAACGTTATCCACAGGGAGCGCCGTCGCATTCGCGCTTTGTCGGTGCCATCGGGTTGCATGGGGGCATGACCAACGCAGACCGCGCAGAGCTCAGGGCTTCGGCCGACTCCGTACTCGCCCGCCTCGTCTCGGACACCTCGGGCACGGCGCGGCTGCGTGGGGACCAGTGGCGGGCGATCGAGGCCCTCGTCGCCGACAAGCGCCGCGCGCTGGTCGTGCAGCGGACCGGCTGGGGAAAGTCCGCCGTCTACTTCGTCGCGACATCGTTGCTGCGAGCACGCGGCAGCGGCCCGACCGTGATCGTCTCCCCGCTGCTCGCCCTCATGCGCAACCAGGTGGAGGCCGCGGCGCGGGCAGGCATCCACGCCCGGACCATCAACTCCTCCAACACCGAGGAGTGGGACACCGTCCAGGCCGAGGTCGCGGCGGGCGAGGTGGATGTGCTGCTCGTCAGTCCCGAGCGGCTGAACAACCCCGACTTCCGCGACCAGGTGCTTCCCAAGCTGGCGGCGGCAACCGGCCTCCTGGTCGTGGACGAGGCCCACTGCATCTCCGACTGGGGCCATGACTTTCGGCCGGACTACCGCAGACTGCGCACCATACTCGCCGAGCTCCCCGCGGGTGTCCCGGTCCTCGCCACCACCGCCACCGCCAATGCGCGGGTGACCGCGGACGTCGCCGAGCAGCTGGGCACCGGAGCAGGGACGGACGCCCTCGTGCTGCGTGGCCCGCTGGACCGGGAGAGTCTCAGCCTGAGCGTGCTCCAGCTCCCCGACGCCGCGAACCGCCTTGCCTGGCTGGCCGACCATCTCGGCGAGCTGCCCGGCTCCGGGATCATTTACACCCTGACAGTCGCGGCGGCCGAGGAGGTCACCGCCTATCTGCGTCAGTGCGGTCACACGGTGACCTCGTACACGGGACGCACGGAGAACGCCGACCGGCAGCAGGCCGAGGAGGATCTCCTCGCCAACCGGGTGAAGGCCCTCGTCGCCACCTCCGCGCTGGGCATGGGGTTCGACAAGCCGGACCTCGGGTTCGTGGTGCATCTCGGCTCGCCGTCCTCCCCCATCGCCTACTACCAGCAGGTCGGACGCGCAGGCCGCGGAGTCGAGCATGCTGAGGTGCTGCTGCTCCCCGGCAGGGAGGACGAGGCGATCTGGCAGTACTTCGCGTCGGTCGCCTTCCCTCCCGAGGAGCTCGTGCGGCGCACCCTGGATGTGCTGGCCCGTTCGGACAGGCCGTTGTCCCTGCCCGCGCTGGAGCCCCTGGTCGAGCTGCGGCGTACGCGGCTGGAGACCATGCTCAAAGTGCTCGACGTGGACGGTGCGGTCCAGCGGGTCAAGGGCGGCTGGACCGCCACGGGGCAACCCTGGACCTACGACGCGGAGCGCTACGCGTGGGTCGCGCGTCAGCGGGAGTCCGAGCAGCAGGCCATGCGGGACTACGCGCGGTCGACGTCCTGCCGGATGGAGTTCCTGAGGCGTCAGCTGGACGACGAGGAGGCCGCCCCGTGCGCGCGCTGTGACAACTGCTCGGGAGCGCGCTTCAGTGACAAGGTGTCGGCTGCCGCACTGGACGCCGCGCGCGGGGAGTTGGGCCGGCCGGGCGTCGAGGTCGAGCCGCGCAAGATGTGGCCGACCGGGCTGGCGGCCGTCGGGGTCAACCTCAAGGGCCGTATTCCGGAAGACGAACAGTCTTTCTCCGGGCGGGCGCTGGGGCGGCTCTCCGACATCGGCTGGGGCAACCGGCTGCGTCCGATGCTTGCCGTTCAGGCACCGGACGCGCCGGTTCCCGACGACATGATGGGTGCGGTGGTGACCGTTCTCTCCGACTGGGCGAAGGGGCCGGGTGGCTGGTCGTCCGGTTCATCCGATGTGCCGCCACGGCCGGTTGGCGTCGTCACCGTCGCATCCCGCAGCAGGCCGCGGCTCATCGATTCGCTCGCCGGCCGCATCGCCGACGTCGGACGGATGCCCCTGCTGGGCTCCGTCGAGTACCTGCCGCAGGCCTCGGATGTGCGTGTTTCACGTACCAACAGCGCCCAGCGGGTGCGGGCGCTGCACGAGGCGTTCGTCGTGCCACCGGAGCTGGCCGAGGCGCTGACCGCCGCCGATGGCCCGGTGCTGCTGGTCGATGACTACGCGGACACCGGCTGGACGCTGTCCGTGGCGGCACGGCTGCTGCGCCGGGCGGGCGCGAAGGGGGTGTTTCCGCTGGTCCTTGCTATTCAGAACTGACGCGGAAGTCAGTTGGGCCCACTGGGGAGGGATATCAGCCTCATACCCGCCGATTCCCGTCGGTGATTCCAAATTGCTCGTTGCCGCAATCCCATGGGCCAGGAAGAATTGGGACTGCTCCCCGCACGGCCCGTTCGCGGTCCTGAAGGGCCATGCCGTGGCGCGCCCTCACCCGACCCTGCCCGCACTGTGGGCGCGTATGCGAAGGGAGGACCGTGACCTTCGGATTCGCTTCGTCCGCAGCCACCTCGATCACTACCTCGGCGAACTCCGCCAGCCGCCTCGCCAGGATGCTCGAGCCTGCCGAGTGGACTGCGGCCGGTATCCCTCTGCTGCGCAACCCGCGCGAGGTGGTCGGTGCCCTGCACACGCGGCACCACCCGAAGCCGGCGACCGCCGTCGTCGCCGTACTCGACCACGAGGAACGACTCGCCGCCAGTGCCTCGTTCTCCCGGCAGTCCGCGTCAGCGGACGGCTGGGAGCTGCGCAATGCCCTGCTGGCACATCTTCGCCGGGTCATACCGCACGATCTGCGGCGCCGCACGCCGGTGCGCACCGCCGTGCTGCTCTACTGCCGCGACGGCGACGAGCGCTGGACGGAGGAGGACGGGGCCTGGATGTGGGGGCTGCGGGACGCCTGCACGCTGCATGGGCTGCGTTGTGGTGCGTACATCACGCTGACCCGTGGTGGCTGGCAGGTGCTGGGCGAAGGCCGCGGCGGGCGCCAGCCCAACTCGACATCGACGCCGGGGCATCCGGCCGATGCCGTGGCCGAGACGGATCCGCTGCCACTGCGCACCGCCGGAGGTGCTGCCGACGCGCTTCGGCGCACGGCAGCTCGCTGACGGACGTCATCCACCGGCTGCCCATGAACTGGGCAGCCGGGTCACGACCGGACCAAGGGGGTCCGTACCCGCCCGACGACTCAGACGCCGACGCCGAGCACGGCGGTGATCCGCTTGGGGTCGCCGCACACGATCAGCAACGCGGCTGCCTTCTGCAGGGCCGCGGGCAGCGCGCGGGCGGCGGCGTCATCGGCGCCTCCGTTGAGCGCGACGACCACCACGGGCCGGGACGACGCCCGCTCCAAGGCAGTGACGTCCGCGTAGAAGACGTCGTCGCGGGCGTCGTGCTGCGCCCAGTAGGCGGCTTCGCCGAAGGACAGCTCGTGCGCTGCCCACGGGTGCTGTTCACCCGTGGTCAGCACCAGCACGTCGCCCGGGGCACGGCCGGTGTCGAGCAGCAGGTCGACCGCCTCGTCGGCGGCGTCGAGCGCGCCGTCCGTGGGAGCGGGGACCAGCTGGATCTGCGGTCCGGAACGATTCTCCGGTCGCGGCGACTGGGGCTTCGCGGCAGCGGCGTGGGTGCGCTGCGCAGGGGGCGTGGGCCTGGCCGGACCGGGGCCCGGATGCCCGGGACGCGGCGAGGCCGCGGAACGCGGACCGGGTACGGGACGAGGGGTCGGCGCGGTACGGCCTGCGGCCGGAGTGGCGCGGGGACCCTGGGCACTCTCGTGAATCTGAGGCTCCTCGGGGATGAGAGGCATGGGTGGATGTCTATCAAACGCCGACACGGAGGGCATCGGCGGGTGGGCACATAAGTGCGACCGTACTGATGGAGGCACGAGTTCAGAATTCGAAGCCGAGCTGGCCCCCGCTTTCCAGTGCGGCCGCCTCCGGCGAGATCCGGACCTTCTTGAGGTGCCGCCACTGGGGCAGCGCATCCAGATAGGCCCACGAGAGCCGGTGGTGCGGGGTGGGACCCAGCGCCGCAAGCGCCGCCTTGTGCACGGGGGAGGGATAGCCGGCGTTCTCCGCGAAGGCGAAATCGGCCCACTCCCCCTGCAGCTCCGCCATCATGGCGTCTCTGCACACCTTGGCGATGACCGACGCGGCGGCCACCGCGACACACGACTGGTCACCCTTGATCACCGTACGGACCAGCCAGGGCGCCCCGAGGTAGTCGTGTTTCCCGTCGAGGATGACCGCGTCCGGACGTACGGGCAGTCCGTCGAGCGCCCGGACGGCTGCGAGCCGCAGCGCCGCAGTCATGCCGAATTCGTCGATCTCCTCGGGCGACGCGTGCCCGAGGGCATGCGCGGTGACCCAGGACTCCAACTGCCCTGCCATCTCTGTACGGCGCTTGGGGCTGATCAGCTTGGAATCGGTGAGTCCGACGGGCGGTCTCCGCAGTCCGGTGACCGCCGCGCACACCGTCACCGGCCCGGCCCACGCCCCGCGGCCGACCTCGTCCACACCTGCGACGATCTTGGCGCCGGTGGTAGCCCGGATCGAGCGCTCGACTGTGTGTGTGGGTGGTTCGTACGGCATGGCGCCAGTAAGGGTACGCCGCCGGACACCTCCCACGACAACCGGATTCCGGTCATGAGTGGCCGCTGTGCCGATCAGCCGCTGCGGGGCTGAGCAGCGCCACCGCCCCCTGATCGATCATCGCGACGAGGTCGTCGTCACGCCATTTGCTGCCGCACACTCCGGCGCGGTCCGTCATCAGGCTCGGAACGCACGGAAGGCCGGGCGGACCAGTGGCGTCGGGACGCAACTCGCCCCGCCGCACTCCACGACACAGCATGGCTTGGAACAGCCGGGGGGACGGCTCCACGGCGCGACGGAAGATCACACCCCCGCAAAAGCTCCGCGCCGCCTCCGTCGCATTCGTGAAGCCCCGTTCACAGAGCATGGCCCGTCGGGGAGACCATCGCGGCGCGCATACGGCAGCAGAGCTCGATCGAAAGCATCCGCGAAAAGATTCTCTCCCGAAGGCCCAGCGGCGGCGGACGCCCCGTCTGCGCGCCGAAGCCGAACGCAACTGCCCTGGTTCCTCGCCGAGTCGACTCCGGCGACGATCACCAGCCGGAGCCACAGCCCCATGGCGGCGACGGACACCCGCAGCCGGGTCAGCCGGTAGGCGTCGACGTACAGGTCCATCCGCCGCAGCGCGGACGCGACCACGACGAGGGTGAGCACGCGCGGGGCCCCGAGGACTGCTCGGACCAGGGTCCCGTCCACCGTGGAGGAGCGCGGTGCCCGGCGCATGGCCAGGGCGATCACGACGAGGGGTCAGCAGGGCGGCCGGCACAGCTGCCGGAAGCCCCGGCGGGCATACTCCGCGTACGTCAGGCCGGTCTCGAGGAATACCTTGCCGCAACCGCCGAAGAATGTGCTCTGCTCTGCCCGCGCGCTCAGCGGGGACCGTCCGGCACCCAGCCAGGCAGTGCCTCGGTCCTCTCCAGCCAGCCAGCGGGCGGCTGTCCGGCCTTGCCCGCCGCAACCACTCCACACGCGATCGCGCACGTGGTGTCGACATCACCGCCGACCTGGGCCGTCGTCCAGAACGTCTGCTCGAAGTCCCCGAGCGAACGGGCCGCCGACCACAGCGCGAACGGCACGGTGTCATGAGCGCTGGTGCGCCTGCCACTGCCGAGTACCGCTGCGACCGTGCCTGCGTCGTTGTAGTCGAGCATGTCCCGTGCCCGCCGCAGACCGGCCCCGACCGCACTGCGCGGCACCAGCGCGACCACACCGTCGAGCAGATCCTCGGGAGCGGGCGGCCCTGCCGGGTTCGCGGCCAGTGCGGCCGCCGCCGCCACGGCCATGGCACCGACCACGGCCTCGCGGTGCTGATGCGTCGTGTACGAGGAGATCTCTGCCTGGTGGGTGGCCTGCTCCGGGTCGTCGGCGTACCAGGCGCCGAGCGGCGCGATCCGCATCGCAGAGCCGTTGCCCCACGAGCCCTGGCCCTTGAAGAGTTCTGCGGACAGCTCGCGCCAGTCGCCGCCCTCCCTGATCAGCCGGAGCAGCCGGTTGACGGCCGGGCCGTAGCCCCGGTCGAAGTCGTGGTGCTGAGCGAAGGACCGGGCGAGCGCGTCCTGATCGATGCGGTCGTGGTCCGCGAGTACGGCCAGAATCGAGCCGGCCATCTCGGTGTCGTCGGTCCACTGCCAGATCGGTGGCGGAAGCTCGCGCCGTTTCAGCAGGGGATAGTTCGTCGGTACGAAGAACTGGGAGCCCAGGGCGTCTCCCACGGACAGTCCGCGCAGGCTGTCCAGGGCGCGTTCGAAGCGCCGGTCGCGAGAGGAATCAGCGGTCATCTTCCTGCCACTCTATCCCGTGAAGCCGTACGACTCAGGGGCCCGCCATTGCTCGAAGGACCGGTCCAGTGTGTACCGCCCGTCCTCGCCCAGCTGCAGAATCCGGCTCTCGCCGTTGCCCGGGTTGGACAGTGACTCGAACTCGGCGACCGACCAGTGGAACCAGCGCATGCAGAACAGCCGCATCGTCAGCCCGTGCGTCACGATCAGCACGTTCGGCGGGTGGTCCGGGGCCTCGAAGCTCCGGTGGAGGCTCTCCAGGAAGGCGCCGACCCGGTCGTACACATCAGCACCCGACTCGCCCTGGGCGAAGCGGTAGAAGAAGTGGCCGTACGCGTCGCGATACGCCTTCTGCAGACGTACGTCCTCCCGGTCCTGCCAGTTTCCCCAGTCCTGCTCCCGCAGCCGCGGCTCCTCCCTGACCCGCACGAGACCCGGGTCGAGGTCGAATGCCCGGAAGGTTTCGTGGGTTCTGCGGTAGGGCGAGACATAGACGCTGACCCGCTCCCGTCCGAACAGCTCACGCAGCCGCGCCCCTGTCTCCTCGGCCTGCGCCCAGCCGGTGGGGGTGAGCTGGAGTGCATGGTCGGGCTCGCGTTCGTACACCGTGTCATCGGCGTTACCCACCGACTCTCCGTGCCGGACGAGGACGATGCGTCGCGGTCGTGCCATGTCATGACCCTAGATCGGTCCGCAGGCGGCCGAGCAGTCGGGCCGGTTCCATCCGGCGTGTCCGGCCGTCGAACGGTGCCCGGAGCCTGGTGATCACACCGTCCAGGACGGTTCGAGTGCGACGACGTCCCCCGCCAGGGCGCAGACGTCGGCCTCGGTCTGCGCTCGCAGCAGCAGCCTCTCCACCCGCTCCGTCCGGTACTTCCCGTGCTCGGCAGCCGACTGCCACATCGACATCACCAGGAACTCGTTCCCCGGCGCCTGTCCGAACACCCCGCGCACCATCCCCGGGGAACCGGCCATCGCCGGGTTCCACACCTTCTCCTGCATCAGCGCAAAGTGCTCGACACGGTCCTCGCGGACCCTGCAGTGCGCGACCCGCACCACATCGGCGTCCGTGAACCGCGTCTCGAAACCTGTTTTCACATCGAAGCGATAGTCGAACAGCTTGGCCTGAATGTCCTTGTACGTGCCTGACTGTCCGGACGCCAGCCGGTCGTGGGAGCGCGCCATGAACGAGTCGTAGAAGGCGCGGCTCTCCCAGAAGCCGAATACGTGGGCGACGTTCGGCCGTATTCTGCTCCACCCCCCGCCCTGTCCACGGAAACCCGGCTCACCCAGCAGCCCCGCCCACTTCCGCTGCCCCCGCTCGAACCCTCGACGGTCCACCACGGTGCAGCGAATCCACTTGACCAGCACCGCGCCATCGTACGGCGCGGAACGTGGCCCCGGTCACTCTGCGACAAGAGTGGCCCTTACCTGCTGCACCGGACCGATCTGTGCATATTCCCTCGAACCCGTACCCGCGGGCCCGCACAATGATCTCCATGACAGCGCTGCACACCAACCCGCTCTTCACGCGCCTCGAGGCGGCCGAACGGATCCTCGTCGCGGGCGCGGGCGGCGGATTCGACGTCTACGCCGGGCTGCCCGTGGCGCTCTCCCTTCTCCATCAGGGGAAGGAGGTCCAACTGGCGAATCTCGCGTTCAGCGCGATCGAAGGGCTGCCGCTGGAGGACTGGCTCGCTCCCGATGTCGCCGCGATCACTCCGGAATCGTCGCTCCACCAGCGGTATTTCCCGGAGCGCACGCTCGCCCAGTGGCTGGCCCTGCACGGCTACCCCAGCACCGTCCATGCCTTCGCCCGCGTCGGGGTCCAGCCCCTCCGCGCTGCCTACCGAGCCCTGATCGAGCGGTACGACATCGATGCGGTCGTCCTCGTCGACGGCGGTACCGACATCCTCATGCGCGGTGACGAGTCCGGGCTGGGGACGCCCGAGGAGGATCTGACCAGTGTGGCCGCGCTGTACGGGGTCGACGTACCCGAGCGCCTCGTCGTCTCGGTCGGCTTCGGGGTCGACGCGTACCACGGGGTGAGTCATGGCCTCGTGCTGGAGAACATCGCCGCCCTGGAGAGCGACGGCGCCTACCTCGGCGCCTTCTCCGTGCCCCGCTCGACGCGTGAGGGCGCACTGTTCGTCGACGCGGTGGCCCACGCCCAGGCGCACACACCCGACCACCCCAGCATCGTGAACGGCTCCATCGCGGCAGCGGTGCAGGGGTCGTTCGGGAACGTCCGGTTCACCTCCCGCACCCGTGGCAGTGAGCTGTTCATCAACCCGCTGATGTCGATCTGCTTCGCCTTCGAACTCGAAGGGCTCGCCCGCCGCTGCCTGTATCTCGACCGGATCGAGAACACGCACCTCATACGCCAGGTCAGCAGCGCCATAGCGGAGTTCCGCGAGGAGCTCGCGCGCCAGAGGCCGCCTCGCCGCATCCCGCGCTGAGCCGATACGGTCAACCGACAAAGAAATGATGGCACTTACGGGGAAGGGAAATCTGTGAGCAGCCTCAACAAGGGGGTCAGGAAGGCCGAGGTGACCCTCAAATGGGACCCCAGCCCCCTGGGCGAGCCGGCCAACGATCTCGACATCGTCGCCGCGACATATGCGGCGGACGCGCCGTACGGCGAGCCCTCGTATGTCGTGCACTTCGACAGCCGGTCACCCGACGGCACGATCATTCTCATGCGGGACAGCAAGACCGGACAGGGGTTCGGATCCGACGAGGTCATGACCCTGGAGTTCGACCGGCTCGCGGCCGTGTACGGGCGTGTCGTCGTGGGCGTGGTGATCCAGCAGCGCGGTGGCCGCAAAGTGTTCGGCGACATTGCGAACACCCTGGTGCGGGTGCTCGAGGGGCATGTCGAACTGGGGAAGAACGACTTCACTGCTGTCCCGGGATCCACCGCGGCGATCGTCGGCGAGTTCACACGATCCGAAGCGGGCGACTGGGAGTTCCGGGATACCGTCCTCGGCTTCGACGCGGATCCGCAGACCTTCATCACGGTGATGGGCAACGGTACTTACTGAGCACGCGTTGCTTGTGCAGGCGGGCGACAGGCAGGGGGATCCTCAAGTCCGGCTCCCCCTGCCTTGCCCTACCGGTCTTGATCACGCCCCGGAGCATGCCGTCACAGCGCCCACCGCAACAAGCCCTTGCGCAGGCATCGTGCGGCATCAGGCACCGCAAGCAGGTGTCACAGACACCGAGGGCGGTGGAGCCGGGAAACCGGCTCCACCGCCCTGACGGATGGGTTGACACCTGGACGGTGCCCTGAATACTGGCGCAGCGCACTTATTCCTGGCGTGCGCTATTCCTCGACCCCTTGCCGGTCGGTCCACAGCGCCCGGGGTGCCTGGGCCGTCACTCCCGCCGTGCCCTGCCTCTCACAAGGAAGGCTGCCCGCGGCGGCACTCCAGCCTGTTGAATGGCAGGCCGAACCTTCAAGGCATCAGGTGACGGAGGAATCATGGGCGAGACCGAGAACACGCGACTGATGCAGCGCATCTTCGCCGGGCTGGCGGAAGGGAACGGCCGGCCTCTCGCCGAGAGCCTCGCCGACGACTTCCGCTGGACGATCATCGGTACGACGAAATGGTCCGGGACATATGAGGGCAAACAGACCGTCCTCAACGAGCTGTTTCGGCCTCTGGCCTCCCAGTTCGCCGACACGTACACGAACACCCCACAACGTTTCATCGCTGCCGGCGACTACGTGGTCGTGGAGTGCAGAGGTCGTGTCACAACCACAGAGGGGAAGCCCTATCACAATACGTACTGCTGGGTTTGCCATATCAAGGATGGAAAACTGCGAGAGCTGACCGAGTACTGCGATACCGACCTGATTGCAAGAACACTTGGGGAACCGGGCGACATAAAGCCCCGATAACCACGACAGCCGAGTGGGGAGCCGGAACTTCGCCGGCTCCCCACTCGAGCAGTCACTTCACGCCCGAAAGGCGCTCACATTCAGCTGCAGCCGCTGGTCGAGCCGCAGCCCTCGCAGATGTAGCAGGAACCGGCGCGCTGCATCTTCGTCCCGCAGGAGAAGCAGAGCGGGGCGTCCGCGCTGATGCCGAGCTGCATCTCGACGAGTTCCGCCGAGGTGTGCGCCTGCTGCGGCGCCGGGATCTCCGCCTTCGGAGGGACGACCGGCTTCAGGGTCTCCTGCTCGCGCGGGGCGGACTGGGCCAGGCCCTCGACGTCGACCTCGTCGTCAGCCGACTCGTACGAACCGGTCTCCAGGTGACGCTGGCGCTCCTCGGCCGAGTGGATGCCGAGCGCGGAGCGGGTCTCGAAGGGCAGGAAGTCCAGCGCCAGACGGCGGAAGATGTAGTCGACGATCGACTGCGCCATCCGCACATCCGGGTCGTCCGTCATACCGGCCGGCTCGAAGCGCATGTTGGTGAACTTCGAGACGTACGTCTCCAGCGGAACGCCGTACTGCAGACCGACCGAGACCGCGATCGAGAAGGCGTCCATCATGCCGGCGAGGGTGGAACCCTGCTTCGACATCTTCAGGAAGACCTCGCCGAGACCGTCGTCCGGGTAGGAGTTGGCGGTCATGTAGCCCTCGGCGCCGCCCACCGTGAAGGAGGTGGTGATGCCGGGACGGCCCTTGGGAAGGCGCTTGCGGACCGGGCGGTACTCGACGACCTTCTCGACCGCGGCCCGGATCGTCTCCTCGGCCTTCTCGGTGACCGCGCTTCCGGGCTTGTCCTTCTCCTTGGTCTTGGCGGAGAGAGGCTGGCCGACCTTGCAGTTGTCGCGGTAGATCGCGAGCGCCTTGACGCCCATCTTCCACGCCTTGAAGTAGACCTCTTCGACGTCCTCGACAGTGGCGGTCTCCGGCAGGTTGACCGTCTTGGAGAGCGCGCCGGAGATCCACGGCTGGATGGCCGCCATCATGCGGACATGGCCCATCGCGGAGATGGAGCGCTCACCCATCGCACAGTCGAAGACCTCGTAGTGCTCGGTCTTCAGGCCGGGAGCGTCGATCACATTGCCGTGGTCGGCGATGTGGGCGACGATCGCCTCGATCTGCTCCTCCTGGTAGCCCAGGCGGCGCAGGGCCTGCGGGACCGTGCCGTTGACGATCTGCATCGAGCCGCCGCCGACCAGCTTCTTGAACTTGACCAGGGCGAGGTCGGGCTCGAGGCCGGTGGTGTCGCAGGACATCGCGAGACCGATGGTGCCGGTGGGCGCGATGACCGAGGCCTGCGCGTTGCGGAAGCCGTTCTTGGCGCCGAGGCGGATCACGTCCTGCCAGGCCTCCGTGGCGGCGGCCCAGATCGGCGAGTCCAGGTCGTCCATGCGGACGGCAGCGGTGTTGGCGTCCGCGTGCTGCTTCATGACCCGCTGATGCGGCTCTGCGTTGCGGGCGTAGCCGTCGTATGCGCCGACGACGGCGGCGAGCTCGGCGGAGCGCCTGTACGAAGTACTCGTCATCAGCGAGGTGATGGCGCCGGCCAGCGCACGGCCGCCGTCGGAGTCGTACGCGTGACCCGTGGCCATCAGCAGGGCGCCGAGGTTGGCGTAGCCGATGCCCAGCTGACGGTAGGCACGGGTGTTCTCGCCGATCTTCTGCGTCGGGAAGTCCGCGAAGCAGATGGAGATGTCCATCGCGGTGATGACCAGCTCGACGACCTTGGCGAAGCGCTCGACCTCGAAGGACTGGCTGCCCTTGCCGTCGTCCTTGAGGAACTTCATCAGGTTCAGCGAGGCGAGGTTGCACGAGGTGTTGTCCAGGTGCATGTACTCGCTGCAGGGGTTCGAGCCGTTGATCCGGCCGGACTCCGGGCAGGTGTGCCAGTTGTTGATGGTGTCGTCGTACTGGATACCGGGGTCGGCACAGGCCCAGGCCGCCTCGGCCATCTTGCGGAAGAGCGACTTGGCGTCGACCTCCTCGATGACATCGCCGGTCATCCGGGCGCGCAGCCCGAACTTGCCGCCGGCCTCGACCGCCTTCATGAACTCGTCGTTCACACGGACGGAGTTGTTGGCGTTCTGGTACTGGACGGACGTGATGTCGTCGCCGCCCAGGTCCATGTCGAAGCCCGCGTCACGCAGCGCGCGAATTTTCTCCTCTTCCTTCACCTTGGTCTCGATGAAGCCCTCGATGTCGGGGTGGTCGACGTCGAGGATGACCATCTTGGCCGCGCGCCGGGTGGCGCCGCCCGACTTGATCGTTCCTGCGGAGGCGTCGGCGCCCCGCATGAAGGAGACCGGGCCGGAGGCGTTTCCGCCGGAGGACAGCAGTTCCTTGGAGGAGCGGATACGGGAGAGGTTCAGGCCGGCGCCGGAGCCGCCCTTGAAGATCATGCCCTCTTCCTTGTACCAGTCGAGGATCGACTCCATGGAGTCGTCGACGGCCAGGATGAAGCAGGCGGAGACCTGCTGCGGCTGGGGCGTGCCGACGTTGAACCACACCGGCGAGTTGAAGCTGAAGATCTGGTGCAGGAGGGCGTACGCCAACTCGTGCTCGAAGATCTCGGCATCGGCGGGCGAGGCGAAGTAGCTGTAGTCCTCGCCGGCCTTCCGGTAGGTCTTCACGATCCGGTCGATCAGTTGCTTGAGACCGGTCTCGCGCTGCGGAGTGCCGACGGCCCCGCGGAAGTACTTGCTGGTGACAATGTTGACCGCGTTCACCGACCAGAAGTCGGGGAACTCGACGCCACGCTGCTCGAAGTTCACCGAGCCGTCACGCCAGTTGGTCATGACGACGTCACGGCGCTCCCAGACCACCTCGTCGTACGGATGCACGCCGGGGGTGGTGTGGATGCGCTCGACACGCAGGCCCTTGGCCGCCTTGGATCCCTTGGCTCGGGACCCTCGTGCCGGGCCGCTCGTCGTCTCGGTCATGCCGCCTCCCATACACGGGCAAAAACGCCCTGAAGTGCCCAGATCTTCCCGTGGCACGAATTGTGTCTGTTGCCCCGGGCGCCGCTCAGGGCGCCCGTGACAGGTTCATTCGCCGCTCCGAGCCGACCGGCGGGCCACATGCAGGCCCCGTTCCGCTCGCTCGGTGTCGCTCAGTCGGCAGCAGTGGCGGCCACGGGGACTTCGACGGCCCCGCGGCTCCCGCCCTCCTCAGCAGGAGGCCGCTCATGTCGCAGTTCCGCGATGGCGGCCTCGAAGTCTTCGAGTGAGTCGAACGCCCGGTACACGGACGCGAAGCGCAGGTACGCGACGAGGTCGAGTTCCTGCAGGGGGCCGAGTATGGCCAGACCCACGTCGTGGGTGGTCAGCTCGGCGCTGCCGGTGGCGCGCACCGCCTCTTCGACCCGCTGGCCGAGCTGGGCGAGGGCGTCCTCGGTGACCGGCCGCCCCTGGCACGCCTTGCGCACGCCGGAGATGACCTTGGTACGACTGAAGGGTTCGGTCACCCCGCTGCGCTTGATCACCATCAGCGAGGCGGTTTCCACCGTCGTGAAGCGACGGGAACAGTCGGGGCACTGCCGACGTCGGCGGATCGACGTTCCGTCATCGGTGGTGCGACTGTCGACGACACGACTGTCGGGGTGCCTGCAGAAGGGGCAGTGCATGGCTCCCAACCCTCCCTCACAGCGCGACGAAATAGCCTCAACGAGCCTGTGGAGGCCCCGCGAAGCAGCCTCAAGCATAGGCGATGCACTCACCCCCGAACGACGGGGGACCACAACTTGTGGGCGGCACGCACAAGCCAACCACTAGATCTGGGGTTTGGTTGCGTTTTCATGTCATAGCGCGTGTCGCATGGCGCCGACTGGAGGCCTACCGCACACGGGGCGTATCGGCCAGGTGCACGCAGCGCACCGGACCTCGGCCACGAGGTTGCGGGAGGCACACGGATCCGCGGATTCCGAGCAGGACGATGCCAGACTGGGAGGCCCTGCAACCCCCACCACTCAGCGCATCACCGCCTCACCGCTTTCACGGGCTTCACCACGACCGGCGGGAAGGCTACCGTGAAGTCCTGAGCCGCCCTGCGGTTCGATCGTTCGCACATACACCCAGCACAACGGCCACGTCAGGCAATCTGCGATTTTTCACTCGAACGTGTGTTTGGCGCAACCTTTCGAAACCAACTACCGTTGTCCAGCTAGGGAGACCATTTCGAGAGGGGCCGACGTGACCACCACCGCAGACAGTGCCGCCATCACTGCCCAGGACCGCTCCCAGAATCGATTCGAGCCGGTGCATGCCATGAATGACGCAGCCACGACCCCGGAGGGGCCCAAGCCCACCCGCTCGCTGCCCGGCCGACCCCCTGGGATCCGGGCCGACAGCTCCGGCCTCACCGACCGGCAGCGGCGCGTCATCGAGGTGATCCGTGACTCCGTACAGCGGCGGGGCTACCCACCGTCGATGCGCGAGATCGGCCAGGCGGTCGGGCTGTCCAGCACTTCCTCCGTCGCCCATCAGCTGATGGCCCTGGAGCGCAAGGGATTCCTGCGCAGGGACCCGCACCGCCCCCGGGCGTACGAGGTCCGAGGCTCCGACCAGCCCAGCACCCAGCCGACGGACACCTCGGGCAAGCCCGCGGCGTCCTATGTTCCCCTCGTCGGCCGGATCGCGGCCGGTGGCCCGATCCTCGCCGAGGAATCGGTCGAGGATGTCTTCCCGCTCCCCCGCCAGCTGGTCGGAGACGGTGAGCTGTTCGTACTGAAGGTCGTCGGCGACTCCATGATCGAGGCCGCCATCTGTGACGGGGACTGGGTCACGGTGCGCCGCCAGCCCGTCGCGGAGAACGGGGACATTGTGGCCGCCATGCTGGACGGCGAGGCCACCGTCAAGCGGTTCAAGCGGGAGAGCGGCCATGTGTGGCTGCTCCCGCACAACGCCGCTTACCAGCCCATCCCCGGTGACGAGGCGACAATCCTCGGCAAGGTGGTGGCGGTGTTGCGGCGGGTGTGACGGCCCGCCCGCTCTGACCGGACCCCGGGACCCACTGCGCCGGTCCCGGGGTCCAGCTGTGTCTCGATGCCCAACCGTCGGAGGCCGACCTACGGGCCGGCGAGGCTCCTACTTGCCCTCCGCCTGGGCAGCCGCATCGATGGCGGACAGCGACCGTCGCACCTGATTGCGGTCCGTGGTGTACCAGAAGTCGGGCATCGAAGCCTTCAGAAAGCTTCCGTAGCGGGCATTGGCCAGCCGCGGATCGAGTACGGCGACGACCCCGCGGTCCCCCATGGCCCGTACGAGCCGCCCCGCACCCTGAGCCATGAGCAGCGCCGCGTGCGTCGCTGCGACCGCCATGAACCCGTTGCCGCCTGCCTCCTCGACCGCCTTCTGGCGAGCGCTCATCAGCGGATCGTCGGGCCGCGGGAACGGGATCCGGTCCATCACCACCAGCTGACAGCCCGGCCCTGGCACATCGACTCCCTGCCACAGGGACAGCGTCCCGAACAGGCAGGTCTCCGGGTCGGAGGCGAAGGACTTGATCAGCTCGCCCAGTGTCTCCTCGCCCTGCAGCAGGATCGGCTTCTCGAGCCGGCCGCGCAGCTCCTCGGCCGCCGCCTGTGCGGCCCTCATGGACGAGAAGAGTCCGAGCGTGCGGCCTCCCGCCGCCTCCACCAGCTCGGCGAGTTCGTCCATCATGTCGCCGCGTGAACCCTCTCGACCCGGCGTAGCCAGATGGCGGGCAACATAGAGGATGCCCTGCTTCGGGTAGTCGAACGGCGAACCGACGTCGAGGCCCTTCCACTGCGGCACCTCGTCTCCCCCGGTGCCTTCAGGCGCGAGACCCAGCGAGGCCCCGACCCCGTTGAAATCGCCGCCCAGTTTGAGGGTGGCCGAGGTCAGCACCACGGACCGCTCGGCGAACAGCTTCTCGCGCAGCAGCCCGGAGACCGTGAGCGGGGCCACCCTCAGCGACGCCCCGAAACGGTCATGGCGTTCGTACCAGACGACGTCGTACTCCGAGCCGTGGGTGATGCGCTCGGCCACGCCATGCACGTTCTCCACGGAGGCCAGTGCCTGCTTGCGCACGGCGTCTTCGTCCTGGACTGACTTGTCGCGGGTGGAGCCGAGTGCGGAGATCACCGTACGCGAGGCGTCGCGCAGGGCCGTCAACGCGTACCCCAGGTCCTCGGGGATCTCGTCGAGGCGGCCGGGCAGCGCGAGCTCCATCAACCGCTCGAAGGTCTCCGCAGCGGTCTGCAGCGCGTCCGCCGCCTTCTCGTTCACCAGCTTGGCCGCCCGGCGCACCGCCCGGTGGACCTGGCCGGGGGTGAGCTCGCCCGTGGCAGCGCCGGTGACCCGGGAGACCAGCTCATGGGCCTCATCGATGATCAGCACTTCATGCTGTGGAAGCACCGGGGCGCCTTCGATCGCGTCGATCGCGAGCAGCGCGTGATTGGTGACGACGACCTCGGCGAGCTTGGCCCTCTCACGCGCTGCCTCAGCGAAGCACTCCGCGCCGTACGCGCATTTCGACGCGCCCAGGCACTCGCGGGAGGAGACGGAGACCTGACTCCAGGCGCGATCGGAAACACCCGGGGCGAGATCGTCACGGTCGCCCGTCTCCGTCTCGTCCGCCCAGTCCCGCATCCGCAGCAGGTCCTGACCGAGCTTGCTGGTGGGCGCGGCTGCCTCGAACTGGTCGAAGAGCCCGTCCTCCTCTTCCTGTGGCACACCCTCGTGCAGCCGGTGCAGGCACAGATAGTTGGAACGCCCCTTGAGCATGGCGAACTCCGGCCGACGGCGCAGCAGCGGATGCAGCGCCTCGACGGTCCGCGGAAGGTCCCGCTCCACGAGCTGCCGCTGCAGCGCCAGGGTCGCCGTGGCCACGACCACCCTCTCCCCGTGCGCCAGGGCAGGTACCAGATAGCCGAGCGACTTTCCGGTGCCGGTGCCGGCCTGGACGAGCAGATGGGAATTGTCGTCGATGGCCCCGGCGACGGCCTCGGCCATGGTGACCTGGCCTGGCCGTTCCACGCCGCCGACGGCGGTCACGGCAGCGTGGAGGAGTTCGGTGAGGGATGGCTTCGTCATAGCCCGACCAGCCTACGGGGCGCCACTGACAACGCGATCACGCAGCGGCGCATCAAGAAGACCCGAGGGGGTTGGGGACGGTGCCATGAACGGCGGCGTGAGGACGCTCCGGGCGGTCTCGGTAGCCGTCGAGGTGCAGTCTGTTGCGGTTCAGACACAGGCGGTCGATACGCGCGGTGAGCAGGTCGAACAGCTCGAAGCGCTCCTTCAGCTGCGGGAACCGGGCCTGGTGCCGCAGGATCTCCGCCCGTACGAGCGAGAAGAACTGCTCCCCCGGCACTCCCAGCTGTTCCTCGCACAGTGGCGCGAGATAGCGGAAGACTCCGACGAAGAGCCCCGCGTGGATGAACTGGGTGAGGAAGGCAGGCTCCTCGGTCAGCAGGATGCGGCGTACGTCGTCCGGCATCGAGTCGTGCTCGGGAAGCGGCAGGGAGCTGATGTTCACATCGTCGACGAAGTCCTTGATCGCCAGCCGGGCCGGGATGTCGTGGTCGTCGTACACGACGATGGCGTTCTCGCCGTGCGGCGAAAAAACCGTTCCGTAGCGGTAGAGGAAATGCAGTAGTGGTGGCAGCACTGCCGCGAACAACCGCTGCAGCCACACGGTGGGTGTGAGGCCGGAACGGGCGACCAGTTCCGCTGCGAATGCGCGGCCCTGGGGATCGGTGTGGAGGAGAGAGGCGAGGGTACGGGCCCGCTCTCCGGGGACGAGTCGCGGCTGGAGCGGCTCGCGCCAGATCGCGCCGAGCAGCTCCTTGTACTGGTACGGCACTTCGGCCAGGTGGTCGTAGAGCGGGTGCTCGACGGTGACCGAGGCGACCTCGCCGAGCAGGATCACGCCGCATTCGTCTCGCAGAAAGGGATCTGCGTCGCGCAGTCCGTGTACCCACTGGGTGACGGCCGGGGCGGCGATGGTGCGCTCGGTGGGCAGGCCGCGCCAGACGAGCGTGTTGAGGATCGACAGCGGCAGCTTCACGGTGTGCCGTTCGGGGCGGTCCACATTCACGAAGGTGCGGATGGACTGCTGGGGCAGCCGGAGATCGCCGTCGGTGGGGAGCGGGACGATCTCGCCCCGGGCGATGGCGGGGGCGAAGAGGGGAACCAGCACCTCGTCCCACTGCCAGGGGTGCACAGGGAGAAAGAGATAGCCCGCCGGGTCCATGCCTTTGGCGCGCAGGTGTGCGGCGAACGACTCCCGTGCGAAGGGGTCCAGCTCACGGGTGTACAGGTCCTCGGGATCCGCGAGATCTGGAACGCCTCGGTAGTCGGCGACGGCCGAGCTGACCGCGATCCACGGGAGACGGAACGGGCGGCGGGCCTCGGGCGACCAGCGGGCGGCATCGGTGGCGGAGAAGCCGATACGGCCTTTGTTGAGGACGAGCCAGGGATGTCCGGTCTGGTGTCCCTCCAGTTCGGCGTAGCCGAGGTCGGCGAGTTCGGTGGCACTCAGCGGCGTGTGGCCGAGTCCCGTGTCGGCGGTGAGGGTGAGGGAGAGCTCGCGGAGGAGATGGCCAAGGGTTGCGCCGTCGAGGGCGAGCCGGCTCCGGGCCCGGGCGAGAAAGGTCAGCGGGTCGCGGAAGGGGCGGCTGTCGCAGGTGACGGAGTCGGGGTCGACGCGCCAGCTTCCGTAGGCTCCGCGCCTGGCCCGGAAGGTGAGATCGCCGTCGTCGTCGATCGGGAGGGTGTACAGGTCGTAGCGGCTGCCGGGTCCGGTACCGGTGGTGCGGTCGCCGGATTCCGTACTGGAGGGGAGATCCGGCGCAAGGACCGGCTCGATGATCTCCTCGTAGGCGAATTCGCCGAGCATCTTGGCGAGGAGTCGGGCAGCTGCCCGGTCCCAGCCGTCACTGTTCAGTCCGGGCGGAGTGAAGGGGACGGTGGCCGGCTGCGCGGAGTCGCTGGAGTCGTGACTTGCGGATGGCTTCGGCACGGGGACTCCTCGAGTGGAACCGATGCGGATCGAGCGGTGTATGTAAGGCAGCGGGTTGTTCACAGCAGGTTCCGCAACACGCGGTCGCGGACCATGAGGGCGGCTCTCTTGTCAGGTAGGTCGACTTCGGCGAAGAAGCGGAAGCCGGCGCTCAGGAACGCGGAGACGGAGGGGGTGTTGCGCAGGTCGGGTTCTGCGATGACACGTGCACATCTCGGCCGATTGTCGAGCACGAGGTCGGCTGCGGCTCTCAGCAGAGTGGAGCCCACGCCGCGTCCGCGGTCGGCGACACCGCCGATAAGGAGGTGGATACCCGTGTCGTGCAGGCGAGCGGGGTAGTAGCGGGCGAGCGGGTCGAGGTCGGCGCGGTAGATCTCGAAGTAACCCACAGGCGTGCTGTCCAGCAGCCCGAGACAGGGAACACTGCGTCCGTCTCCGTCGAGCTGGGTGCGCAGATGGGCGGCGGTGACGGAGTCGGGCCCCGCCAGCGCCCAGAAGGCGGCGACGGCGGGGTCGTTCATCCAGCGGGTGAGGAGGGCGAGATCGCGTTCGATCCGCACGGGGACGAGCTGGAACACACCGGCGGGGGTGATCACCACTCCCCAGTCGGCGGGGGTGTCGAGCAAGTCACCGGTGGAGTCCTCGCCGCCGGCCGTCCGGCCGGGCGTGAGGGGGTGCCCGTCCTCCCGGAACAGCGCGAGGAGCTCCTCGGGCAGCCGCAGATCGAGGGTGTCCTCGACGCCTCCTCCGAGCTGGGGTGCGGGACCGGGTCCGGTGTCGGTGCTCGCATCGGTGGGAGGCACAGTGGCGCTCTCCTCTCGCAGTTCGGTCGGGGGTCGTTCCTCAAGAACGAAGGGGGTTGGTGATGGTGACGTAGACGGACTGGGTGTCGACAGGGCCGACGAGTTCGTCCAGGCCGCGGAACCGGGTCATGAGGTTGGCCTTGGACCGCAGTGTGGACGTCTCGAGGAGCTGGGCGGGCAGCGGTGAGCCCAGGTCGGCGGTGGCGGCGAGGAACTGTCTGAACGCGGCGATCAGTACGCGTTCGTCGGCGAGACGCTGTGCGCCGAAGGCGCCGATCAGACCCAGCACATTGTTGATGCCCAGGTAGTAGGCGAAGCGCTCGTCGGTCACCTCGTCGGAGACGAAGGTGTCACTGGCACTGCCGATGCCGGGCAGGCGGTGCTCGAGTTCGGCGCGGCGGGACTCACGGAAGTAGTAGCCCTGGTTGTCGCGGTAGCGGCCGCCGACGGGCCATCCATCGGGGTCGAGGATCACCAGGGTGTTCTGCTGGTGGGCTTCGAGGGCGATGCCCGCTGTTGCGTCCAGCCACAGCACCGGGCGCACCACGCGGTCGAGGTAGCGCAGGAACCACTCGGCGGCCACCGCGCCGGTGGGCCGGCCGGTGCGCGCGGCGAGTCGCTCGACCACATCGGCGAGGCGCGAGTGCATTCCGGGCCGCCTGGGCCAGGGGCGGGGCGCGGTCAGCCCCGCGATGCAGACAGCGTCGTCGCCGGGGCCGAACGGATTGTGCCGGAGCATGACGTCGAGTCCCGGCAGCGGTTCACCGTCGGGAGAGTCGACGGCGAGCCAGGCAGGGTCGCGCACGATGTCGAATCCGGGGTGGACAGCCTGCCACTGCTCGGCCAGCCCGGTGCGGAGCAGGCGGTGGACCTCGAGGCCGCGGTGGAGTTCCTTGCGGAGGTTTTCACGACGGGAGTTGGTGATGCGCAGGCCGAGGGAGAGCTTGAGCATGGCCCGTGCCCCGGGGCGGTGCACGGTGCGGACCGAGGAGGTGGGGTGCCAGGGGTCACCGTAGGGGCCCAGATCACGCAGCAGGCCGGCGTCGAAAAGAGCGGCGATCGCGGGGCGGCTCTTCACATCGACGGCCTGCCAGGGGTGCAGCGGCAGGGCGACGGTGTTGTCGGGGAGCTCGAGATCCCCGGCCAGCCGGGCGGTGAGCTGCTCGGCGGGCACGTTGCGCCCTTGTTCGGTCCAGGCCGAATCGGTTGCCAGTACGGACCGGTCGACTGCCATCCAGTGCAGGGGGAAAGAGCCGTACAACTCGGGTGAGTAGGCCCTGGCTTCGGACTCGGACAGTCCTTCCCGACTCTTGGGTGTCGGGTGCAGCGGGTGGCCGAGCAGCAGCGACTGCTCTGCCGTGAGGAACAGGTCCGCATCGAGCGGGGCGGTGGGGCGCGCGCGCCGGTCGGCGATGAAGTCGGCGGTGCGGTGCACGGAGTCGGCTACCCGGCCGACCAGGTCGGCTCCCTCGCTCTGGCCCGCTTCCCGGCCGAGGAGGGCCGCCAAGGTCACGGCGTCGACGGCAGGGGCGTCGGGCCGGACTCCCTGCAGGGCGGTCAGGCCGAAGCGGTGCCAGCCGGCGGCTGACCAGTAGCGGACGGGGACAAGGAGCGCAGCCCCGCTGGCCTCGAGCGGGATGCGCAGGGTGTCGCCGTCGGGCTGCGCCAGGTTGTTCTCGCGTACCCAGCAGCGGAGCAGATTCTCCACGGCCGCCGCGTCCGCCGCGCGGTGCGGATCAGGGTGGTCGAGAGAGTCCGGTGTTGTGGCGGCGGGCCTGCCTGCGGCGGGGTTGAGCTGTTCGCCGATGCCCCTGGCCTGCTGGCGGGGCACCGTCGCGGCTTCGACCGCGAAGGCACCGAGTGGCCCGCCCGGACCGCTGGGGGCTGCGGTGGTGTGAGCGTCGGCCTCGGGCACATCGGGGGTGGGGATTGAGTTCACAGAGGCTTCCTTGTGACGTTGTACGGGGTGTGACGTTGTACGGGGTCGTCAGCGCGACGGTCTGTTGTCTGCGCGGCGTTTTGTGGAGCGTTCTGCGGCGGCCAGGGCGTCGGCGAAGCGGTCGAGGACGGCCACGGCCTGTTCATCGGTGAGAGTCAAAGGAGGCAGCAAACGCACGACACCGGCCTGGCGGCCGCCGAGTTCGACGATGAGGCCCCGGTTCAGGCATTCCTGTTGAACCGCGGAGGCGAGGGCGGGCGCCAGGGGCGGGATCAGCGCGTCGGGGGCGGCTTCGGGGTCGACGAGTTCCACACCGATCATGAGGCCCCGACCACGCACGTCTCCGATGCATGGATGTGCCGCCGCCAGCCCCTGGAGGCGTGCGAGCATGCGCGCGCCGAGGGTTGCAGAACGCTCGGCGAGCCGGTTCTCGCGTACGAAGGCGAGGGTGGCCGCGCCTGCCGCCATGGCCAGCTGGTTGCCGCGGAAGGTGCCGGCGTGGGAACCGGGCTGCCATACGTCGAGTGCGGAGTTGTAGACGATCACTGCGAGCGGAAGGGAGCCGCCGATGGCTTTGGAGAGCACCATCACATCGGGCACGATCCCGCTGTGCTCGACGGCCCAGAAAGTGCCTGTCCGCCCGACGCCGGTCTGCACCTCGTCGGCGATGAGGGGGATCGAGCGTCCGGCGGTGATCTCACGCATCCGGCGCAGCCAGTCGTCGGGGGCGGGAAGCACCCCGCCTTCGCCCTGCACCGGTTCCAGGATCATCCCGGCCGGTTCCGGCACTCCGCCCTTGGGATCGTCGAGGAGGTTCTCGGTCCAGCGGGCGGCGAGTTCGGCGCCGCGGTCGCCGCCGATGCCGAACGGGCAGCGGTAGCTCTGGGGGAAGGGCAGCCGGGTCACGCGTACGTCCGTGGCGCCGCCGGAGGCATCGAGCGCGCCCGCCGTCATCCCGTGGTAAGCGCCGGTGAAGGCGAGCAGACCCGTGCGGCCCGTTGCCGTGCGGACGAGCTTGAACGCGGCCTCGACCGCGTCGGTCCCGGCCGGACCACAGAACTGGATGCGCGCGTTGTCGGCGAACTTCCGCGGGAGGGTGGCGAACAACTCGGTGGTGAACGCGTCCTTGACGGGGGTGGCGAGGTCGAGGACATGCAGCGGTGCACCCGAGTCGATGACCTTCCTGATCGCTTCGAGGACAACGGGGTGGTTGTGACCCAGTGCCAGGGTGCCCGCCCCGGACAGACAGTCGAGATAGCGCCGGCCGTCAGCTCCCTCGATGGTCAGCCCGCGGGCCCTTACCGGCACGATGGGCAAGGAGCGGGCGTAGGTACGAGCTGCGGATTCGCGCAGTGACTGCCGGCGCAGAATGCCCTCGTGTGCGGCTGACATCCCCACGGGAGCAGGTTCGGTCACGGCCACGGCTGTTGGTCCTCCCGCTGTAACAGTTGCGTTGCACGTGGGTACGGCACTCGTACGCCGCCCACCTGGGGTGAACGCTGACCTTGTGCCTCCCGTACGTACCAACGAAGCCGAAAGCCGTGGATCACGGTCATTCGGAAGATCCTTGTGGGAGCGGAACCGCGGACCTGCTGCGCACCGTCCCAGTCGGCACCGGCATAGTGGGGGGCCGCGCCTCGGGCTCGAAAGCATGACACCGGGGCGGGCAGCACACGGCTGAATATGCGGTAATTGCCCGGAGTTGCCACAGTTTTGACAGATCAGCAGCAGTACGAAGTCCCAGGGGGATCAAGAGATGCGACCCATTCGCCCGACGCTGGCCGCGGCCTCCATCGCCGCAGTGCTCGCGCTGGCTGCCACCGCCTGTGGTCCGAGCGAGGACAACGCGGGTGACAAGCCGAGCGCGAGCGCGAGTCAGTCCGCCGACCAGAAGATCACCATCCCGGACGATCTCAAGGAACGGCTGAAGGACCACGGGATCGACCTGGACAAGTGGAAGAACGGCGAGTGGAAGAACTGGGACCGGGACAAGTGGCTGCGTGAGGCCAAGGACTTCGTCAACCCGATCATCGAGGACCTCTGGGACCCGGACCGGATGCGCGATGCCGACACGCCTCCCGAGAAGCCCGTCGACAACGACATCTCGGGTGACGAAGGTGTCACCGACCCGACGCCTACGGCGGTCAACGCACAGGCGGTGAAGGCCCCGTACCACGCGAACGCCGCCGAGGCCGGCAAGGTGTTCTTCGACGGTCCGGAGGGTTCGATGGTGTGTTCCGCCACCGTCGTGAAGGACCCGGCCCACCCCGGTAAGTCCAACATGGTGTGGACCGCCGGCCACTGTGTGCACGCCGGTAAGAGCGGCGGCTGGTACCGCAACATCGCCTTCGTCCCGTCCTACAACAACGGCGCCAAGGCCACCGCCGAGCTGGAGACCGCTCCGAAGGCGGAGATCGCTCCCTACGGCGTGTGGTGGGGCGACTGGGCCCAGACCTCCGAGCAGTGGATCTCCCAGGGCGCCGCGACCGGCGGCCAGGGCGCGCCGTACGACTTCGCTGTCATACATGTCACCCCGGAGAAGGGCGGCACGGGCAAGTCGCTCGAGGAGACGGTCGGTTCGGCCCTTCCGGTCGAGTTCAACGCTCCCGCCGTGCCGAAGATCGCCGGCATGACGGCCACCGGCTACCCTGCCGCCCCGCCGTACGACGGCCAGAAGCTGTTCCAGTGCACCGACAAGCCGGGCAGGCTGTCCCTCAAGGCCGAGGAGCCGACGATGTACCGCATCGGCTGCACGATGACCGGTGGTTCCTCCGGCGGCGGCTGGGTCGCCCAGGGCCAGGACGGCAAGCCCGCGCTGGTGTCGAACACCTCCATCGGCCCGGTGACGGCCGGCTGGCTGGCCGGTCCGCGCCTCGGCAAGGAGGCCGAGGGCGTCTACGCCGCGGTCAGCAAGAAGTTCGCGGGCCAGTAGGCACCCGCTCAACGTGATCGAGTGACACGAAGGCGGGGCCTTCGGCCGAGAAGCCGAAGCCCCCGCCTTCTCATCTGCATGGATGGTCCGTGCAGTTGGAGCCCGTCCACGTTCCTGTCCCCACGCCGGATCAGAGTGGTGGCGCAGCAGTGATGGCCCCGGATGGCCGCGTTTTTCGTGACAGGCTCATGGCAAGAACTCACAGCACTTCAGGGGGAATCGTTTCCATGCGATCCATACGTCCATTGCTGGCCGCCACCGGCCTCGTCTCGGCCCTCGCGCTGACGGCGACCGCCTGTGGTCCGGGTGAGGACAAGGCCGGCGACAAGCCTGCGGCGTCCGGCCCCGGCGCGGACAACGGTGGTGCGGGCGGCGGCGGCGCCCGGCTTCCCTCAGGCCTGGCCGACAAGCTCAAGGAGCAGGGTGTCGACCTGGACGAGTGGAAGAACGGCGAGTGGAAAGACTGGGACAAGGACAAGTGGCTGCGTGAGGCCAAGGACTTCGTCAACCCGGTGATCGAGGGCTTGTGGAAGCCCGAGCGGATGACGACGGCCAAGGCACCGACGAAGACACTGGCGGCCGGCGACATCTCCGGCGACCAGGACGTCACCGACCCCGAGCCGCGCCCGGTCAAGGCCCAGGAGGAGAAGAAGCCCTACCACGAGAACGCCGCTTCGGTCGGCAAGGTCTTCTTCGACGCACCCGAGGGCACGATGGTCTGCTCCGCGACCGTCGTGAAGGACCCGAAGAACCCCGGCAGGTCCAACATGGTGTGGACAGCGGGACACTGCGTGCACGCGGGCCAGAAGGGTGGCTGGTACCGCAACATCGCCTTCGTACCGGCCTACAACGACAAAGGGATGTCCCCGGCCGCGCTGGACAAGGCGCAGCCGCAGGAGGTCGCCCCGTACGGCGTCTACTGGGCTGACTGGGTCGCGACCTCCGGTGAGTGGATCAGCGACGGTGGCCCGACCGGCGGCACCGGCGCTCCGTACGACTACGCGGTGATGCATGTGAAGCCGGAGCGGGGCACCAAGTCACTGGAGGAGACGGTGGGCGTCGCCCTCGACATCGACTTCGGGGCTCCGGAGGCGAAGAGCATCGACGCGATGGGAGCATGGGGCTACCCGGCAGCGCCGCCGTACAACGGCGCGATCATGCACAAGTGCGTCGACCGGCCGGGACGGCTGTCCCTCGCTCCCGGAACGCCCACGATGTGGCGTATCGGCTGCACCATGACCGCCGGTTCCTCCGGCGGCGGCTGGTTCGCCGAACAGCCCAACGGGAAGCTGGCGCTGGTCTCCAACACCTCCATCGGCCCGGTCACTTCGGGCTGGCTGGCAGGGCCGCGCCTGGGTGAGGGCGCGCAGGAGATCTACTCCACGATGAGCAGGAAGTTCGCGGGCCGGTAAGGCCAGGGCGGCTCACGCGGCCGAAGGTACGAACAGCGATGACGCCCGCCCCTCGTGCGAGGGGCGGGCGTCATCCGTTGCTGTCAACGGTCCGCGGTCAGTGCGCCACCGGTACGCAGGGCGCCAGCGCTGCGGCCAGCTCCTCGTGCACCCGCGCCTTGAGCAGCGTGCCCTCCGTGGTGTGCTCCTCGGAGATCACCTCGCCCTCGGCATGCACCCGCGAGACCAGACCACCCTGGGTGTAGGGCACGAGCGCCTCGATCTCGACCTGCGGCCGAGGCAGTTCGGCGTCGATCAGCTCCAGCAGCTCGTCGAGGCCCGCGCCGGTCCGCGCGGACACGGCGATCGCGTGCCGCTCGACGCGCAGCAGCCTCTGCAGCACCAGCGGGTCGGCCGCGTCCGCCTTGTTGATCACCACGATCTCGGGCACGTTGACCGCGCCGACATCGCGGATCACCTCACGCACAGCGGCCAGCTGCTCCTCCGGCACGGGGTGCGAGCCGTCCACCACATGCAGGATCAGGTCGGAGCCACCGACCTCTTCCATAGTGGAACGGAATGCCTCGACGAGATGGTGCGGCAGATGCCGTACGAACCCGACGGTGTCGGCCAGGGTGTAGATCCGGCCGCCGGGCGTCTCGGCCCGTCGGACGGTCGGGTCCAGGGTGGCGAACAGTGCATTCTCCACCAGGACGCCGGCGCCCGTGAGGCGGTTGAGCAAGGATGACTTTCCGGCGTTGGTGTAACCGGCGATCGCGACCGAGGGCACCTTGTTGCGCCGGCGCTCCTGGCGCTTGATCTCGCGGCCGGTCTTCATCTCCGCGATCTCCCGGCGCATCTTCGCCATCTTCTCGCGGATCCGCCGGCGGTCCGTCTCGATCTTGGTCTCACCAGGGCCACGGGTGGCCATGCCGCCACCGCCGCCGCCGCCCATCTGCCGGGACAGCGACTGACCCCAGCCGCGCAGCCTGGGCAGCATGTACTGCATCTGTGCCAGTGCCACCTGCGCCTTGCCCTCCCGGGACTTGGCGTGCTGGGCGAAGATGTCGAGGATCAGGGCGGTGCGATCCACCACCTTGACCTTGACGACGTCCTCGAGGTGGATCAGCTGGCCGGGGCTCAGCTCACCGTCGCAGACGACGGTGTCGGCGCCGGATTCGAGCACGATGTCACGCAGCTCATTGGCCTTGCCCGAGCCGATGTACGTGGCCGGGTCCGGCTTGTCACGGCGCTGGATGACACCGTCGAGCACGAGGGCGCCCGCGGTCTCGGCCAGCGCGGCCAGCTCCGCCAGGGAGTTCTCCGCGTCCTGCACGGTCCCGGAGGTCCAGACACCCACCAGCACCACACGCTCCAGGCGCAGCTGTCGGTACTCGACCTCGGTGACGTCCTCGAGCTCGGTGGACAGGCCCGCCACACGCCGCAGCGCGGCGCGTTCGGAGCGGTCGAACTGATCGCCGTCCCGCTCCGTGTCGATCTCGTGGCTCCAGGCGACGTCCTCTTCCATCAGGGCATCGGCCCGAAGGCTCTCGGTGCGCGTCTGCGCGAAGCTCTGCTCGTCCTGGGAAGGGGATGAAGAGGAGGTCATTGGATCCTTACGTCGATGGGAACAGCGAAAATATGCCGCGGACCGACGCATATCGGTCCGGTTACATCAGTCACAACGTGTGATGGCCCCAGAACATTCCCGCCGGGAATTCCGGTACCGCCCGCGTCGTCGACGCGTCGATGGTCGCACGGTCGTAGCGGGGCCGTCACCCTGGTTTTCACCGGTTTCCCGGTGCAGCCCAAGGGTTTCCGGCGCCTCAGCGACGCCCGGAGCTCGCCCGCGGGGCCGCCGGTGCGGCGTGTCGCGTCGGGGCATGACTCCGCCATCCGGGATGGCCGGGCATCGGCGGAGTCCGCTTCGCGTACAGCCAATCCTGGAAGAACTGCCCGAGGTCTCGCCCCGCGATCCGCGATGCGAGCTGCGTGAAGTCCTGGGTGGAGGCCGTGCCGTCGGCGTGCAGGGCCACCCACGTGCGCTCGAGGAGTTCGAAGGCGTCCTTGCCGATCGTCTGCCGCAGCGCGTACAGGACCAGGGCGCTGCCGTCGTACACCACCGGCCTGAAGATACTGATCTTCTTGCCCGGTACAGGCGGTCGGGGCGCCGCCGGCGGCCCGCCGGCGGTCCGCCAGCCGTCGGACAGCTGGTACGCCAGGCGCATCCTCCGCTCCAGGGACTGGTTCGCCTTCTCCTCGGCGTACAGCGCCTGGTACCAGGTGGCGTGCCCCTCGTTGAGCCACAGATCGGACCAGGTACGGGGCGAGACGCTGTTGCCGAACCAGTGGTGGGCGAGCTCATGGACCATGACCGAGTCGACGTACCACTCGGGGAGCGCGTTACCGGTGAACAGCGAGCGTTCGAAGAGCGAGAGCGTCTGTGTCTCCAGCTCGAACCCGGTCCGGGCGTCGGCGATCAGCACACCGTACGTCTCGAAGGGGTAGCGGCCGACCTTCTCCTCCATCCAGGCCAGATGGCCGGGGGTCTTCCGCAGCCATGGCTCGAGCCGTGTGCGGTCGGCGGCGGGGACGACGTCACGAACGGGCAGACCGTGGGGTCCCCGCCGCTTGATCACCGCCGAGCGGCCGATGGCGACCTGCGCGAGTTCGGTGGCCATGGGGTGGCTGGTGCGATAGGCCCAGACGCCCGTCTCGCCGGTCAGGACGCGTGCCACCCGCCGCCCGTTGGCCACCGCCGTGTAGGGCGCGGGGGCCGTGACCCGGAAGGTGAAGTACGCCTTGTCCGCCGGGTGGTCGTTGCAGGGGAAGACCCGGTGGGCCGCGTCCGCCTGGTTCGCCATCACCAGCCCGTCGCCCGTACGCACCCAGCCGCCCGCGTCCTGGGAACCGCGGGGGTCACTGGTGTGGGTGACGGTGATCCGCATCCTTGTGCCGGCGGCGACGGCGAAGGACGGCTCGACGACCAGGTCCTCGCCCCCCGTCGCGAATTCGGCCGGCAGACCGTTCACCTCGACCGTACGGACCGTGCCATGGGCGAAGTCGAGGTTGACGCGCTGCAGCTGCCGGGTCGCCAGGGCGTCGATCTTCGTGACGGCGTCCAGCGGCTCGGAGTTGATGCCCCGGTAGGTGAAGGCGATGTCGTACGCGAGGACGTCGTAGCCGGGGTTGCCGAGCTGGGGGAAGAGCCGGTCGCCGATGCCGAGCGGTTCGGGCGAGGGCAGGGACGCGGCAACAAGAGTGGCCGAAACAGCGGCCAGCAGAACGGCACGCAGTCGGCGCCGGGAAGTGTGCAGCATGCACTACGGCTACCAGCGCGTCCGGCGCGGCCGGTGACGGCACGCGACATACGGCGGTGCGCCCACCCGAATGAGGTCAGCCGGCGGCCGCCGGATGCTGGGCACGGCTCACGTCGTACACCCCCGGCACATCGCGCATGGCACGCATCAGGGCGGGAAGACCCGCGGCGTCCGGGAGTTGGAGGGTGTACGTGTGCCGTACGCGCTGCTGGCTGGGCGGCTCGACGGTGGCCGAGACGATCGCCGCGCCTTCCGTGGCGATGGCCTCCGTGATGTCGGCCAGGAGCCTCGGACGGCAGAACGACTCGGCGATCAGGGTGACCCGGCACTCGGCGGTGTCGCCCCAGTGCACCGGGACGGGCTCGCGGCCGACCTCCTTCATCCGGGCCACCGCGGGACACCCCGCCCGGTGGACCGTCACGGCGCCGCCCCGTACGGCGAAGCCGGTGACGGCATCGGGCGGCACGGGCGTACAGCAGCCGGCGAGCCGCACGGTGGCGTCCGGGAGATCGACGACGGCGTTGGCGGCTGCGGGCCGGTCGGCGGTCACCGGCACGGGACGTCGGGCGGCGGCCGCCGGTGTGATGACGCCTTCGGGGTGCGCGTCCAGCCAGCTGGTGATCGCAATGCGCGCGGCGGGCGTACGGGCGTGGTCCAGCCAGTCGGGCGACGGTCCGGAAGCGGAGTCCTGGGCGAGCAGCAGATGCACGGTGTCGCCGTCGCTCAGGACGGTGCTCAAAGTCGCCAGACGGCCGTTGACACGGGCACCGATGCAGGCATGCGCCGCTTCGCCGTACTGGGCATAGGCGGCGTCCACGCAGCTCGCGCCGGCGGGCAGCCCGAGAGCGGGACCGTCGGCGCGGAAGACGGTGATCTCGCGGTTCTGCGCGAGATCCGCGCGCAGGGAGGTCCAGAAGGTGTCGGGGTCCGGAGCGGACTGCTGCCACTCCAGGAGTCGCGACAGCCAGCCGGGCCGGGTGGGGTCGGCGCGCTCGCCGTCGAGCGGTTCGGCGCCTTCGACGGGTACGTAGGGGTTGCCGAGCGCGATCACCCCGGCCTCGGCGACCATGTGCATCTGGCGGGTACGGATGAGGACTTCGGCGACCGCTCCGTCGGGGCCCGCGACGGCGGTGTGCAGCGACTGGTACAGATTGAACTTGGGTGCGGCGATGAAGTCCTTGAACTCGGAGATCACCGGCGTGAAGCAGGTGTGCAGTTCGCCGAGCACCCCGTAGCAGTCGGCGTCCTCGCCGACGAGTACCAGCAGTCGGCCGAAGTCGGTTCCGCGCAGCTCCGTGCGCTTGATGCGGGCGCGGTGCACGGAGACGAAGTGCCGCGGTCTGATGAGGACTTCGGACGCGATACCGGCGTCACGCAGCACCGTCCTGAAGTCGTCGGCGATGGCGGCGAGTGCGTCGCAGGCGGTGGAGTTCGCGGCGATGAGGGCGCGGGTGCGTTCGTACTCCTGCGGGTGCAGGATCGCGAAGACCAGATCCTCCAGCTCGGTCTTGAGCGCCTGTACGCCAAGGCGTTCGGCGAGCGGGATGAGGACATCGCGGGTGACCCGGGCGATCCGGGCCTGTTTCTCGGGGCGCATCACGCCGAGGGTGCGCATGTTGTGCAGCCGGTCGGCGAGTTTGATGGACATCACGCGGACGTCGTTGCCCGTGGCGACGAGCATCTTCCTGAAGGTCTCGGGTTCGGCGGCGGCGCCGTAGTCGACCTTTTCGAGTTTGGTGACCCCGTCGACGAGGTAGCAGACCTCTGCGCCGAACTCCTCCCGCACCTGATCCAGCGTCACTTCGGTGTCCTCGACGGTGTCGTGGAGCAGGGAAGCGGTCAACGTCGTGGTCTCCGCGCCCAGTTCGGCAAGGATCAAGGTCACGGCGAGCGGATGGGTGATGTACGGCTCGCCGCTCTTGCGGAACTGTCCGCGATGGGAGGACTCTGCCAGAACGTACGCCTTGTGCAGAATGGAGAGGTCGGCGTCGGGGTGGTGGGCCCGGTGGGCGTCGGCGACATGCCCGATCGCATCGGAGAGCCGGTCCCTGCCGGTGGGACCGAGCAGTGCCGCGCGGCCCAGCCTGCGGAGGTCGATCCTGGGGCGGCCGCGTCTGCGGCTGTGGGCACCAGGGTTGGCGGCCTCTGCACTCATGGGGCACCTCCGGCAGCTCTGACCGGCGGCGGGAAAGGCAGGCGTGCCCTCCGGGCCGGTGCTTGATGCTACCGAGCCCACCACGTGGCGCAGTCCAGCTCTCGCTCAGCGTGAACCGGATCACCCATTCGAGCGAAGCTCTATACGGTCACGGTTTCGAGGAGAGCCGGATCGATGTACCCCTCAGCGACAATCACGGCGGGGCCGGTCACCTCGATCTCGCCGTCCGGCTGCTCGGTGATCACGAGGCGGCCGCCGGGAAGATCGACGGTGTACGTGACAGGGTCGCCGGTCACAGTGGGATCCACGCCGTCGCGGCGGGCGGCCGCGACGGCCACGGCACACGCGCCGGTGCCGCAGGAGCGTGTCTCGCCGGAACCGCGCTCGTGCACACGCATGGCGACATGACGTTCACCGCGGTCGACGACGAACTCGACGTTCACCCCGTCCGGGTAGACCGACGCCGGGCTGAACGGCGGTACGGACAGCAGATCTCCCGCGTGGTCCAGCTCCTCGACGAAGGCGACCGCGTGCGGATTGCCCATGTTCACGTTCCTCGCGGGCCAGGAGCGGCCGCCGACGGTGACGGTGACGCCGTCGGCGGGCAGCAGCGCGCGGCCCATGGAGACGGTGACGTCACCATCCTTGGCGAGGTGGACCTTCTTGACTCCGCCGCGGGTGGCCACGGCCAGTTCCCCGGCCTCGACGTGTCCGGCGCGCTGGAGATAGCGGGCGAAGACCCGGACGCCGTTGCCGCACATCTCGGCGATCGAGCCGTCGGCGTTGCGGTAGTCCATGAACCAATGGGCCTCGGCGGCCATGTGCTTCGCCTCGGGATGGGCCGCGGCCCGCACGACATGCAGCAGTCCGTCGCCGCCGATCCCGGCCCGTCGGTCGCACAGCCGGGCGACGGCCGCCGCGGACAGCTCATGCGCGTTGTCGGGGTCGGGGACGATCACGAAGTCGTTCTCGGTCCCGTGGCCCTTGAGGAAGGCGATCGGCGAGGTCTGCGGGGTGCTCACGCCCACCATCGTACGAGCAGGGTCCGACACCCACCGACACGGCCGCCCACCGGGCCGCCCTGTCCGGACGTGACCCGAACGGCACGCCTAGCGCAGGCGGGCCACCCGCCACACGGCGAGGGCGACCAGCAGGGCGCCCACTCCCACGTACAGGGCGATCACGCGCCAGTCGGGGCGTTCGCCGGAGCCACGGACCGGCAGTCCCGGCCAGGTGTGCCCGACACGGCGGGCGGCCATCATGGCCCAGCCGGCCGCGCAGCAGCTGATCAGCAGTCCCAGCATGGCGACGACGGCGCCGCCGTCGCCGGTGCCGAAGGCGAGCGGGAAGGCGAACATCAGGGAGCCGAGGGCGGCGAGCATCACGATCGGGGCGAGCTGCCAGATCCGCAGCCGCCGCGGCGGACGCAGTTCGACCTCGACCTCGTCGGCGATCACGTCCTGCTCGTCGGGCCCGTCGGGACTGAGACCGGGCGCGCCGTTCACCCTGTCCGGTCGTTCCCGCTCCGTGTCGCGAGGGCCGGCCTCCATCGCCACGCGCCCTCCCAACTCGGACTCAACTGTCGATCGATGCTCGATGATGGCACGCTCCGAGGAACCTGATTGACGGGCGGAGCGTCCCGATGCCATCACGTGATCAGGCTGTGACCGCTCGTTCGATCAACGTCAGCGCCCGGTGCGGAAGTTCCGCCCGGTGCTCTGCGGCGCCGCTCAGCCAGTGCACCCGCGGGTCGCGCCGGAACCAGGAGTCCTGGCGGCGCGCGAAGCGCTTGGTGGCGCGCACGGTCTCCTCGCGCGCCTGGTTCTCGGTGCACTCCCCCGCGAGCGCGCTGAGCACCTGCTGGTAGCCGAGCGCGCGCGATGCGGTGCGTCCTTCGCGCAGCCCCTTGGCCTCCAGCGTGCGCACTTCGTCGACGAGACCGGCCTCCCACATCCGGTCCACGCGCACGGCGATGCGTTCGTCGAGCTCGGGCCGGGCGACGTCGACGCCGATCTGGACGGTGTCGTAGACGGCGTCATGGCCGGGGAGGTTGGCGGTGAACGGTCTGCCGGTGATCTCGATGACCTCGAGGGCCCGGACGACCCGGCGGCCGTTGCTGGGCAGGATCGCCCGGGCCGCCTCCGGGTCGGCCGCGGCGAGCCGCGCGTGCAGCGCCCCGGAGCCGCGCACGGTGAGCTCTTCCTCGAGGCGGGCGCGCACCTCGGGGTCGGTGCCGGGGAATTCGAGGGCGTCGATCGCGCCGCGTACATAGAGCCCGGAGCCCCCGACGAGAACGGGGGTGCGGCCATCGGCGAGCAGCCGGTCGATCTCCGTCCTGGCCAGCTTCTGGTACTCGGCCACGCTCGCCGTCTCGGTGACGTCCCAGATGTCGAGGAGCCGGTGCGGGATGCCGCAGCGTTCCTCGGTCGTCAGCTTGGCGGTACCGATGTCCATCCCCCGGTAGAGCTGCATGGAGTCGGCGTTGACGACTTCGCCGTTCAACCGCTGGGCGAGGAATACTCCAAGATCGGACTTTCCGGCCGCGGTAGGACCGACGACGGCGATGACCCGCGGTGCGGGAGCTGCACTTCTCACTGCCCCAGTCTCGCAAACTCGCGGCGGTGTCCCCGAACGAGCGAAGTGACGGCACACGTGGAGCTTCGTTGCCTGTTGCGAGGTTTCGCGCGCCGGTTTCGGGCCGGTGCCCGCGAGCGCGCAATGGGACGCTCCGGGCAGCGCGGAACATCACTCGCACGAGTAGGCTATGGAGTAGTTATGGGTGTTTTTTCATGGTTTCGCAGTAAGCCCTCGGCGACGGTCGAGGCATCGACCGACGAAGCCGGCACCGCGGCTGCCACGGCCGAGTCCCCGGCCGACGGCGTGACCGGATCGGCATCGGGCACCGAGGCGCCCGACGGCCCGGCGGCCGCGCTCGCCGAGGAGGCACGGGCCGAGGTGACCGGGAGCGTCGAGTCCGACGCCGCAGCTGTGGAGGGTGTGGAGATCCCCAAGCAGCAGTCGGCCGAGGAAGCGGCGGACAACGAAGCCGGGGAAGGCGCCCGTAAGTAGTCCCCCGACGAGGGAAGGTGACCCATGGGGTTCATGGACAGTTTGAAGGCCAGGCTCGCCCCGGCGACGCACAAGGTCTCCGAGTTCGCCCTGCACCACGAGGACAAGATCGGGAATGGCCTCGAGAAAGCCGCGAAGACGGTCGACGCCAAGACCAAGGGCAAGTACAGCAACAAGATCGAGACGAGCGCCGGCAAGGCCAAGCAGACCCTGGGCCGCATCGCACACAAGGACGACGGAACGACGCCGGACGACGCCACCAAGCCGCCGGTTCCGTGAGTTCACCTTCGTGAGTTCGCCACGGGACGGCCGTGGAGCGCGTCGCTCCACGGCCGTCCTCGCCTCTGGATGATCTGCGCGAGCCGCGTCAGGACCAGGCGGCGACGAAGTAGCCGACGCCGTAGGGAGCGTCCTCGTAGAGCAGCTGTCCGGCGAGCCCCGCGCCCTGCGCGGCACCGGCCAGCACCTGCCAGGGAGCGCGGCCGGCCGCCTTCAGTTGGTGTGCCAGTGGCGCGTCCAGCGCCTGGATCGCATCGACATCGGCGGCGCCCAGCGCCCTCGCCGCCTGCTGGTCGAACGCCGCGGCGCGCTCGTCGAGATAGCCGGGCGCCTTGAGCGTGCGGCACGCGCTGCCGTCGCCCATCACCAGCAGGGCGACCCGTTCCGCCCGGCCGGCCAGCTGCCGCCCCACGTCCGCGCACCGATCGCCCCCGAGCGACTCGGCGACACCGAGGCCTTCGACCGGCGCAGCCGCCCACCGGGTACGGTCCAGCAGCCACGCCGCTACGGCCAGCGACGGCGGCAGTGGCCGCTTCTGGTGCGGGCCCTCGCCCAGCCGTACGCCGAGATCCACGCCGAAGCCCCGAAAGGAACCGCTCGCACCCGCAAGGTGCGCCCCGCGGCCCTCCTCGTCGGCGGGTCCGACCACGACCAGCACCTCGGGCCTGGCGGCCGCGAGCAGGGCAACGGCATCGCCACAGGCGGCACGGGCCGCGTCGAGCTCCGGCGCGGCGCCGGAGGCGACCTCGGGCACCAGGAGTGGCGGGCAGGGACAGACGGCGGCGGCGACAAGCATGATCGGCAGCCTAATGCGTGCTCGGAAGCACACGCCCTGCCCCGCGTCGCCGCCGCCTGCCGCGTCAGTCGCTTCCGCAGCCCGGGGCCGCCGCCGGCAGCGGCTCGGGCACGCCGATCTTCGGCAGACCCAGCATCACACCGGCGGGCCGCGCCGCCACGGCCGCGTTCCGCTTCTCCCAGGCGTCGCCGGCTCGGGTCCTGCGTACGCCCTTCGCGGCGCCCTCGGCCAGCAGATGGTGCGGGGCGGCATAGGTGATCTCGACCGTGACGACATCGCCGGGGCGCACCCCCTCGGCCGGCTTGGTGAAGTGGACCAGACGGTTGTCGGGGGCGCGGCCGGAGAGGCGGTGCGTGGCGCCGTCCTTGCGGCCCTCGCCCTCGGCGACCATGACGTCGAGCGTCCGGCCGACCTGCTTCTTGTTCTCCTCCCAGGAGATCTCCTCCTGAAGGGCGACCAGGCGCATGTAGCGCTCCTGGACGACCTCCTTGGGGATCTGACCGTCCATGGTCGCCGCGGGGGTTCCGGGGCGCTTGGAGTACTGGAAGGTGAAGGCGTTCGCGAAGCGGGCCTCGCGCACCGTGTGCATGGTCTGCTCGAAGTCCTCCTCGGTCTCGCCGGGGAAGCCCACGATGATGTCGGTGGAGATGGCGGCGTGCGGAATGGCCGCGCGCACCTTCTCGATGATTCCGAGGAAACGCTCCTGCCGGTACGAGCGGCGCATCGCCTTCAGCACCGTGTCCGAGCCGGACTGCAGCGGCATGTGCAGCTGCGGCATGACGTTCGGCGTCTCGGCCATCGCGCCGATCACGTCGTCGGTGAAGTCGCGAGGGTGCGGCGAGGTGAAGCGGACCCGCTCCAGTCCCTCGATCTTTCCGCAGGCGCGCAGCAGCTTGCTGAAAGCCTCGCGGTCGCCGATGTCGGAGCCGTACGCGTTGACGTTCTGGCCGAGCAGCGTGATCTCGGAGACGCCCTCGGCGACGAGTGCCTCGATCTCGGCCAGGATGTCACCGGGCCTGCGGTCCTTCTCCTTGCCGCGCAGCGCAGGAACGATGCAGAAGGTGCAGGTGTTGTTGCAGCCGACGGAGATCGAGACCCACGCGGCGTACGCGGACTCGCGACGGGTCGGCAGCGTGGAGGGGAATGCCTCCAGCGACTCGGCGATCTCGACCTGCGCCTCTTCCTGGATGCGCGCCCGCTCCAGCAGTACCGGCAGCTTGCCGATGTTGTGCGTACCGAAGACGACGTCGACCCACGGCGCCTTGGTGACGATGGTGTCGCGGTCCTTCTGGGCCAGGCAGCCGCCGACCGCGATCTGCATCCCGGGACGCCTGGTCTTCATCGGCGCGAGCCGACCGAGGTTGCCGTACAGCTTGTTGTCGGCGTTCTCCCGCACCGCGCAGGTGTTGAAGACGACGACATCGGCATCCCCGTCGGCGCCCTCGGGCGCACGCACATATCCGGCATCCTCCAGCAGGCCCGACAGCCGCTCGGAGTCGTGGACGTTCATCTGGCACCCGTAGGTGCGCACCTCGTAAGTTTTCGCACTCATCGCGCCCACCAGGGTACGGGGTCGCCCTGCCCCCGCGCCTCTGCCTTCCGCCGCTCCGGCCCGCCTTCGTTCCGGGAGGGCGGCACGGAGCAGGACGGGAGGACAGGACAGGAGGCCCTGGCCATCACAGGGAGTGAGCTGGCAGGATCGCGCCATGCCTCCCGCCTCCCGCATCAGCCGTCGCCGTGCCCTGCAGGGTTCGGCGGCCGCCCTCGTGGTCTTCGGACTGCTGCTGTGGTGGCTGCTGCCCTTCGGGCAGTCGTCGCCGAGCGGGCAGCTGACCTTCAGCACGGGGTCTCACAGCGGCGTCTACCAGCGGTACGGGGTCCTCCTGAAGGAGGCGCTGGCCCGCGACATGCCCGATGTGGAGATAGACCTGCAGACCAGCGAGGGCTCCCAGCAGAACCTCGCACGGGTGGCGTCGGGCGAGGCGGACTTCACCATCGCCACGGCGGACGCGGTCGCCAAGTACAAGCGGGAGGGGCTCCCCAACGCCGACCGGCTGCGCGGGTGCGCCCGGCTCTACGACGACTATGTGCAGCTGATCGTGCCCAAGCGCTCGCCGATCACGACCGTCGATGATCTGCGCGGCAAGGTGGTCGGTGTCGGGCAGAAGGGGTCCGGGGTGCGGCTGGTGGCCGACCGGATCCTCAAGGCCGTCGGGATCGATCCTGCGCGGGACATCACCGCTGTCCCGGCCGGCATAGACAGGACCCCCGAACAGCTGGAGAGCGGCGCGCTCGATGCGTTCTTCTGGTCGGGCGGCCTGCCGACCAACACCGTGCGGGAACTGTCCGAGCGCTTCGAGATCCGGCTCGTGCCGCTGGAGTCCGGACTCGTGGAGAAGGTGCACGCGGCGAGCGACATGACCGGGTACTACCGCTCCGCGGTGATGCCGGCCGACGCCTACCGGCTGGCACAGAACGGGGTGCCGGTGCCGACGCTTGCGGTACCGAACCTGCTCGTGACCACGGACCGGATGGACCCGGAGCTGACCGAGGGCTTCACCCGCACGGTGATCAGGAGCCGTGACCACATCGGCAATACGGTCCACCCGGCGCAGCTGGTGGATCTGCGCACCGCGGTCTACACCGACCCGCTGCCGCTGCACGAGGGCGCCCGGCGCTACTACCGCTCGGCCAAGCCGTGACCCGCTGAGAGCCGAGCCAGGACCAGCCGGCGGCTGCACGGCGCCCCGCCCTCGTCCGACCCGTGCGCCGTCGGCGGCGAGGAACGTCAGGCCGTCGGGGACGTACGCGGGACGGTGACGGTCACCCGCAGGCCGTGCGGCTCATGGTGGTCGTACGTGATCGAGCCGCCGCCGGCCATCAGCAGCGCCCGGCTGATGGACAGGCCGAGGCCCGACCCCTTGATGTTCTGGTGCCGGCCGCTGCGCCAGAAGCGGTCCCCGATACGGGTCAGTTCCTCGTCGGTCAGTCCGGGACCGCGGTCGGTGACCACAATGCGCGACGTCATGCCGTTCGATGCGACCGAGACACTGACCTCCTCCCCCTGCGGGGTGAACTTCACCGCGTTGTCGATCACCGCGTCCAGCGCACTGGACAGGGCGATGGGATCGGCCCAGGCGGTCACCGCGGCGATGTCCGCCATCAGCGTCACACCCTGCTCGTCGGCGAGCGGCCTCCACGCGGCGACCCGCTCGGCCGCCAGCTCTCCTATGTCGGTGAGCTGGACATCGGCCGAGGCGTGTTCGGCCAGCGCCAGGTCCAGCAGGTCGTCGAGGACCTGGGCCAGACGCTTGCCTTCGGTGCGCACAGAGGCGATCTCCTCGTTGCCCTCGGGCAGTTCGAGCGCGAGGAGCTCGATACGCAGCAACAGCGCGGCGAGCGGGTTGCGCAGCTGGTGGGAGGCGTCGGCGACGAACGCCCGCTGCTGTTCGAGGACTTCCTCGACGTTGTCCGCCATCTCGTTGAACGAGCGGGCCAGCCGTCTGAGTTCCGGCGGTCCGCCGGCGGCTGCGACGCGGGAGTTCATCCGGCCGGTCGCTATGTCGTGGGTGGCGGCGTCCAGGATGCGTACGGGCCGCAGCACCCAGCCGGTGAGACGGAAGGCCGCGCCGACGGCGAGCAGCATCGCCGCGCTCTCACCGGCGCCGATCAGCAGCCAGCCGCGCAGCACCCGGGAACGCAGCTGGCCGGTGGGCGAGTCGGTGAGCACCACGGCGACGACGTCACCGTCGCGCACCACCGGCGATGCCACGACGAGCCTTCCGGACCGCTGCCACGGCCAGACCTGGGGCGGATCCTGGCTGCGGCGCCCGGTGAGGGCCTCCTCGAACGCCTCGCGTCCCTCGCCCGCCACCGGCAGGGTCAGGTACTGGGGCGCGCGGGCCATGGAGTCGCCGTTGCGGTAGAAGACGCCGACGTCGATCCCGTACGTGTCCCGGTAACGGTCGAGCTGCTCCTGGAGCGTGGAGCGCCGCTCGTCCGTCGCCGAGCTCTCGTCGGTGACGAACTGGGCGAGCGCCGCGAAGCGCACGGTGTCGTCGATGCGGTCGACGACGACACGCTGCTGCTGCGCTGCGGCCACGCTCACGGCGAGCGGAAAGCCGAGCGCGAGAAGCACACCGGCCATGAGCACGATGAGCAGCGGGAGAAGTCGGGTACGCACCGGGGACGGGAGACCTTACGCGCCGACGGGAGCGACGAGCCGGTAGCCGACGCCGCGCACGGTCTCGATCAGCGCGGGCATCCGGAGCTTGGAGCGCAGCGAGGCCACATGCACTTCGAGCGTGCGGCCTGTGCCCTCCCAACTGGTGCGCCACACCTCGCTGATGATCTGTTCCCGGCGGAAGACGACGCCGGGCCGCTGGGCGAGCAGGGCCAGCAGGTCGAACTCCTTGCGAGTGAGCTGCACGGTCGTACCGTCGACACTGACACGGCGGGTGGGCAGCTCGATCGTCACCGGGCCGAGCCGCAGAGCGTCGTCCCCTGCGGCCGCCCCGGCGTCGTCGCCGCTCACAGTGCGCCGGCTGACGGCGTGAATACGGGCGAGGAGCTCGCCGGTGTCGTACGGCTTGACGACATAGTCGTCGGCGCCGAGGTTCAGGCCGTGGATGCGGGAGCGCACGTCGGAGCGCGCGGTGACCATGATCACAGGCGTCGAGGTGAGCTTCCGGATCTTGCCGCACACCTGATAGCCGTCCTGGTCCGGCAGGCCCAGATCGAGCAGCACGACCCCGAAGGGCGGCTTGTCCGGGGCGGTCGTGGGCAGCACGGCCCGCAGCGCCTCTTCGCCGTTGCGGGCGTGCACGACCTGGAAGCCGTGCCTGGCCAGCACGGCGGACAGGGCGGCCGCGACATGGTCGTCGTCCTCGACGAGCAGCAGTCTCATGGCCCCCCTCCGGTGTGTGCGGTCGTGTGTACGTCGCGTGACAGTTTGCACGCAGTACACAGGCATCAAGACCGATGCCCACCCGAAGAGTCAAGTGGGTTCCTGTTGCCGCGAGGTTTCCGTTACCCACCCGGTACGCCGATCACCGCCCCCTTCACACATAGTGTCCGGTTGAAGCCGGATCGTTATGCTCAATTTCCGCTCAGATGTAATGACGGTCCTCGTACCGCGTGCCTAGGGTCCTCAACAACCGAGGAGGACGGAGCAATAAGCCGATGAGCGGAGTGTCAGTGACCAAGGGCGCCGAGGACGCAAAGACCCCGGCGAGCGACCTGGTTGTGCTGAGCAACGTCAACAAGCACTTCGGCGCGCTGCATGTGCTCCAGGACATCGACCTGACCATCGCCCGGGGCGAGGTCGTGGTCGTCATCGGACCCTCCGGGTCCGGCAAGTCCACGTTGTGCCGCACCATCAACCGGCTGGAGACGATCGACTCCGGCTCGATCTCGATCGACGGGAAGCCGCTGCCCGATGAGGGCAAGGAACTCGCCAGGCTGCGCGCCGATGTCGGCATGGTCTTCCAGTCGTTCAACCTCTTCGCACACAAGACCGTGCTGGAGAACGTGATGCTGGGCCAGGTGAAGGTGCGCAAGGCGGACAAGAAGGCCGCCGAGAGCAAGGCCCGTGCCCTGCTGGACCGGGTCGGCGTCGGCAGCCAGGCCGACAAGTATCCGGCGCAGCTCTCCGGCGGTCAGCAGCAACGCGTCGCCATTGCACGTGCGTTGGCGATGGACCCGAAGGTCATGCTGTTCGACGAGCCCACGTCGGCGCTCGACCCCGAGATGATCAACGAGGTCCTCGAGGTCATGCAGCAGCTGGCGCGCGAGGGAATGACGATGGTCGTCGTCACCCACGAGATGGGCTTTGCGCGCTCCGCCGCGAACCGGGTTGTGTTCATGGCGGACGGAAAGATCGTCGAAGAGGCCTCGCCCGAGGAGTTCTTCAGCAACCCGCGCAGCGACCGGGCCAAGGACTTCCTGTCGAAGATCCTGCACCACTGAGTCCGTCCTGGATCAGCTGATCACCTCATCGCGTCAACTCTAGGGAAGTCACCCATGAAGCTTCGTAAGGTCACTGCCGCTTCTGCTGCCGTTCTCTCGCTCGCTCTCGCCGCAACCGCCTGTGGCTCCGGCAAGAAGGACGACTCCGACGGCGGCAAGGCCGGCAGCACCGGCGGCGGCAAGATCACGATCGGTATCAAGATCGATCAGCCGGGCATCGGCCTGCAGACCCCGGACGGCAAGTACACCGGCTTCGACGTCGACGTCGCCACCTACATCGCCAAGGAGCTCGGCTACAAGGAGTCGGACATCGTCTTCAAGGAGACGAAGAGCGCCGACCGCGAGACGGCGATCTCGCGTGGTGACGTCAAGTTCATCGCCGCGTCCTACTCGATCAACGACGAGCGTCTGCAGAAGGTCGACTTCGCCGGCCCGTACCTGCTGGCCCATCAGGACGTCCTGGTCCGCGCCGACGACGACTCCATCAAGAAGCCCGAGGACCTGAACAACAAGAAGCTCTGCTCGGTCACCGGCTCGACCTCGGCGAAGAACGTCAAGGAGAAGCTGGCGCCGAAGGCCCAGCTGCAGGAGTACGGCGGCTACTCGCAGTGCCTGACCGGCCTGCAGAGCAAGGTCATCGACGCCCTGACGACCGACGACTCCATCCTTGCCGGCTACGCCGCGCAGGACGCGTTCAAGGGCAAGTTCAAGCTCGCCGGCTTCAAGCTGAGCAACGAGAACTACGGCATCGGCCTCAAGAAGGGCGACGCCGAGCTCAAGAAGAAGATCAACGCGGCCCTCGAGAAGATGGTCAAGGACGGCTCCTGGGACAAGGCCGTGACGGCCAACTTCGGCCCCGCCAACTACAAGAACGAGCAAGCGCCGAAGATCGGCGACATCAAGTGACGCAGGGCTGACGAGGCGCGCCACCGCTGACGGCGGGGGCGCGCCGGGCCCATCCCCTTCCCACACGCACACGCGGAAGCGCGGGAGATCGTGTTCGACTTTCTTAATGTGAACGAGCTACTGGGGGCCTTCTGGATGACGGTGAAACTCACCGTCTTCTCGGCCCTCGGCTCCCTGATATGGGGAACACTGCTGGCCGGTATGCGCGTCGGTCCGGTCCCGATCATGCGCGGTTTCGGCACCGCCTACGTGAACGTGGTCCGAAACATCCCGCTCACCGTCATCATCGTCTTCACCTCGCTGGGCCTGTTCGCGACGCTCGGTGTCACGCTCGGGGCGGCGGACGACCTCAAGGTGATGAACTTCAGGCTCGCCGTGCTCGGCCTGATCGCCTACACGTCCGCCTTCGTGTGCGAAGCCTTGCGTTCCGGCATCAACACGGTGCCTGTCGGACAGGCCGAGGCGGCACGAGCCCTCGGTCTCAGCTTCGGCCAGGTACTCAGGCTCATAGTTCTCCCGCAGGCCTTCCGCTCGGTCGTCAATCCGCTGGCCAACGTGCTGATCGCGCTGACCAAGAACACGACCGTGGCCGCGGCCATCGGTGTGGCCGAGGCCGCCTATCTGATGAAGGGCTGGATCGAGGACTACGCGGCGCTTCTGCCCATCGTCGGAGTCTTCGCGTTCGGGTTCATCTGCCTCACGCTGCCGACCGGGCTGGTCCTCGGCTGGGTGAGCAAGAAGGTGGCGGTGAAGCGATGACTTCCGTTCTGTACGACGCCCAGGGGCCGCGCGCCAAGCGGCGCAATCTCCTCTACACAGCCGGGTTCCTGGGAGCGCTCGCGGCCGTCGGTTGGTGGGTGTACGACAGCCTCGCCTCCAAGGGCGAGCTCGACTGGGTCAAGTGGGAGCCCTTCTTCACCAGCACCCAGCCCTATGCGACCTACATCTGGCCCGGACTCCAGAACACCCTGATCGCGGCCTCCCTCGCCCTGGTCATCGCGCTGCCGCTCGGAGCCTTCTTCGGCATCGCCCGGCTGTCCGACCACCGTTGGGTACGGGGCACCGCGGGCACGGTCGTGGAGTTCTTCCGGGCCATCCCCGTGCTGATCCTGATGCTGTTCGCCAACCAGGCGTACGCCGACTTCACCGACATCAGCAACGACGTCCGTCCGCTGTACGCGGTGGTCACCGGCCTGGTGCTCTACAACGCCTCGGTCCTCGCGGAGATCGTCCGGGCCGGTATCCAGTCCCTTCCCACCGGCCAGACGGATGCGGCCAAGGCGATCGGCATGCGCAAGGGCCAGACGATGCGGTACGTGCTCCTGCCGCAGTCGGTGACCGCCATGCTTCCGGCGATCGTCAGCCAGATGGTGGTCATCGTGAAGGACACCGCTCTCGGCGGCGTCATGCTGACCTTCCCCGAACTGCTGGCGTCGGTCAGCCCGATGAGCGCCAACTACGGTGCGAACATCATCGCCAGCTTCACCGTCGTGGCCCTCATCTACATCGCACTCAACTTCGCGCTCACCTCGGTGGCGAGCTGGCTGGAGCGCAAGCTGCGGCGCGGCAAGAAGAGCACGGGCGCGGTGGTGCACGCCGGACCCGGGGGCGGTCTGGAGACCATCGGCCCGACCAAGATCAACGTCGACGACGGCCGCGCGGTTTGACGCGACGTCACTGATTCGTCCCACGAGGGGCGGTGGCCGACGGCCACCGCCCCTCGCCGCGTTCCGGTGGCGCTTGACGGGGGCACCGGCAGTGGGTTGCATACATTCTGTGATCGCGCACCGGGCTCCAGCCGCACCCTGCCGCACGACCCTACGGGCCCGAGGAGTCTCGTCGTGGACCCGGTGATCGTCGTCGGTGCCGGTCCGGTCGGCCTCGCCCTCGCCCTCGCCCTCGCGGCGCAGGGCGTTCCCTCCGTCGTGCTCGACGAGAGCAGCGGAAAGGACGAACCGCGCCCTGCCCGCACCGTGGTGCTGCGCCCCGATACGGCAGCGCTGGTGGAGCGGCTGGGCTGCGCCACCGTCCATGACGAAGGTGCCCGCTGGACCGGCTGGCGCACCATGCGCCGCAAGCAGGACGTACGGCAGCTGCCGCTCGGCGACCACGGCACCTCGGCCCCGCTGCACATCCCGCAGCACGCCCTCACGCGCGGGCTGCGGGACGCCCTCGCACGTCACCGGCTCATCCGACTCGTCACCGACAGCCGCCTCGACTCCCTGGAACAGGATCCCAGCGGGGTCGGTGTGCACACCCGCGGTCCCGGGGCGACCTGGTGGCGCGGCAGCTATCTGGTCGGCTGCGACGGGGCGAGGTCCACGGTGCGCAAGCTGCTCGGCATCCGCTTCCCGGGGCGTACGGCCGTGGAACGACATGCAGTCGCAGCCCTGCGCACCGAACTCCCCTGGCCCGACGAAGCGTTGCTGCACCGACAGCCTCCATGGCACACCGGCGGCGACGAGGTCACCGCCCGCCCTCTGCCGGACGGCGTATGGCGGCTGGACTGGCTGCTGCCGCCCCGGGGCGAGCTGGTCACCCCGGACGCTCTGGTGGCGCGGATACGGGACACCCTGGCCGGCTGGTGCGGCACCACGCCCCCGTACGAGCTCCTCGACACCGGTGTCTACACCCTCCACCACCGGCTGGCCCGCCGCTGGCGCGTCGACCGGGCCTTTCTCGCGGGAGACGCCGCCCATCTGCTCGGGGCACTCGGCACCCAGGGCTTGGACGAAGGGCTGCGGGACGTCGACAACCTGGCATGGAAGCTGGCCCAGTGCTGGCACCACGGCCCTTCCACCACGCTGCTGGACAGCTATCAGGCGGAGCGGCGCGGCGCCGTCGCCGCACGGCTGCGCGCCGCCGACCAGTCGCTGCCGATACTGCGCAGCAACAGCGGGCTGCGTATGTACCTCCCGGGCGCCGCGCGCGGGCACGACGCGATGCTCACCGACGGTCATCTGGGGCAGGGTCCGCTCGGCGCGCCCCCCGTCTACCGGCACTCCCCCCTCACACCCGAGCACGCCCCTTCGCGGGCGCCCCTCGACACGGAGGCGGGCGCGCCGGTCGAGGATGCGCGGGTCACAGCTCCCGACGGGACAACAGCGCGGCTGCGCGACCGGCTGGGGCGGGGGCAGCTGCTGGTGGTGCTGGTCGCACCGGGCACCGGGGTGTGGGACCGGCGGCACTGGGTGAGCGCGGGCGTGATGCCGCGACTCGCGGCCGCCGTCGGAGCGCTGCCGGTGCGGGCCGAGCTACTGGTTACGGAGAGCTACCCCGGGGCTTCGGCTCACACCGTGCTGCTGGTGCGGCCCGACGGGCACCTGGTGGCGGCGTTCACCGGGGTACGGCCCACTGAGCTGTACGCCGCGGCGGACACCGTGCGCGGTGGTGCTCCATCAGCGGTGCGCAGTGACCGTACTGCGGACATCAATTGACCCTCGAGGGTCTGCATGGTGTACTCCGGAGCGTGACCGACACCGATGTGCGCCTGTGGCGGAGGGTCCATATGGACCTCGTCCGCTATGCGGGCTGCGTGTGTCGGCCGTCCTGCTGAAATTCGCCTTCCTTCGCGCCGTGGCCCCCGGTGCCCGCGTGCCCCCAGCGAACGTCCAGGACGGTCTCCGTGTCCCAGTCTGTGTCTCCACCTCTTTCCGCATCTGATCCCGCCGCTGTTTCTGCCTCTGTTGCCGCATCCGTAACAGCTGCCGTATCCGCACCTGTCACCACGCCCGGAGCGGCCCCTGCGCACGCGCACGGAGCCGCACCCTCCTCTGCCGAGGCGGACGCGCCGACAGCGGCCGAGCTGCTGGACTTCGTGCGCCGCGCCGCAGCCGACAAGGAGCTGATCGCCACCCTCCCCCTGGACCCCGAGGGCCGTACCTGGCTGCGGCTGGAGGGACCGGGGGGCAGCGAGGCCTGGCTGATCGGCTGGGCACCCGGCACGGGGACCGGCTGGCACGACCACGCCGAGTCCCTCGGCGCGTTCGCCACCGCCGAGGGCGAGCTGACAGAGCACTCCCTCGCCGTGCGGCTCCCGGCAAGCGGTTGGAAGACCCTCGAACTGAACGAGGGTGTGGACCGCGAACGGCGCCTGGGTGCCGGCCGGTCCCGCGCCTTCGGAAAGCACCATGTGCACGAGGTGCTGAACGAGTCGGACACCGAGCACGCCGTCTCTGTGCATGCGTACTACCCTCCCCTGCCGCTGCTCAGGCGGTTCAGCCGGTCCGGAGCGGTGCTGCGTCTGGAGCATGTCGAGCGTCCGGAGGACTGGCAGTGAGCGAGCACACAGGGATCGACGAACTGCTGGAGCAGGTGCGCGAGGGGTACGAGCGCATCGGGCCGAGGGAGGCGTACAAGGAGGCAGCGGCGGACGGGGCACTGCTGGTGGACATCCGCTACCAGGCGCTGCGCGAGCGGGACGGGCTGATTCCGGGGGCGCTGGTGGTGGAGCGCAATGAGCTGGAATGGCGGCTCGACCCGCAGGGAAGCCACCGGGCCCCTCAGGCGGTCGGTCATGACCTGCGGGTCGTGGTGATCTGCAACGAGGGCTACGCCTCCTCCCTCGCCGCTGTCTCTCTTCAGCAGCTCGGACTGCATCGCGCGACCGACCTCGTCGGGGGCTTCCAGGCGTGGAAGGCTGCGGGGCTGCCGGTCGTGCGGTGAGTACGTGCGGGGCCGGTGTGCGCCGAACGCAGGCCGCGCCCCCTTCGGTGGAAGGCGCCCCCGTCCGTCAGCAGGCCCGATCCCCTAGAAGCCGGTGTCGTCCAAGTCGTCCGTCTGCTCGCCCTCTTCCTCCAGGGCGCGCTTGACCACCCGCAGGGCAACTCCCTCCGAGTACCCCTTGCGGGCGAGCATGCCGGCAAGGCGACGCAGGCGGCGATCGCGGTCCAGGCCCCGGGTGGCCCGAAGCTTACGGGCCACCAGTTCCCGGGCCGTCGCCTCCTCCTGGTCGGAGTCCAGCTGCGCGACCGCGTCGTCGATCAGCGTCGCGTCCACGCCCTTGGTGCGCAGCTCCCGCGCCAGCGCCCGGCGGGCAAGGCCCCGGCCGTGATGGCGTGACTCCACCCAGGCGTCGGCGAAAGCGGCATCGTTGATCAGCCCCACATCCTCGAAGCGGGAGAGAACCTCCTCGGCCACCTCGGGAGGGATCTCGCGCCTGTGCAGCGCGTCCGCGAGCTGCTTGCGGGTGCGCGGGGTCCCGGTGAGCAGGCGCAGGCAGATCGCCCGCGCCCGCTCAGCCGGATCCTGGGGCGACAGCTCCCCCTCGGCCCTCGACGAGTCGGCGCTGTCGCCCGGCCATTCGGTTCGCCTCTTCCTTGAAAAAGGCACGACGCGCTAGCCCTTGGCCGCCGCCGTCTTGGCCGCCTTGGCCTTGGCAGGTGCGGGCACCGACTTCGCCGCGTCCTCCGCCGGAGCCGCCGCGCCTGCCGCGTCCGCACCGGGCTCCGCCGCCGGGGCCTCCGGCCTGACGCCTACGCCCAGCTTCTCCTTGATCTTCTTCTCGATCTCGTTGGCGAGATCGGGGTTGTCCTTCAGGAAGTTACGGGCGTTCTCCTTGCCCTGGCCCAGCTGATCGCCCTCGTACGTGTACCAGGCGCCGGCCTTGCGGACGAAGCCGTGCTCCACGCCCATGTCGATCAGACCGCCCTCGCGGCTGATGCCCTGGCCGTAGAGGATGTCGAACTCGGCCTGCTTGAAGGGCGGCGCGACCTTGTTCTTGACGACCTTCACGCGGGTGCGGTTGCCGACCGCGTCGGTGCCGTCCTTCAGGGTCTCGATACGGCGGATGTCGAGCCGCACGGAGGCGTAGAACTTCAGGGCCCGGCCACCGGTCGTGGTCTCCGGCGACCCGAACATCACGCCGATCTTCTCGCGGAGCTGATTGATGAAGATCGCCGTGGTCTTGGACTGGTTGAGCGCGCTGGTGATCTTCCGAAGTGCCTGGCTCATCAGTCGCGCCTGCAGACCCACGTGCGAGTCGCCCATCTCGCCCTCGATCTCCGCACGCGGCACCAGGGCCGCGACGGAGTCGATGACGATCAGGTCGAGCGCGCCGGAGCGGACGAGCATGTCGACGATCTCCAGCGCCTGCTCGCCGTTGTCCGGCTGGGACAGGATCAGGTTGTCGATGTCGACGCCGAGCTTCTTCGCGTACTCCGGGTCGAGGGCGTGCTCCGCATCCACGAAGGCCACCGCGCCGCCCGCCTTCTGGGCATTGGCCACGGCGTGCAGGGTGAGAGTCGTCTTACCGGAGGACTCGGGGCCGTACACCTCCACCACACGGCCGCGCGGCAGGCCGCCGACGCCGAGGGCGACGTCGAGCGCGGTCGACCCGGTGGGGATGACCTCGATGGGCTCGTTCGGCCGCTCGCCCAGACGCATCACGGCGCCCTTGCCGAATTGTCGTTCAATCTGTGCGAGCGCGGCGTCGAGCGCCTTCTCGCGGTCGGTTCCTGCCATGGGTTCCACCCGATTTGCTTGTGTCGATCGCTTCACGTCAAAGACGCTAACCCCTGCCACTGACAATGGGCCCCGACGTCCGTCCAGCCTGTGGACAACTCGGGAGACCGCTTGGGAATCCAGGGCCGGAATCCCATGAGAATGGATGTTCGATTTCAGTGTCAAGCGCACCTCGCCCGCGCGGCCATGACCTGCGACCGAGCACGGCTCCTCGGTGTCCCGTCAGGCCTCCGGCGATTGCCCCGGCCTGCTGCGAGCCGTTCGCGAGGCGGCCCGGTCGCCCCGCAGCGCCCCCCGCACCCGCGCGAGCGCCCGCCCCGCACGCGGCCGGTGATCGCCCTGCACCCGCGGGTCGTCGGTCACGTCGTACCGCTTCACATACGCGCCGAGGAACGCCTGGAGCGTCGCGACCGCCGGGATGGCGATCAGCGCGCCGACCGCACCGAGCAGCGCGGTCCCCGCGATGACCGACCCGAAGGCCACCGCCGGGTGGATGTCGACGGTCCTGGCGGTGAGCTTCGGCTGCAGCACATAGTTCTCGAACTGCTGGTAGACCACGACGAATCCGAGCACCCACAGCGCGTACCACGGGTCGACCGTGAACGCGATCAGCATGGGCAGCGCGCCCGCCAGATACGTGCCGATGGTGGGGATGAACTGGGAGACCAGACCCACCCAGACCGCGAGCGCCGGGGCGTACGGCACCTCAAGGATCTCCAGCAGGATGTAGTGCGCGACGCCGGAGATCAGCGCCATCAGGCCCCGCGAGTAGAGATAGCCGCCGGTCTTGACGACCGCGATCTCCCAGGCGCGCAGCACCTCGGCCTGCTTGGCCGGCGGCAGTACGGAACACAGAGCGCGTCGCAGCCGAGGCCCGTCGGCCGCGAAGTAGAACGAGAACAGGAAGATCGTCAGCAGCTTGAACAGTCCGCCGAGCACGGTCGCGGAGACATCCAGCACCCCGCTCGCACTGTTCTGCACGTACTTCCGCAGCCAGTCGGAGCGCAGCAGGCTGTCCTGGACCTCGACCCGGGAGAGCTCCGTCTGGAAAGTGTCGTTGATCCAGCGGATCACCGAGTCGAGGTACTTCGGGAAGTCCTCGACCATGTCCACGATCTGGCCCGCGAGCATCGAGCCGAGCAGGACGACGAAGCCGACGCCCGCGACCAGTACGGCGAAGAAGACGAGGAAGGTGGCAAGTCCGCGACGCATGCCGCGCGCCGCCATCCGCCCCACTGCCGGCTCGATGGCGAGCGCCAGGAAGAACGCGATCAGGACATTGATCAGCAGCCCGATGAGCTGGTGGAAGGCCCAGTTGCCGAGCTGGAAGCAGGCGTACAGCGCCAGGGCCAGGATCATGGCCCGCGGCAGCCAGCGGGGCATCCGGACCGGGCCGGCGGCCCCGGTCTGCGTCCTGGGAGGCGGCACGCTGGGCGGAACGGCCGCCGTGGCGGTGTCCGGTGCCGTCGTCGTGGGGGCAGTTGCGTCCTGGTCGGTCTCGTCGGTCTGGGCCACCGGCCAAGTGTCGCCTACGGGGGTGGACGCAGACAGTCCGCCCCGTGTCTCACCGCTTGTCGGCAGGGATACCTACGGCGGCGCAGACCCCGCGCCACACGGCCTTGGCCTCCCAGCCCGCGGCGAGCGCCTCATGGACCGTACGGCCGCCGAGCTCTGCCATCACATGGTCGCGCGCGAAGGAGTCGGCGTAGAGCGGACCGAAGTGGTCCGCCATCCGTTCCCAGAAAATCGTCAACCGCATGACCCCAGTATCCCGCTCCTGAGAGTGCAGCCCTGGCCGTCCGCCTTGCCGAAGGCCCTTTGCGCCCTAGGGTCGGAACATGGCTGGAACCGGAGCAACCCCCGAGTCCTCTCTCGCGTCGCCCCTTGTCCGCGCCGAACGGTTCATCTGGCTGACGGCCCGCGTGCTCGAGCAGCGGCGTTTCGCTCACCACTTCCTGCGCGGCAGCGCGGACTCCGTGGAGAGTGCCCTGGCCGCGTATCTCAACGAGGACGGCGGCTACGGCCACGCCCTCGAACCGGATCTGCGCGGCCCGGTCAGCCAGCCGCTGCACACCGCGCACGCCCTGCGCGTGCTCGATTCCATCGGCCGCTGCGGCGGCCTGCGCGTGGAGCGGATGTGCCGGTACCTCACGGACGTGTCGACGCACGACGGCGCGCTGCCGGCGATCCACCCCTCGCAGCGGGGATATCCGGCAGCCCCGTTCATGCCCGTCGTGGACGACCCACCCAGCGAGCTGCTGACGACCGGCCCCGTGGTCGGACTCCTGCACCGCAATCAGGTGTGGCACGCGTGGCTGTTCCGCGCCACGGACTACTGCTGGGCCGCGGTGGACGCGATCGAGAAGTCGCATCCGTACGAGATCGAGGCCGCGGTCGCGTTTCTGGACGGCGTCCCGGACCGGGCGCGCGCCGAGGTCGCGGCGGACCGGCTCGGCCGGCTGATACGGGAGCAGCGGCTGGTGGTGCTCGACCCGGACCGGGCGGCCGAGCACCCCGTCGCCCCCGGTTATGCGCCGGGCGAGCACCACTACGCGCACCACTACGCCTCCACGCCCGAGTCGCTCGCCCGCCGATGGTTCACGGACGAGGAGGTGGACCGATCGCTGCAGCACCTCGCGGAACAGCAGCGCGAGGACGGCGGCTGGCCCATCACCTGGCGCGAATGGGCACCGGGGGTGGCGCTGGAGGCCCGGCCGATCGTGACGATCGAGGCGCTGCGCACGCTGCGGGCCTACGGCCGCCCCATCGGCTGACGCGCCCGGTGCACCGGGGAGCCCGCCCTGTGCACCGGCCGGCCCGCACCGGCCGGCACCGGGGTATCCGGCCTTCCGTCCGGGCACCGCGCCGGGCGGCCGGGGTCAACCCCCCAAGGCTCGTACCCCCGCCGTGACGGCCACCGCCGCCCCGACGACCACGAGGAAGGGGGCCCGCAGCACCAGCGCCACCGCGGCGGCCGCGAGTCCCGCGGCCCGTGCGTCGAGCACCAGCGAGTTGTCCACGCTGAAGGTCTGCTGCGCGGTGAGCGCGGCCAGCAGCGCGACAGGCAGCAGGGGCGCCAACCGCTGCACGAGCGGACGCTCAAGGGCATCGGCCGGTACCAGCAGACCGACCAGCTTCACGAGGTAGCAGCCGACAGCCGTCGCCGCGATAGCGATCCAGATGCTCATCGGTCCTCACCTTTCGTACGTCCGTCCCTCGCCTCGTCGGCAGTGCCCACGTCGTTCATGGCACGCCCCTTGAGCCACAGCACGGCGGGCGCGGCCAGCGCCGCGACCAGCACCGGCACCCCGGCGGGCAGCACCGGGAGGAATCCCAGCCCGAGCAGTACCGCGAGGGCGGCCACCGCCCGCTCGGTCGCCGTACGCAGCATGGGCGCGAGCAGCGCGAGGAACACGGCGGGGCCTGCCGCATCCAGCCCCCATGCGTCCGTGTCACCGAGCGCCTCGGCTCCGAGCGCCCCGAGCAGCGTGGTCAGGTTCCACAGCACGTACAGCGTGAGCCCGGTGACCGTGAAGCCGAGCCGGACGCTGCGCCGCGTGGGCTGGGCGAGCGCGACGGCGGTGGTCTCGTCGATCACCCAGTGGGCAGCGAAAGGCCGTACGAAGCGGGGCAGTGCGAGCAGCTGGGACAGCCTGAGCCCGTAGAAGGCGTTGCGTACGCCGAGGAAGAACGCGCCCGCGGCAGCTGCGAGCGGGTTCCCACCGGCCGCGATCGCTCCGACCAGCGCGAACTGCGAGGCTCCGGTGAAGACGAGCAGGCTGAGCGCGCAGGTCTGCAGGAGGCTGAGGCCGGATCCCGCGGAAGTCACTCCGAAGGCGAACCCGGACAGGCCGACGGCGATGCCGACGCCGAGTGCGTCGCGTACGACGGCCGAGTCCGGCTTGGGCACCGGCTGCCCGGCCGGGGCCGCTGCCCGGCCGGTGGGTGTCTCTGGGTGAGCTGTCTGTTCTGCCACGTCCCGGACGGTAGGCGGGGCCGCCGTCGTCGGTCTTGTACGTTCTTGCGCCCGTCCGCACGCCAACGCCCGGTTCGACGGTCGTGGCTGGGCGGCTGAGTAAGCGAACCCCGGGAACCGCGGCTTTCCCGAGCCGTGTTGATCACGGCCGCTTGCGTCCCGACGAAGGAGCGGGCTCGGTGCGCATACCCGCGCGCTCCCTGCGGTACGCCCCTGGCGGCACGCCGACGATCCGGGTGAAGTGCCGGTTCAGATGCGGCTGGTCGGTGAAACCCACGGCGATGGCGGCGTCGGCGGGCGCGGTGCCCGAATCCAGCAAGCGGCGGGCGGTGCGTACGCGAGCGTCGGTGAGCCAGGTGTGGGGTGGAAGCCCGTAACTGGCCTTGAACGCGCGCAGCAGGGCGAACGGGCTGGTGCCCAGTTCATGTGCCAGCTCTTCCAGGGACGGCGGATCGGCCATGCGTTCCTCGAGGAGTTGTCTGGCGAGGGCTGCGGTGCGTGCGCCGGACGCGAGGGGCGTACGAGTGGGCAGGGAGCGGCCGTGCCGGCACAGCAGCCGGGCTACAGCGACGCGCAGCAGGCTGTCGGCGGCGAGCGCGTTGCCTTCCTCGGCCGCCCGGTGCACCTCGTGCACGAGGCGGGCGGTGTCCGGGTCCTCGACGATGGTCTCGGCGAATCCCGCGGTGCCCTGCAGCGTGGTCATCTCCGTGGCGATACCGGCGACCAGCCGGGACGACGGGTAGAGCGTGGAGTACACCCAGCCCTCGGGCACCCCGGCGCGGGCGGAGTGCGGCACTTCGGGGTTGATCATGACGACGGTGCCGGGCCTGGCCCGGATGGTGCCCTCCGGCATGAACACGTCCTCGATCCCGCTGCGGACCGCGCCGAGGACGAATCCCTCATGGCTGTGGCGGGCGAAGGAGTGGCGCACATAGCGGGCCCTCAGCAGATCGAGGCCGGGCACGCCCGGGTACTGCCAGTGCCGTGCCCATTCGTCCTTCCCGTCCGTTGCCCCGGCCATGTCCATACAGTCCATTCTGCGCCGCTTGCAGGGGCAGGGTGTCGCCCGTCCGGGTCGTGGACGGGCGTCGCGGACACCGGCCACGCCTGACGCGGACATCCGGAGCGTCCGTTGCCCGCATCCTGGGGCCGCGTCCGTTGTCAGTGGTCGGGTGCACGATGGGGGACATGGCCGGCACTGCACTCGATCTCTTCTCCCCCGCGACCCGAAGCTGGTTCACGGGGGCCTTCAGCGCGCCCACGGCCGCACAGGAGGGGGCGTGGCGGGCCATCGGGAAAGGCTCGGACGCGCTGGTCGTGGCTCCGACGGGCTCCGGCAAGACGCTGGCCGCCTTCCTGGCCGCGCTCGACCAGCTCGCGTCGGCCCCGCCGCCCGCGGACGTCAAGATGCGCTGCCGGGTCCTGTACGTCTCGCCGCTCAAGGCACTCGCCGTCGATGTGGAGCGCAACCTCCGCAGCCCCCTGACCGGCATCCGGCACGAGTCCGTCCGGCTCGGGCTGCCGGAGCCCGACGTGCGGGTGGGTATCCGCTCGGGCGACACCCCGCCCGCCGAGCGGCGATCCATGGCCACCCGACCGCCGGACATCCTGATCACCACGCCCGAGTCACTGTTCCTGATGCTCACCTCGTCCGCGCGGGACGCGCTGGCGGGCGTCGAGACGGTGATCCTGGACGAGGTGCATGCCGTCGCCGGTACCAAGCGCGGCGCGCATCTCGCCGTGTCGCTGGAGCGCCTGGACCAGCTGCTGCCGCGCCCGGCCCGCCGGATCGGGCTGTCGGCGACGGTGCGGCCGGTGGACGAAGTGGCCCGCTTTCTGTCGCCGCAGCGACGTGTGGAGATCGTTCAGCCACCCTCGGGCAAGGAGTTCGACCTCTCCGTGGTCGTCCCGGTCGAGGATCTTGGCGAGCTGGGAGGCTCCCCCGCCACCGACGCGTCCGGCGGCGGTGCGGAGAAGCCGTCCATCTGGCCGCATGTGGAGGAGCGGATCGCCGATCTCGTCCAGGCGCACCGCTCGACGATCGTCTTCGCCAACTCGCGCCGCCTCGCGGAGCGGCTGTGCAACCGCCTCAACGAGATCGCGTACGAGCGGGCCACGGGCGAGGCGATGCCCGACGGCGCTCCGCCGGCCGAGATCATGGCGCAGTCCGGCGCCGCGCAGGGAGCGCCGCCGCTGCTCGCCCGCGCCCACCACGGGTCGGTCTCCAAGGAACAGCGTGCGCTGGTCGAAGAGGACCTGAAGGCGGGCAGGCTGCCCGCGGTCGTCGCCACCTCCAGCCTGGAGCTGGGCATCGACATGGGTGCGGTGGACCTGGTGGTCCAGGTGGAGTCGCCGCCGTCGGTGGCATCGGGGCTGCAGCGGGTGGGCCGCGCCGGACACCAGGTGGGCGCGATCTCCACGGGCGTCGTCTTTCCCAAGTACCGCGGCGACCTGGTGCAGGCGGCCGTGGTCACCGAGCGAATGCGCACCGGCTCCATCGAGTCGCTGCGCATTCCGTCCAATCCGCTGGACGTGCTGGCCCAGCAGCTGGTCGCGATGGTCGCGCTGGACAGCCGGCAGTTCGACGACCTCCTCGCACTCGTCCGCCGCGCCGCGCCGTTCGCCTCCCTTCCGGAGTCGGCGTTCACCGCCGTCCTCGACATGCTCGCCGGCCGCTATCCCTCGGACGCCTTCGCCGAGCTGCGCCCGCGGGTGGTGTGGGACCGGATCGCCGGTACGGTCACTGGCCGGCCCGGTGCGCAGCGCCTCGCCGTGACGTCCGGCGGCACCATCCCCGACCGCGGCCTGTTCGGCGTCTTTCTCGCCGGGGCCGATCCCAAGAAGGGCGGCGGCCGGGTCGGCGAGCTCGACGAGGAGATGGTCTACGAGTCCCGGGTGGGCGATGTCTTCACCCTCGGGACCACGTCCTGGCGCATCGAGGACATCACGCGCGACCGGGTGCTGGTCTCCCCCGCACCCGGTGTTCCGGGCCGGCTGCCGTTCTGGAAGGGCGACCAGCTCGGCCGCCCGCTCGAGCTGGGTCGCGCGGTCGGGGCATTTTTGCGGGAGGTCGGCGGCCTGTCCGCCGAGGACGGCAGGCTGCGTCTGCTCGCCGCCGGTCTGGACGCCTGGGCCGCCGACAACGTGCTGGCCTATCTGGACGAGCAGCGCCGGGCCTGCGGTCATGTCCCCGACGACCGCACCATCCTGGTGGAACGGTTCCGCGACGAGCTGGGCGACTGGCGGGTCGTGATCCACTCCCCGTTCGGTGCCCAGGTGCACGCGCCGTGGGCGCTGGCGCTGGGCGCCAGGCTCGCCGAGCGCTACGGCATGGACGCACAGGTCATGCACGCCGACGACGGCATCGTGCTGCGGCTGCCGGACGTCGACCTGATGGGGCTCGACCTGCTCGACCAGGATCCGGTCCGTCCGGACACGGCGTACGACAGCGAGCAGGCCCCGATCGGCGCGGCGGACGCGGTCTTCGACAAGGGCGAGATCAACCAGATCGTCACGGACCAGGTCGGCGGCTCCGCTCTGTTCGCCGCCCGCTTCCGCGAGTGCGCCGCCCGTGCGCTGCTGCTGCCCCGGCGCAGCCCCGGAAAGCGGACCCCACTGTGGCAGCAGCGCCAGCGCGCGGCCCAACTGCTGCAGGTGGCGAGCGAGTTCGGATCCTTCCCGATCGTCCTGGAAGCGGTCCGCGAATGCCTTCAGGACGTCTTCGACGTTCCCGGCCTGACGGAGCTGATGGGGGACATCGAGTCCCGCCGGGTCCGGCTGGTCGAGGTCACGACCCCCGAGCCCTCGCCCTTCGCCCGCTCGCTGCTCTTCGGTTATGTCGCCCAGTTCCTGTACGAGGGGGACTCTCCCCTCGCCGAGCGGCGGGCAGCGGCGCTCTCCCTCGACTCCCGGCTGCTCGCCGAGCTGCTGGGCCAGGCAGAGCTGCGGGAGCTGCTCGACGCGGATGTGCTGACCGAGCTGGAGCGGGAGCTGCAGTGGCTCACCGACGACCGGCGGATCAAGGATGTCGAAGGCGTCGCCGATCTGCTGCGGGTGCTGGGTCCGCTCACCGACGCCGAGCTGGCCGAGCGCGGGGGCGAACGGCAGTGGGCCGAGGACCTGGCCGGTTCACGCCGGGCCATCCGGGTGCGGATCGCGGGCGCCGACCAATGGGCTGCGATCGAGGACGCCGGCCGGCTGCGCGACGCGCTGGGCACAGCGCTCCCCGTGGGGGTTCCGGAGGCGTTCACGGAACCGGTCAAGGACCCGCTCGGCGATCTTCTCGCCCGGTATGCGCGCACGCACGGCCCGTTCACCTCGGCGCAGGCTGCGGCCCGCTTCGGGCTCGGCACGGCGGTCACGGACGGGGCGTTGCACCGGCTGGCGGCGAGCGGCCGGGTCGTCCGGGGCGAGTTCCATCCTTCCGGCATCGGTCAGGAGTGGTGCGATGCGGGTGTGCTGCGCCGGCTGCGCCGCCGTTCGCTGGCCGCCCTGCGCCATGAGGTGGAGCCTGTGCCGCCGGCTGCCCTCGCCGCCTTCCTGCCGCAGTGGCAGCACCTGGGCAGCAACAGCCTGCGCGGCATCGACGGACTGGCCCGCGCTGTCGAGCAGTTGCAGGGGGCGGCGGTGCCCGCCTCCGCCCTCGAGAAGCTGATCCTCCCCTCCCGGGTCAGCGGCTACAGCCCCACGCTCCTCGACGAACTGACCACGACGGGCGAGGTGCTGTGGGCCGGCGCGGGCGCGCTGCCCGGCAAGGACGGCTGGATCTCCCTCTACCTCGCCGACGCCGCGCCCCTGTTGCTTGCGGCTCCCCATCCGCTGGAGCTGACGGCCCTCCACGAGTCGGTCCTCACCGTGCTCTCCGGTGGATACGGCCTGTTCTTCCGCCAGATCGCCGACCAGGTCCGGGTCACCACCCATCCGGACGCGACGGATGCCCAACTGGCCGACATCGTCTGGGATCTCGCCTGGTCCGGCCGGCTCACCAACGACACTCTCGCCCCGCTGCGATCGCTGCTCGGATCGGGGCGCACCGCGGGGTCCACCGCCCACCGCGCCAAGCGCACCGTGCCCCGGGGGCGTTACGGCAGCCTCACCGCTGCCGCCCGCCCCGCATCCCGTACCGGCCCGCCGACCGTGAGCGGTCGCTGGTCCCTGCTGCCGACGGCCGAGCCCGAGCCGACCCACCGGGCGCATGCTCTCGCCCGTACGCTCCTGGACCGTCATGGCGTGGTGACACGAGGCGCGGTCGCGGCCGAGGGTGTGGAGGGCGGTTTCTCCGCCACCTACCGCATCCTGTCGGCCTTCGAGGACAGCGGGCAGGCGCGGCGGGGCTACGTCGTCGAGGGGCTGGGTGCCGCCCAGTTCGCGATGGACGGCGCGGTCGACCGCCTGCGCGCGGCGGCGGGCGCCCGGGACCGGGCCGAGGGCCGGGCAGCGCCGCGCGCGCTCGTGCTGGCCGCTGCCGACCCGGCCAATGCGTACGGCGCGGCGCTGTCGTGGCCGGAGCCGCCGACGGGCGCCGGTCACAAGCCGGGGCGCAAGGCGGGTTCCCTGGTGGTGCTGGTCGACGGCGAGCTGACGCTCTACATGGAGCGGGGCGGCAAGACCCTGCTGTCCTGGGCGACAGACGAGGATTGCCCGGATCTGCATGCCGCTGCCGAAGCCCTCGCCACTGCGGCGCACGGTGGTGCGCTCGGCACGGTCACCGTGGAGCGGATCAACGGATCACCGGCGCTCACCTCGCCGCTGGCCCGCGCGCTGGAGGCCGCCGGGTTCCACGCCACCCCCAGGGGGCTGCGGATGCGTCCCTGACCCGACCGCCCGCTCTCCTGAGCCGCTGCCGAGGGCACGCCTTCGGTCCCACAGCGCCCTGCGACCGGCCGCGCCCCTCGGGTCCTGCGTCCCGCATGATGGATGTCATGCCCGAAGGAGACAACGTCTGGCAGACCGCGCAGCGTCTGCACGCGGCTCTCGCGGGCCGTCTGCTGACGCAGTCCGATCTGCGCGTTCCGCGCTTCGCCACCGCCGATCTCACCGGTCGGAGCGTCCTGGACGTCACTCCGCGCGGCAAGCACCTGCTGACGCGTATCGAGGGCGGACTGACCTTGCACTCGCATCTGCGCATGGACGGCTCCTGGCAGGTGTACGACGCGGGAGAGCGCCGGCGCGGCGGCCCGGAGCACCAGATCCGCGCGATCCTCGGCAACGCGGAACACACCGCCGTCGGCTATCGGCTGCCCGTACTGGAACTGCTGCGCACCGCCGACGAGGACCAGGTGGTCGGCCATCTGGGACCCGATCTCCTGGGCCCGGACTGGGACCCCGCGACCGCCGTGGCCCATCTGGTCGCCGACCCCACCCGCCCCCTCGGCGAGGCCCTTCTCGACCAGCGCATTCTCGCCGGGCTCGGCAATGTCTACAAGTCCGAGCTCGCCTTCCTGGCACGCGTGACGCCCTGGCTGCCCGTCGGCGAGCTGCCGCCCGGTACTCCCGAGCGGCTTGTGGCGACCGCCCGTCGCCTCCTCGAGACGAACAAGGACCGCCCCCACCGCCGCACCACGGCCACCGGCTCCCAGCTGCTGTACGTATACGGTCGCGAAGGCCGCCCCTGCCCACGCTGCGGGACCCCTGTCCGCAAGGCCGACCAGGGCGACGGCAGCCGCCGGCGCCCCACCTACTGGTGTCCTCGCTGCCAATCGGGACCGACCAGTTGACGATCCGTCAGATCCGGTCGTACGGTCCCCGCATGGCCCTCACGGCGTACGACCTCACCGACCGCACCGCGTTCGTCACCGGAGCGGCGAGCGGTATCGGCCGTGCCACTGCCGTGCTGCTCGCAGAGGCGGGCGCGTCCGTCCACTGCGCCGACCTGGACGAGAAGGGCCTCGACGAAACCCGGACCAGGATCGACGACATCGGCGGCACAGCCGTGACCCACACCGTCGACGTCACCGACCGCGCCCGGCTGCGGACAGCCATCCACAGCGCCGAGCGGCTCGACATCATGGCCGCCATCGCCGGAGTCATGCACACCAGCCCGGTCCTTGAGACCCGGGACGAGGACCTCGACCGCGTCCTCGCCATCAACTTCAAGGGAGTGCTGCACGCCTGCCAGGAATCGGCCCGCGCCATGATCGCCGCAGGGACCCGGGGTTCGATCATCACCATGGCCTCGGGCGCCATGGACGCCGCCCATGCCGGGCTGCTCTGCTACAGCGTGGCCAAAGCGGCAGTGGTCCAGCTGACCAAGACCCTGGCGACCGAACTCGGACCGCATTCCATCCGCGTCAACGCCGTCGCCCCGGGCTGGGTACGCACCCCGATGACCGACCGTCACGACGCCGAACTCCAGCACCAGGCGGAATCCGCGCTGGTGAGAATGTCCCCCCTGCGCCGGGTCGGTGAGCCCGAGGACATTGCCCATACGGTGCTTCACCTGGCGTGCGATGCCTCGTCGTTCACGACGGGTCAGATACTGCGCCCGAACGGCGGCGTCGTGATGCCCTGGTGACCCCTCGGGCCGCCGTCACATGCACGGGAAGCAGACTCAGCCCCCAGCCGCCGGCCGCCACAGCCCCCTCGATGGCCCCGGACTGCTCCGGCACCAGCAGCAGCCGCAGCACGGCCCACCACCACACTCCGCCCACCACGAGCCCGAGCGCGACGACGGGCACGAGGACCGCCCCGCGTCCTGCCATGGCTGCCTCCTCCGGTCCACGCTAGTGCGACGCGAGCAATCCCCGGGAGGGCGCACGGATGGCAGACCCGGCGCACGGCCGGACAGGTCGCCCCACCGCCGCACGAGCGCGACTGACCGACCGGCCGGTGCGACCCGCTGCACGGTGATCCCGAAACCGCGTTCAGGGGCAACCCGGGAACGACCGGCTCCGGGCCGCCCTGCCTGCTACGCGCTCTCCGCCTGGAACATCCAGGCGTGCTTCTCGAGATCCGCCGTGAGCCCGATGAGAATGTCCTGGCTCACCGGATCCGGGTCCGCGGTCGCGGTGACGCGCTCCCGCATCCGCACGATGACCGCGTCCAGCCCGTCCACCAGCGTCTTCACGGCGTCCCCGTCCTTGATCCATCCGTCCGGCACCGCGCCGATCGCGCTCTGTGCCGCCACGGTCGCAGCCCGTCCGTCCGGTGCCACACCGATCGCCGAGGCTCGCTCCGCCACGATGTCCGAGTGCTGCCGCGCCGTGGCCACGACCTCGTCGAGCTGAAGGTGCACGGACCGGAAACGGGGGCCCACCACGTTCCAGTGGACCTGCTTGGCCACCAGGCCGAGATCCACGAGATCCACGAGGGCACCCTGCAGGGCACCGCCGACGGTCTTCAGGTCCGCGTCGGACAGCGGGCTCTTCACGACAGACATGCACGCCTCCACTCGGTTTGCCGATACCGTCCACCATTGCATAGGTGCACGGAACGGTCATTCGGGGAAAACCGAAGGCCCCGATCGGCACTCGGGTACCAACCGGGGCCCAGTGACAAACCAAGCCGGGCAGAGCTCTTGCGGATCAGGCGGCGACGACGTCGACCGCCTCCGCAGGCGCCTTGATCGTCACCCGCTCCGTCGGCACACCTGCCACCGACGTCACGGAGACGGAATTGAGCATCGGGCGTACTGGCGCAGGCACCGGCTCGCTGGCGGCTGCCGACTCGGCCAGTTCGGCCAGCGACAGCTCGTCGCTCACTTCACGCATGAGCTCGGACATCCGTACGTCAAGCGCGTCGCAGATCGCGGAGAGCAGCTCGGAAGATGCCTCCTTCTGACCCCGCTCCACCTCTGAGAGATAGCCGAGCGATACTCGGGCGGACGAGGAGACTTCGCGCAGAGTACGGCCCTGGCGCTGGCGCTGCCGACGCAGCACGTCACCCAGCAGGCGACGGAGCAGAATCATCGGTGGCTCCCTCCTCGGACCGCGTAGCCGCATCCTTCACGCCCCACCGTACCGCCTCGCGCCGCGGCCGTGCGGGGAGCGATGTCGTGTTCACTCAGGGCTGCAAACATCAAGTCCCCCCGTTCTGTTCCGTATCGCGTGTCCGCGCATTCGTGCCCAGTTCTCCGCAGAGCAGCTCGAGCACGCTCCGTACACTCTCTCTACGGATTTCCGCACGGTCCCCGTTCAACCGCAATGCGGCGACTTTCGCCGGGCCGCCCGGCCCCGCGACGGCCACATAGACCGTCCCGACCGGCTGTCCGTCCTGCGGTTCGGGCCCTGCGACACCCGTGGTGGCGATGCCCCAAACGGCACCGAGCACATCCCGCACACCGACCGCCATCTGCCCCGCGACCTCGGGATCCACGGCCCCTTGCTGCTCCAGAAGGGTCCCGTCGACCCTCAGAACATCCCTCTTCAGAGTGGTGTCGTAGGCCGTGACGGAGCCGCGGAAGGTCCGGGAGGCTCCGGGTACCGACGTCAGCTCGGCGGCCACCAGACCGCCTGTGAGCGACTCGGCGACGGCCAGCGACTCGCCACGCTCCGCGAGCAGCGCGAGCACCCGAGCCGCGGTGTTCACCTGGCCGGGCCCTCCCCGGCCTGGTCTCCGGCCTGATCCGCCGGTGCCGCGTCCCGCTCCTCGGCGAGGCCGCGGCGCCTCAGTACGATCGCCTGTCGCACATAGTCGAGCCCGGTGACCACCGTCAGCAGGACGGCCACGGCCATCACCCAAAAGCGCAGGGTCGCCAGCGGGCCGGTCAGCGCCAGGACGTACATGCCGACCGCCGTGCCCTGCGCAAGGGTCTTGATCTTGCCTCCGCGACTGGCCGGAATGATTCCGTGCCGGATCACCCAGAACCGCATCAGCGTGATGCCGAGCTCGCGGAAGAGAATGACTCCGGTCACCCACCACGGCAGATCACCGAGCGCCGACAGACAGATCAGGCCCGCCGCCATGATCGCCTTGTCGGCGATCGGGTCGGCGATCTTCCCGAAGTCCGTGACCAGGTTGTACGTGCGCGCCAGATGCCCGTCGAAAATGTCGGTGATCATGGCGACGGCGAACGCGGCCCAGGCCCAGGCACGCCAGACCGGGTCGTACCCGCCGTCCTGCAGCATGAGCATCACGAAGCCGGGTACCAGGACCAGCCGCAGCATGGTCAGGATGTTGGCGATGTTCCACAGGCTGGCCTGATTGACGGCCGCAGCGCCCAGCTTGCGGCCGGGCGCCGGCCTACCGGTCCCGCCCGCCGCGGATGCCGGCACTCCGGTCATCTGCCCGCCTCCTCGCCAAGACAGTGGGCCACCAGGTCGACGCCCTGCGTATCCACGACCTTCGCCATGACCATACGGCCGGGCACAAGCCCCTCTGCAGTGGTGAAGACGACCTGGCCATCGGTCTCGGGGGCCTGGTGTGCGGCGCGGCCCACGGCGCCGTCCTCGCCGTCCACGGACTCGACGAGCACCTCGAGGCTTTCGCCGAGGCGCTCCTCGGCACGCTGCGCGGTGAGCTCCTCCGCCAGTCTGGACAGATGCGCGAGCCGCTCTGCGATGACGTCGGCGTCCAGCTTGCCGTCGTAGGAGACCGCCTCGGTGCCCTCCTCGTCGGAGTAACCGAAGACGCCGATGGCATCCAGGCGGGCAGCGCCGAGGAAACGCTCCAGCTCGGCGAAGTCCGCCTCGCTCTCGCCGGGGAAGCCGACGATGAAGTTGGACCTGACGCCGGCCGCGGGGGCCTTGGTACGGATGGTCTCCAGCAGCTCCCAGAACCGCTCGGTGTCGCCGAAGCGCCGCATCGCGCGCAGCACACCGGGGGCCGAGTGCTGGAAGGACAGGTCGAAGTACGGCGCGACCTTCGGCGTCGAGGTGAGGACGTCGATCAGGCCGGGCCGCATCTCGGCGGGCTGCAGATAGCTGACCCGTACCCGCTCGATGCCGTCGACCGCCGCCAGATCGGGCAGCAGGGTCTCCAGGAGCCGGATGTCGCCGAGGTCCTTGCCGTACGAGGTGTTGTTCTCGGAGACCAGCATGACCTCCTTGACGCCCTGCTCGGCCAGCCAGCGGGTCTCGCCCAGCACATCGCTGGGCCGCCGTGAGATGAAGGAGCCACGGAAGGAGGGGATGGCGCAGAAGGAGCAGCGCCGGTCGCAGCCGGAGGCGAGCTTCACCGACGCCACGGGGCTGGTGCCGAGGCGGCGTCGCAGCGGCGCGCGCGGACCGGACACCGGGGCGACGCCCTCCGGCAGGTCCTCGGGTGCCGGGGCGACATCTCCGTGGCCGGGCAGGGCCACCTCGGTCGCCTGCTGCCGCTCGACGGGGCTCAGCGGCAGCAGCTTGCGCCGGTCGCGCGGGGTGTGCGACGCGTGGGTACCACCGCTCAGGATGGTCTGCAGCCGGTCGGAGATGTCGGCGTAGTCGTCGAAGCCGAGCACACCGTCGGCCTCGGGCAGCGCATCCGCGAGCTCCTTGCCGTATCGCTCGGCCATGCAGCCGACGGCCACCACGGCCTGGGTCCGGCCGTGGTCCTTGAGATCGTTGGCTTCGAGCAGGGCGTCGACGGAGTCCTTCTTGGCGGCCTCGACGAATCCGCAGGTGTTGACGACGGCGACATCTGCGTCGGAGGCGTCCTCGACGAGCTCCCAGCCGTCCGCTGCCAAGCGGCCTGCGAGTTCCTCCGAGTCCACCTCGTTACGGGCGCAGCCAAGAGTGACAAGGGCGACGGTACGGCGTTCGGGCATGGACTCAAGACTACTTTGTCCTGACCGACGCCCTTGCCGCGAGGGTTCTGCGCCCCCTCCTACCGTCGCCCCGGCGGATTTACGTACCGGGCGCTAGCCCACCTCGGGGTCGCCCTTGGTGTACGAAAGCCGCTCGACGCCACCCATTTCGAACTCGGCCTCGACCTTCTTGCCGTTCACGTACAGCTCGATCGCACCTGCGTTACCGAGGATCAGATCGACGCGCTCGTCGTCCTGGAAGGTCTTGCTCTCGCCCTTCGCCAGCGTGCCGTCGAAGAGCAGCTTGCCGTTGTGCGACCTGGCGGAGATCCAGCTCTTGTCGTTGACGGCCGAGAGCTTCACCGTCACCTTGTCCGACGGAACAGCCGCGATGGCGCTGTCCGACGGGTCGGGCTTGGGATCGGCGGGCTTGCTCGGCGGCGCCTTCGGGGGGCTTGTCTTCTCGGGCGCGGACCCCTCGGCGACCTGGGTGTCCTGGCCACTGTCGCCGCCGCCGTTGAAGAGCGTGAATCCGGCGAAGCCGACCACGGCGACGATCGCGGCGACCATGGCCGCGGTCCAGTTCGGGCGGCGGGGCTCGGCGCGGATCCGTTCGGCCTCGAAGAGCGGCGCCGCGGGCGTGGGCGAGGGCCGTCCGCCGTGCTCCGCGTCGTACTGGGAGACCAGGGGATCGGGATCGAGCCCGACGGCGCGAGCGAGCGTACGGATATGGCCGCGGGCGTACACATCGCCGCCGCAGCGGGTGAAGTCGTCCTCCTCGATCCCGTGCACGATGGGGACGCGCACCCGGGTGGAGGCACTGACCTCGTCAACGGTGAGACCTGCGTCGATACGCGCCTGCTGCAGCGCGTGACCGATCGAAGGCCGGTCGTCTTCGACTGAAGGCCGGTCGTCTTCGGGGGAGTTGCCGATGGACACGGGGGCGCCTTTCGAGCGTGTAACCACCTGCTGGAGGTTCAGTCTATGGGTGGTACGAAAGGGTGGGGCAACCGGGCGGTAGGAGTCTTTACGCCATCGGAATGGCCGGGCATTCCGAGGCTCGGGACATCAGCTCTGTCCCTCCCTCCAACTTGACGTACGACCAAGGGAAACGGTTGCTCGTCGAACCCTCACGAATGAGACTCCCCCCGGATCACCGCAAGCACTCCATCCAATTCGTCCGGTTTCACCAGGACGTCGCGCGCCTTGGAGCCCTCGCTGGGCCCCACGATGTTGCGCGACTCCATGAGATCCATCAGCCGGCCGGCCTTCGCGAAGCCCACCCGCAACTTGCGTTGGAGCATCGACGTCGAGCCGAACTGGGTGGAGACGACGAGCTCGGCGGCCTGGCAGAGCAGATCCAGATCGTCGCCGATGTCCTCGTCGATCTCCTTCTTCTGCTTGGTGCCGACCACGACGTCGTCGCGGAAGACGGGGGCCATCTGATCCTTGCAGTGCTGCACGACCGCGGCGACTTCTGCCTCCGTGACGAACGCGCCCTGCATACGGGTGGGCTTGCTGGCACCCATCGGGAGGAAGAGCCCGTCGCCCTTGCCGATCAGCTTCTCCGCGCCCGGCTGGTCCAGGATGACCCGGCTGTCGGCGAGCGAGGAGGTGGCGAAGGCGAGCCGTGAGGGCACATTCGCCTTGATCAGACCGGTGACGACATCCACGGACGGCCGCTGGGTGGCCAGCACCAGATGGATGCCGGCCGCTCGCGCCAACTGGGTGATCCGGACGATGGCATCCTCGACATCACGCGGCGCGACCATCATCAGATCCGCGAGCTCGTCCACGATGACCAGCAGATACGGGTACGGCTGCAGATCCCGCTCGCTGCCCTCCGGCGCTTTGGCCTTGCCGCTGCGCACAGCCTGGTTGAAGTCGTCGATGTGCCGGTAGCCGAAGGCGGCCAGGTCGTCGTAGCGCAGATCCATTTCGCGCACGACCCATTGGAGGGCCTCGGCGGCCCGCTTGGGGTTGGTGATGATCGGCGTGATCAGGTGCGGGATTCCCTCGTAGGCGGTGAGCTCGACCCGCTTGGGGTCGACGAGCACCATCCGGACGTCCTCCGGGGTCGCTCTTATCATGACCGAAGTGATCAGGCAGTTGATGCAGGACGACTTACCGGACCCGGTCGCGCCCGCGACCAGGACGTGCGGCATCTTCGCGAGGTTCGCCATCACATAGCCGCCCTCGACGTCCTTGCCGAGCGCCACGAGCATAGGATGATCGTCGCCCGCGGCGTCCGCGAGGCGCAGCACATCGCCGAGGTTGACCATCTCCCGGTCGGTGTTGGGGATCTCGATACCCACTGCCGACTTGCCGGGGATCGGCGAGATGATCCGTACGTCCGGGCTGGCCACCGCGTACGCGATGTTCTTGGTCAGCGCCGTGATCCGCTCGACCTTCACGGCCGGGCCCAGCTCCACCTCGTACCGCGTGACGGTGGGGCCGCGGGTGAAGCCGGTGACGGCGGCGTCGACCTTGAACTCCGCGAAGACGTTCGTCAGCGAGGCGACGATCGCGTCGTTGGCGGCGCTGCGGGTCTTGCCGGGGCCGCCACGCTCCAACAGATCGAGCGCGGGCAGCGAGTAGGTGATGTCACCGGACAGCTGCAGCTGCTCGGCGCGCGGCGGCAGGGGCTGGGACCGGGACGGATCGGGTGCCGGCCGGGTCAGATCCGGCACGGACGCCTTCTGATCCGGCGCGGGCTCCTCGGGCTCGCGTGCGGAGGGCACCGGGGATGCGGCGCGCTGCCGGTCCGCTGTGACGTCGCGGGTGAGGTCGGCGACGAGCGGGGAGGGCGGCATGCCGTTGAGTACGGCGCCGTCGAGCGCGGCCGCCGCGGCGGCCGCCACGTCCACGGCGTCCATCTCCCGCCCCATGGCGGGCTGTACGGAGGGCCTGCGCGGTCGCCGGCGCTTGGAAAGCGCCTCTTGCTCTGCAGGGTCGGCGTCGTAGTCGTCGGTGCTCCCGCCACGGCGCGCGGAGGAACGCCTGCGGGCGGGGATCGCCCCGCGCCACTGCTCGTCGTACCGCTCCTCGTCACCGGTCGCCTCGTCGTCCGCGCCGGGCTCGTACGCCGGGGCGACGAGGCCGAGTCTGGAGCCGAGCAGCCGCAGCCGCTGGGGGATGGCATTGACGGGGGTGGCGGTGACGACGAGCAGTCCGAAGATCGTGAGCAGCACGAGCAGCGGTACGGCAAGCACCTCGCCCACGATGAAGATCAGCGGCTTGGAGGCGGCCCAGCCGATGAGGCCGCCCGCGTCCTGCATGGCGTCGGTGCCCTCGCCCCGGCCGGGGGAGCCGCAGGCCATGTGGACCTGACCGAGCACGCCGATGACGAGCGCGGACAGTCCGATCACGATGCGACCGTTGGCCTCGGGCTTCTCGGGATACAGGATCAGCCGGACGGCGATCGCGGCCAGCAGTATCGGTACGAGCAGGTCGAGCCGGCCGAAGGCGCCGGTCACCAGCATCTCGACGAGATCGCCCACGGGGCCGCGCAGGTTGGACCACGTGCCGGCCGCGACGACGAGCGCCAGTGCGAGCAGGAGCAGTGCCAGACCGTCCTTGCGGTGCGCGGGGTCCAGTCCCTTGGCACCGCGCCCTATACCGCGGAACATCGCGCCGATCGCGTGCGCGATGCCGAGCCACAGGGCGCGCGCCAGACGGTACACGCCCCCCGTGGGGGACGGCGCGGGCTTCGGTGCGGCCGCTCGCTTCGCGGCGGCTCTCCTGGCGGGTGCCTTCTTGGCAGGCGCGGTCTTCTTCGCGGCGGACTTCTTGGCGGGCGCCGCTTGCTTCGCGGCGCCGGTTGTACGGCCGGCGCGCGGCTTTGCGGTGCCCGCCGTGCCCTGGGAACCCTTGCCGGACGTACGTGAGGCCATGGTGGTGAGGTTACCGGTGTCGACGGCAGTGGACACGTGTGCCTACTGCTTCACCCGTTCGTGTCGCCCCGGTCGGGGCAGTGAACTGACGCTCCCTCAAAGGCCGGTCGGGCGCTCGGTCCCGGTCAACTCTGCGAGGGGAGCCTCGGCGTGCCGCCGCCGGTGCCGGGCTCCAGCGCGTCCAGCGCGCGGCGCAGTCCGGTGAGTTTGCGCTCGAGGTGCGCGGCCGTGGCCACGGCCGCGGCGTCCGCGGAGTCGTCGTCGAGCTGCTTGGAGAGCGCCTCGGCCTGCTCCTCAACTGCCGCGAGGCGAGCGGAGAGTTCGGCGAGGAGTCCGGCCGGCTCCCTGCTGTCGCCCGCACCCGCCTGGCCGCCGCCCTCCAGCTGGAGGCGCAGCAGCGCCGCCTGCTCGCGCAGCTGGCAGTTCTTCATGTACAGCTCGACGAACACCGAGACCTTGGCGCGCAGCACCCAGGGATCGAACGGCTTGGAGATGTAGTCGACGGCCCCCGCCGCGTAGCCACGGAAGGTGTGATGCGGCCCGTGGTTGATGGCGGTGAGAAAAATGATCGGGATGTCCCGGGTCCGCTCGCGGCGCTTGATATGGGCGGCGGTCTCGAATCCATCCATTCCCGGCATCTGGACGTCCAGCAGGATGACCGCGAAGTCATCCGTCAGCAGCGCCTTGAGCGCTTCCTCCCCTGACGATGCCCGCACCAGTGTCTGATCGAGCGCAGAGAGGATGGCCTCCAGCGCGAGCAGATTCTCCGGCCGGTCATCGACCAGGAGGATCTTGGCCTTCTGCACCATGCCCCGTCCTCCTCGCCCCGGCTTGGGGTCTCCCCAGCTCAGAGAGCTGGAGGACGCACCGGGCGCCGCCCCAGGGGACGACTCCCTTGCGCCGCCCGTCCTTGTGCCGGTCATGGTAGCCGCACCCCGCCCGTCGCCACACCCTGTCACCGCGATGTCACTGTGCACATAGCAGAAACGCTGCAGGAGACCAGAAGGTTCCCCGGATGCAGCCGTCTCACACTCCTTCGGCCACACTCAGTCAGCAACTCATCGGGAATCGCCCGCCAGTCGGTCACTCCTCGCTCATCCACTGCTCCATCACCGCGAGCAGATGGTCAGGATCGACCGGCTTGGTGACATAGTCGGAAGCGCCCGATTCGATGGCCTTCTCCCGGTCGCCCTTCATCGCCTTCGCGGTGAGCGCGATGATCGGCAGGCCCGCGAACTGCGGCATCCTGCGGATCGCCGTCGTCGTCGCATAGCCGTCCATCTCCGGCATCATGATGTCCATCAGTACGACCGTCACATCATCATGCTGCTCCAGGACTTCGATGCCCTCGCGGCCGTTCTCCGCGTACAGCACCGAAAGACCGTGCTGCTCCAGCACGCTGGTGAGCGCGAAGACATTGCGGATGTCGTCGTCGACGATCAGCACCTTCTCACCGTCGAAGGCGAACACCCGCCGCGGCTCAGGCACCTCCTCAGCGGCGACAGCCTCGGCCCACGGCTCCTGAGGCGCCCCCGACGCGCCCACCCGGCCCGGCAGCGCGTTGTTCTGCCCAACGGCCCCCAGAGCCTTGCGCCGACGCCGGAACAGCGCGGCAGGACCCGCATGGTTCGCGGACCCGGACGACATCGACTGCATCGGCACTCCGCCGTCCTGCGCCCCGCTCCCGCCGCCCTGCGCGTCCGCGGCCCCCGGCTCGAGCTGCGGGTAGCCCTGCGGCGGCAGTTCGCTCGGCTGCAGCGGCAGATACAGCGTGAACGTCGAGCCACGGCCCGGCTCGCTCGCCGCATGGATCTCGCCGCCCAGCAGCCGGGCGATCTCCCGGCTGATCGACAGGCCCAGTCCCGTACCGCCGTACTTCCGGCTGGTCGTCCCGTCGGCCTGCTTGAACGCCTCGAAGATCACCCGCATCTTGCCCGCCGCGATCCCGATACCCGTGTCGGTCACCGAGAAGGCGATCAGATCGGCGTCGGCGTCGCGCAGCGACCCGGCCTCCAGCAGCTGCTCACGGATGGACTGGGGTACATCGGCGCCCGCCGGCCGGATCACCAGCTCGACCGCGCCGCTGTCGGTGAACTTGACCGCGTTGGACAGCAGATTGCGCAGCACCTGCAGCAGCCGCTGCTCGTCGGTGTGCAGCGTCGCCGGCAGCTCCGGCGAGACCCGCACCGAGAAGTCGAGCCCCTTCTCCGCCGTGAGCGGCCGGAACGTCGCCTCCACATAGTCGACGAGCTGAACCAGGGCGATACGGGTCGGGCTCACGTCCATCTTGCCCGCCTCGACCTTCGACAGATCGAGGATGTCGTTGATCAGCTGCAGCAGATCGGACCCGGCGCCATGGATCGTCTCGGCGAACTCCACCTGCTTCGGCGAGAGATTGCCCTCCGCGTTGTCCGCGAGCAGCTTCGCCAGGATGAGCAGCGAGTTCAGCGGCGTACGCAGCTCGTGCGACATGTTCGCCAGGAACTCCGACTTGTAGCGCATGGAGACGGCAAGCTGCTCGGCCCGCTCCTCCAACACCTGCCTGGCCTCTTCGATCTCGGTGTTCTTCACCTCGATGTCGCGGTTCTGCTGCGCCAGCAGTTCCGCCTTCTCCTCCAGCTCGGCGTTGGACGCCTGCAGCGCCTTCTGCCGGTTCTCCAGCTCCGCCGAACGTTCACGCAGCTGCTCGGTCAGCTCCTGCGACTGCTTGAGCAGCACCTCGGTCTTGGTGTTGACGCTGATGGTGTTGACGCTCGTGGCGATCATCTCGGCGATCTGGTTCAAGAAGTCCCGCTGGATCTGCGTGAACGGCTGGAACGACGCCAGCTCGATCACCCCGAGGACCTTCCCCTCGAACAGCACCGGCAGCACGATCACATACGCCGGCGAGGCCTCGCCGAGTCCCGAGGAGATCTTGAGATAGCCCGGCGGCACATTGACCTGGATGGTCCGCTTCTCCTCCGCCGCCGTGCCGATCAGCGTCTCCCCCGGCCGGAACGACGTCGGCATCAGACCGGCGGAGTACCCGTAACTGCCGCGCATGCACAGTTCGTACGACAGCTCCCCGGAGCCCGACACATCCGAGCCGTTGCCGGTCGCCAGCGCCAGGAAGAACGCGCCGTGCTGTGCCGAGACGACGGGCGTCAGCTCGCTCATGATCAGCGAGGCGACGTCGTCGAGATCGCGCCGGCCCTGCATCAGCCCCGAGATACGCGCCAGGTTGCCCTTGAGCCAGTCCTGTTCCTCGTTGGCCAGCGTCGTGTCGCGAAGGTTCGCGATCATCGTGTTGATGTTGTCCTGCAGGACCTGGATCTCGCCCGCGGCATCCACATCGATCTTGAGGTTGAGATCCCCGCGGGTCACCGCGGTGGCGACGGCCGCGATGGCGCGCACCTGACGGGTGAGGTTCCCGGCCATCTCGTTCACCGACTCGGTGAGATCGCGCCAGGTGCCGTCGACGTCCCGCACCCGTGCCTGACCGCCCAGCTGGCCGTCCGTGCCCACCTCGCGGGCCACCCTGGTGACCTCTTCGGCGAACGACGACAGCTGGTCGACCATCGTGTTGATGGTGGTCTTCAGCTCCAGGATCTCGCCGCGCGCATCGATGTCGATCTTCCGCGTGAGATCACCCTTGGCGATGGCGGTCGTGACCGTGGCGATCTGGCGCACCTGCCCGGTCAGGTTGGACGCCATCGAGTTCACGGACTCGGTGAGGTCCTTCCAGGTTCCGGAGACGCCCGGCACATGCGCCTGGCCGCCCAGCTCGCCCTCGGTCCCCACCTCGCGGGCCACGCGGGTCACCTCGTCGGCGAACGACGACAGTGTCGTCACCATCGTGTTGACGGTCTCGGCGAGCTCCGCGACCTCGCCGCGCGCCTCGACCGTCACCTTCTTGGTCAGATCGCCGTTGGCGACGGCCGCCGAGACCCGGGCGATGTTGCGCACCTGGTTGGTCAGGTTGTTGGCCATCAGGTTGACGTTGTCGCTGAGGTCCTTCCAGATGCCGGTGACCCCGCGCACCCGCGCCTGGCCGCCCAGCACACCTTCCGTACCCACCTCACGAGCGACCCTGGTCACCTCGTCGGCGAAGTCCGACAGCTGGTCGACCATCGTGTTGACCGTCGTCACCAGCTCGAGGATCTCGCCCTTGGCATCGACGGTGATCTTCTTCGACAGATCGCCCTTGGCGACCGCCGTCGTCACTTCGGCGATGTTGCGCACCTGGGACGTCAGGTTGTTCGCCATGAAGTTCACCGACTGTGTGAGGTCCTTCCAGGTGCCGGAGACACCCTGGACCTCGGCCTGACCGCCGAGGATGCCCTCGGTGCCCACCTCGCGGGCCACCCGGGTCACCTGCTCCGCGAAGTTCGAGAGCTGGTCGACCATCGTGTTGAGGGTGTTCTTCAGCTCCAGGATCTCGCCGCGCGCATCCACGTCGATCTTCTGCGACAGATCACCACGGGCCACGGCGGTGGCGACCTGCGCGATGTTACGGACCTGGCCGGTGAGGTTCTCGGCCATGCCGTTCACGGAGTCGGTCAGATCGCGCCACACACCGGCGACGCCCGGCACCTGGGCCTGGCCGCCGAGCCGGCCCTCCGTGCCCACGTCCCGCGCCACCCGGGTCACCTGCTCGGCGAACGCCGAGAGCTGGTCGACCATCGTGTTGATGGTGTTCTTCAGCTCCAGGATCTCGCCGCGCGCATCCACGTCGATCTTCTGCGACAGATCGCCGCGGGCCACCGCCGTGGTCACCTGGGCGATCTGGCGGACCTGCGAGGTCAGGTTCCCCGCCATGAAGTTGACGGAGTCCGTCAGCTCCTTCCACGTACCGCTGACGCCGTCGACGCGTGCCTGGCCGCCGAGCCGGCCCTCCGTACCGACGTCCCTCGCCATGCGCGTGACCTGGTCGGCGAACGACGACAGCTGCGCCACCATCGTGTTGACGGTGTTCTTCAACTCGAGCATCTCGCCCGCGACATCGACCGTGACCTTCTGCGACAGATCACCGTTGGCGACCGCTGTCGTCACCTGGGCGATGTCCCGCACCTGTCCGGTGAGGTTGCGGAACGCGGTGTTCACCGAATCGGTGAGGTCCTTCCACGTACCCGCCGCACCCGGTACCTCCGCCTGACCGCCGAGGCGCCCCTCCACGCCGACCTCACGCGCGACCCGCGTCACCTCGGAACCGAAGGACTGCAGCTGGTCCACCATCGTGTTGACGGTGTTCTTCAACTCGAGCATCTCGCCGGCCACGTCGACGGTGACCTTCTGCGACAGATCACCGCTCGCGACCGCCGTCGTCACCGTCGCGATGTCCCGCACCTGGGTGGTCAGATTTCGGAAGACCGTGTTCACCGAATCGGTGAGGTCCTTCCACGTACCCGCCGCGCCAGGCACCTGCGCCTGACCGCCGAGCAGGCCCTCCGCACCGACCTCGCTGGCGACCCGGGTGACCTCGTCCGCGAACGTCCGCAGCGTCTCCGTCATCTGGTTGATGGTCTCGGCGAGCTGGGCCACCTCGCCGCGCGCGCTCACCGTGACCTTCTGCGACAGATCGCCGTTGGCCACGGCCGTCGTCACCTCGGCGATACCGCGCACCTGTGAAGTCAGGTTGCCGGCCATGGTGTTCACCGAATCGGTGAGGTCCTTCCACACCCCCGCCACACCCGGCACAGTCGCCTGGCCCCCGAGCTCGCCCTCCGTGCCGACCTCGCGGGCCACCCGGGTGACCTCCGAGGAGAACGAGGACAGCTGGTCCACCATCGTGTTGACGGTGTTCTTCAGCTGAAGCATCTCGCCGGCCACATGGACGGTGACCTTCCGCGACAGATCACCCTTGGCCACGGCCGTCGTCACCAGCGCGATGTCCCGCACCTGCGCCGTCAGCCGGTACGCCATGGTGTTGACCGAATCCGTGAGATCCTTCCACGAACCGGACATACCTCGCACTTGGGCCTGGCCGCCGAGCTTGCCCTCGGTGCCCACTTCCAGTGCGACCCGCGTCACCTCGTCGGTGAACGCCGACAGCTGGTCGACCAGATTGTTGACCGTGCGCGCGACCTTCAGGAACTCACCGCGCAGCGGCCGTGCCGAGGCGTCGGCACCGTCCTCGGCGTGGGAACGCAGCTCCATGCGCTGCTCCAGATCACCCTCGGCCACCGCCGAGAGCACCCGGCCGACCTCGGACACCGGCCTCGCCAGATCGTCGACCAGCGCGTTCGACGCATCGATGGCGGCCGCCCAGGAGCCCTCGCAGGCCCCTGTCTCCAGCCGCTCGGTCAGCTTCCCCTCGCGTCCGACCATCCTGCGTACGCGCGCAAGCTCACCCGTCAGGTGGAGGTTACGGTCGGCAACCTCGTTGAAGACGGCCGCGATATCGGCCATCACCCCGTCGTCCGACACGGTCAGACGACGGCGGAAGTTGCCGTCCCGCATCGAGACCAAGGCCGCCAGCAACCGGTTCAGGGCCGCCGTATCCACTTCGGTCGTCCCATTGTTCCGGGACCGTCCGCCTTTCGGGCGCGTACTCGTGCCACGCGCTGCCACGCCAGACTCCACCGTGTCCCTCCCGCAGGGGTTGACCGTACTGCCTGGGCTGTCTCAGGAAGCTTGCCCAGTGTTTCACCATGCCGGAACCAGGCCATAACAGTTCGGCAGCTTCGCATAGCGTCCCCACCCAAGGTGGGCGGAAACAGTGACGTCCGGCATCCTCTCGGACAGTGAAGGTAAGTAACCTGGCATCCGGCTGTCCAACCGTCCCGGTCCGCCCGGCGGGGGCGGCATGGGTGCGTTCTATCACCGGGCACCGGGAGGGTCAGGCCGATCATGGCAGAGCCGGGCGTCGAAACGCCTACGAGGAGTTCAGTGATCACCGCGCGGGCGGCTGCCAGTTTCGACCCTGTCGGGCGGTCGGTCGCGACCGCACGGGCCTTCGTCCGCGACACCCTCCAGGGCTGGGGGTACGCCGACGTCGTGGACGACGCGGTGGTACTCACCAGCGAGCTCGTGACCAACGCGGTGGTTCACGCCGGCACAGCGGCCGATGTCCTGTGTCTGCGCGCCGAGGACGGCGTACGGGTCGAGGTTGCCGACCGCTATCCGGAGCGTGAGATTCCTCTCCAAGGCGGCGGCCGGACCTACGTCAGCCCCGACCGTGAGAACGGCCGAGGGCTGCTGCTCTGCGCGGCGCTGGCCTCCCGATGGGGTGTCGAGTACACGCCCACCTACAAGCAGGTGTGGTTCCAACTCGATCTGCCCCAGCGCCCGGTGGGCGCCCGCTCCGCCGGTCCCGTGCTGCCCACCGCTCTGCTCCCGGTCACCGACGAGCGGGTACGCGTCGCCGTCACCCAGATCGACCGCACCGGCAGCATCACCGTCTGGAACGAGGACGCCGCGCACCTCTTCGGCTATGCGGCCGACCAGGTCATCGGCAAACCGCTCACCGACTTCGCCGCCTGGCCGCACACCCCGGGCATCGGCACGGGCATCGCCGAGGCCCTGCGGCTGTCCCGCTGGGAAGGCAGTTACGGGATCCGTGGCACCGACGGCCGCGTGGTGCCGGTTTACGCGTCACACCTTCGGGTACGCGACGCGAACGGCGAACCGTCGACGGTCTGCCTGCTCGTACGCGACGACGAACGCGCGGTGCTGCAGAGCCCGCAGCGGGTTCCCGTTACGGACACCGGCTCCGAGAGCGGCGGCGCGGACCCGTTCGAGGTGTTCATCGGTTCCCCGGCACCCGACGACCTCGACGGTCTCCTCCAGCGCACGGTCGAACGGGCCCGTGACATGCTCGACGGCGACGCCGCCTTCCTGCTGCTCGCCACCGACGACGAGACCGAGCTGGAGGTACGGGCCACGACCGGGCTGCCGTCGGCGCGCCAGCGCTTCGCGCGCGTCCAGGTCGAAGCAGGCACGGGTCGGTACGGTTCCGCCCGGATGCCCGCGGTGCACGAGGACCTGATGGCCGTCCCGGGAGCGGTCCCCCTGCTCAACTCCACCGGCATGCGCTCCGTGGTCACCGTCCCTCTCAAGGTGGAGGGCCGGCTCACCGGCTCACTCGGGGTCGCCGCGGAATCGGCCGGCCGCTACTCCAACGAGGAGGCGCTGCGCCTCCAGTTCGCCGCGGACCGCATCGCGCTGGCCGTCGAGTCGGCGCGCCTCGGAGAACTCGAGCGGCTTCGCCGCGGCTCGCTGTCGTTCCTCGTCGAAGCCTCGGACCTGCTGGCCGGCACGCTCGACCGGGACCAGACCCTGGCGCTGATGGCCCAGATGACCGTTCCGACGCTGGCCACGTGGTGCGCCGTCTACACGATCGCCGACCAGGCCTCGGAGCCGTATCTCAGCTATGTGCTCCACGAGGACGAGGAACGTATCGACGGGCTCAAGGCGTTGCTGTCCAAGATCGACCCGCCGGACCCGGTGCCCACACCGGGTGCCCGCGTGTGGGCGGCGCCCGCGGAGGCCGCCCAGCGTGCCGCACTGCTGGCCTCCAAGCGCGAGCTGGGTCTCGGTTCGACCCCACCGGTCTCCTCCGGCATCGGTGCCACGCTGGCCACCTCCGCGGCGGTCGGCGGCGAGACCGTCGTCCTTCCTCTCGTCGCCCGCAACCGAGTCATCGGCATGCTGACGCTCGGCAAGCCCTCCGACGACCACTTCCGCCAGGAAATCCTGGAACTGGCCGAAGACCTCTCCCGGCGGGCCGCACTCGCCCTCGACAACGCCCGTCTGTACTCCGAGCGCATGGCCATCAGCCAGTCACTGCAGCGAAGCCTGCTGCCACCGGGGCTCCCCCAGATCCCCGGCGTCGAGGTCGACGTCATCTATCGCGCGGCCGGCGAAGGCAACGAGGTCGGCGGCGACTTCTACGACCTCTTCCCCATCCAAGACGGCGCCTACGGCTTCGCCATCGGTGACGTCTGCGGTACGGGACCTGAGGCCGCGGCCGTCACGGGCCTGGCCCGGCACGCCCTTCGTCTGCTCGCCCGCGAGGGCTTCGGTGGCCCGGCGGTCCTGGAACGGCTCAACGCGGCGATCCTCGACGAAGGTTCCCGCAGCCGCTTCCTCACGCTTCTCTACGGCGAGTTGTGGCCCCAGGAGGACGGCAGCGCTGTCCTCAAGGTCGTCTGCGCCGGACATCCGCTCCCCCTGCGCCTGCGCCAGGACGGCACGGTCGAGCCCGCGGCGGATCCGCAGCCGCTGCTCGGCGTCATGGACGACCTGGAGCTCTACGAGCAGATCATCACCCTCGACCCGGGCGACGTCCTTCTGTGTGTCACTGACGGTGTCACCGAACGCCGTGAGGGCACCCGCATGCTGGGCGACGACGGCCTGAGCGAGCTCCTCACCACCTGCACGGGCCTGACGGCGGGCGCGGTCGCCGCACGCGTCCTGCGCGCGGTCGAACGCTTCGCGGCCGAGCCGGCCTCGGACGACATGGCCATCCTGGCGATGCGCGTCCCGGAGCCCCACAAGCAGTGAAACGAGGAAGGCCCCCCGCCACTCGGCGGGGGGCCTTCCTCATACGCGAGCCCCCAAACGGAATCGAACCGTTGACCTTCTCCTTACCATGGAGACGCTCTACCGACTGAGCTATAGGGGCCAGTTGCCCTCCCGCGGTCTCCCGCGCGGCAACGGACTAGATCATACCCCGAACCCACGTGTACTCCGAACCATCCATTCTCTGGACCACCGCTTCCCTCCTGCCACCATCTGCCCATGCGGATACGCCCCTTGTGGCCCCGTGCAACTTCCGGAAACTCCGGCCGCGACAGCCCGGTCAGCGATGGACATAACGGCCTGGACACGGCGAAGACCCTGGTCTCCTCCGCCACGTTCGTCCGCGGCCCGGATCGGCACTACGACGACTTCGAGCAGGCGTCACATCCTGGTCCGGACGCCTGAGTTGCCACGTCGGCCGGCCCGAGAAGGTGAAGGGCAACACCACGCGACGCGGGCGAAGCCCCGTGACCACTCCGAGCTCGTGACGTACCGTCTCCCGGATTTGACCCTGAACGCAGGAAAGCCCCGCACCAGATGGTGCGGGGCTTTCCCACAATGATTGTTCGGCGGCGTCCTACTCTCCCACAGGGTCCCCCCT